>JADGRC010000395.1 GCA_017881245.1 Pseudomonadota bacterium
CGTTCGCGCGTTCAACACACGGTCGGTTTTCGAAATGGAGTACCGGCTATGTCGCGCCGACGGTGAATACCGCTGGATCCTCGATCGCGGAACGCCTCGCTATACTCCGGAAGGCGCGTTCGCCGGATACATCGGCTCCTGCGTCGACATCACGGAACGGCGGCGGCTGGAGGTGGATCTGCGGAATTCGGTTCGCGTCCGCGATGACTTCCTGTCGGTGGCATCACACGAGTTGGGCACCCCTCTGACGTCGCTCCGATTGATGGTCGAGACGTTGCTGAGGACCGTGCGGCGTCTCTCGGGAGACAGTGAAACCACTCGCCTCCTTGAGACGCACGTCAGCGGCGTTGAAGATCAGGTCCTGCGCCTGTCGGGCCTCGTTGAAACGCTGCTCGACGTATCGACCATCACGCAAGGCCGCCTTTCCGTCTCCCCGGAACCTTTGGACCTGTCGGCATTGGTCCAGCGGGTCGTAACTCGAATGGGCCAAGTCGCCAGCGATGCCGCCTGTCCCGTTTTAATCCAAACGCCTGGGCCTGTTCAGGGGGTTTGGGACCGTCAGAGAACGGAGCAGGTCGTCACCAATCTGTTGTCCAATGCGTTCAAATACGGTGCGGGGAAACCAGTCGAGGTCCGTGTGACGGTGGACGAAGGTGCGGCTCGGGTACAGGTGATTGACCGGGGGATCGGCATTCCGGTCGAAAAGCATGCCGTTATCTTCGAACGCTTCGAGCGGGCCGCGCCGAAAAATCAATACGGTGGGCTCGGCCTCGGTTTGTGGATCAGCCGACGAGCGCTGGAGGAGATGGGTGGCGCAATCCACGTCGAGAGCCAAGAGGGAGCGGGCGCGTGCTTCGAGATCGAACTGCCTAGGCATACCTGACCGCCGTCGCGATCGGCTGTCGCGCGGCCGCCTCTGACTAGGACAGCGTCTCCCCGCAGGCGCCCGATTGTTTCAAGCAAGGCTTCGATTCGGAATGGCCTTCGCAGAAAGGCCGCGGCCCGCTTGGCCTGTCTTGAGATGCCGCCGACGGAGTACCAGGGGACTGCGCTTCCACGAGAATCGCGATCCCGCAACGAAGACGCTTCGAGACAACATACTCGAAGAGGCCGCCACCCAATCCTAGCTGCCGCGTCGCGAACCGCACAACAGCAGGAATGCGACGCGATTGCGATGGAGAATCGCCGTCAGCGGGCGCTGCGGGGTTTGCTAGAATCACGCCAAATGCAGAAGTCTCGCTGGTCCGTCGGTGGTTTCAGGGTACCGGTCAGGCGCTGGGGTCCCGTGGCCCTGTCGGCCGTGGCGGCGTTCATCGGAGGAGCCGTATTTTCGCGCCCTCTGCACGCCGGTCGGTTCAACCCGTACCAGAAACTGGGCTTGTTCACCAAGGTGCTGTCGCACATCGAGACCCACTACGTCGAGGACATCGCCGAGACTGACCTGATGTACGGCGCTGCCCGTGGCCTCACCGATGTGCTCGATCCGCATTCGCGTTTCATGGATCCCGTCGAATACGACAAGTTGAAGAAGGAAACCGAGGGCAGCGAGGAGATTGACGGCATCGGGATCGACGTCGAGAAGCGCAAGTCCCGCCTGGTGATCGTGTCGCCGATCGAGGGCTCTCCGGCTGCCAAGGCCGGGATCGAACCTGGCGATATCATCAAGCGCATCGACGGCGCCGAAGTGGCGAACTTGGAGTTCGACGACATCGTATCTCGCATGCAGGGTCCCGCGGGAAGTGAGGTCGTGCTGGTGCTGGACCGCCGTGGTCGGGAGATGACTTTTCGCATCCGGCGCGCGCGCTACGAGCTGAAGCCCGTCGAGGGCAAGATGCTGCCCGACAGCGTCGGGTACATCAAGATTCGCATGTTCGCCGCGACGACGGACACGCTGCTGCAAGGACTGCTGGAGCAGTTCAAAGCCCAGACGGCGGGAGGCTTGAGGGGATTGGTGCTGGATATGCGGCGGAACCCCGGTGGGCTGCTCGATCAAGGCGTGAAGGTCGCCGATCGCTTCATCGCCGACGGACTGATCGTCAAGACTGCGGGCAAGGGCGGTCGTATCATGGACGAATCCCGGGCGCACAGCCGGGGGACCTGGCTCGGCTTTCCGATGATCGTTCTCGTCGACGGGGGAACGGCGTCGGCCGCCGAGATTGTCGCGGGGGCATTGCAGGATCACGGACGTGCGATCGTGCTTGGCACCCAGACCTTCGGGAAAGGATCCGTGCAGACCGTCATCGACGTCGATGGCTGTGGACCCAAGCCCTGCGGTCTAAAGATCACCGTGGCCCGCTACTATACGCCGAACGGACGATCCATTCAGGGGCAGGGGATTACGCCCGACGTGATTGTGGATGCCACAGCGCCCACCACGGCTCCGGGCGATGCGGATCTGCCGCGTGAACGCGATCTACAAAAACGCTTGCGGAACGAACAGGGCGATCGGGCGGTCGAGACGAAGCGCCTGGACGACTACCAACTGCAGATGGCCCTCGACTACCTGCGGTCGTGGTCGGTGTTCTCGAAGCAGCTGGTCAAGGGGTAGCGCTGGGGTTGCTCGGCGGCGCCGGTTGCGGAGGGCCTCCAGGAGGCTCCCGGGCATTTCTGGATCGGGGCTCGGGTTGACCATGGTAAAAGAAGGCCCCCCCCACCGGAGGTCCCCCCATGATCACTTGCCTGAAGTGCAAGCAGAGCAACGTCGATGGTTCGTCTGTCTGCTCTCGCTGCGGTTCGCGGTTCGCCGTCGCCCCCTTGGGGCTGCCCGTCCACTCAGGGTTGGTAGCCGGATCGGCCGGCGGCGGCATCGAGGAGTACCAGCGCCTGATGGCCGAACGCGCGGCCAAGCAGAAGCGCAACCGGTCGATATTCATGGTGGTGGCCTTGGTGGTGGTCGGAGGCGTCGGCACGGTGATGTGGATGAACAACAAGAAGGCGAAGGCCGCTCAGGAGATCCTTGAGCAAGGGGGACGGTTCGCGGAGCGCGACAAGACCGAGACGGGTGGCTTTTGGAACTGCATCACCTCCAGCGAGATCGACGTGGGCAACTTCAAGGGTGTCGACGAGATCCAGATGCGCATCGAGACGGCCTATTTTACCCAGCAAAAGACGTTCTCCGATCATCTGACTACCGAATGCGTACCGAAGATCGAGCGCGCTCGGTCCGCCTTGGGATCCCTGGCGTCGGACTTCCCCCCCGAAATGAAGGAGGCGCTCGACAAGTATCTGGCCACGCTGCCCAAGCTGCAGGCCGGTATCGAAACCTATGCCGAGAAGGTGAAGGGGCGCGGCATGATCAAGGACGTCGACGGATCGATTCAGGAAGTGGGCACCGCGTTCTCGCCCGAACCCACGGTCGAATCGGTGGCGTTCGAGAAGTTCCTGGTCTGCGCGATTCCGGACCTCGATGCGAAGAAGGATATCCAGGGCGTGTTGGAGTACCTGGCGACGACTTGCAAGACCGACGCGGTTAAGTTCATGGCCCGCGTACGTGAGCAGTGCGGTCCCTTGATCCAGAACATCAAGAAGGATGCTAAGGCCGTCCCGTCAAAGACGTTCAAGGTGAACGCCAAAAAGCTGTACGAAGAGGATCAGAGGCAGCTACAGGCGTGGGAGTATTGCGGGAAGCGGTCGCGCAAGGGCAAGAAGGCTTTGGATCTAGAGGCTTTCCTAACCGCCGCTGGGGAACACATCGAGGCCCGCGCCGAGGTTGCTCAAGCTACGCGGGAGACCGCCGCCCGCATCCTCGGCAAGCCCCTCGAGGGGCCCAAGAAAAAAGAAGGGGAGCCGGGCGTCACCACCGCGCCGCCGCCGAAGGCGCCCTGATTCTGCCCGCCCATTCTCATCGCGCGGTCATGGATGCAAGTCCTGCCTCGCAGGGTCGCCGCGCGATCTTGAAGCCGACCTAAAGCGGCATCGACAGGCGCGCCGAAGCACCGTCGTCGCGCTGAACTTCCAGGAAGACGGGCTCGCGTGTCTCGCCGGGCCCAAGGCGGAGCTCGACCGATTGGTCCTTCGTCATGGTTGGACCAACCGAGATCATCTCGCGCGCCACCTCCCGACGCGCGGAGGTGACCAGGCGAACCTCGAGCCGTGTCGGTTTCGACGATCGCGGGAGTCGAACGACGAGGCGCCTATCGGGTGAGAGCGGGACCACGGCCGCCCGTCCCCGCACGTAGATCGCCCCGCTCGAAAAATCCACGATCAGAGCAACGACGCCGGGCACGATGCCTGGAAGCAACCACAAGAGATCCATGACCATCGTCGCCGAGTCGATAGTGCCGCTCTGCGTTCCGCGCCGTTCGGGGTGAAGCAGGTACCCGCAGCCCGCGGAGCCCGCGGCAGTGGTCAACAACGTCGTCGCTGCGAGGGTTCGAATCGTTCGACCGGTCATGGAACCTATCTACCACGGAACGCAAACCCTTCCCTTACGAGACCAGTTAAGGTCGTTGAGGTCAGTGGCGACGTTTGCGTGACGCGGAGCGGGTCGTTTTGGCGGCTCTCCCGCGTGTCTTCGGTTGCTTCGGCGCCTTGGCCTTGGATTTCCTCGCGGGGAGAGCCCGCTGTTTGGTTTTCGCCTTGGTTGTCGCCTTGGCCTTCGCTTTGACCGGGTTCTTGGTTGTCGCCTTGGCCGTCGCCTTGACCGGGCTCTTGGTTGTCGCCTTGGTCGTCGCCTTGACCGGGCTCTTGGTTGTCGCCTTGGTCGTCGCCTTGACTGGGTTCTTGGCTTTCGCCTTGACCGGGTTCTTGGCTTTCGCCTTGGTCGTCGCCTTGACCGGATTCTTGGCTGTCGGCTTGGTCGTCGCCTTGACTGCGGCCTTCCCGGGCTTCTTGGCGGTGGCGCGCACCGCCCGGCGAGGTGCTGGCACATGCGCCTCGGGCGTCCCGGATCCAGCCGTCGGGAAATGCTCGCTCTCGAACGCGGCCACGTCGATCGCACCTCGCGCGTCGCTGAAATCCTTGGCGTCTTCGGAGTCTTGGCCGAACGCGTCCGCTGCTTCGGCGAAGTACGTCTTCATGCGTGACAGATAATATTCATTCCACCCTTCGCGGTACTGGTCGCTTTGCCCCGAGGGGATGTCCGTGTGCAACAACGTCAGCAACGTTCCGCCCAGCGTAGGCTCCAGCGTGATTTCCAGACGCGAATCGGGACTGTCGCCGGGAAATTCCGTCGTGCGCCAGCTCTGAACGATGCGCGTGCCATCGTCCAACTCCAGCGTCTTCCCTCGCACGTATCCGTCCCAGGCACTGTAGGCACCGCCCACGAACGGCGACACCGCCGCCTGACTCCCCGTGAAACTCGAATGTTGGCCGCTGTCCAACCACGCGCTGAAAATGCGCTGCGGGGTTGCGGGAATCACCTCTGAAATCAGGATGGTTTCGTTCGCCATGGGTTCGCCTCCTGGCCAGTCGCGGAATCGCAACGGTTGCCAGGAGTCTACTCCCGGTACGCCCTCGGATCTCCCTGCCGCACGCCGCGATGCTGGATTTCGCCTACCGGCCCGACAGGAGACCGATGCGACGAAAAACGGCCTCGGGGAGGGAGCGGACGACCAGCATGATGACGCGCCAGAACCACGGAACGAAGGCCTCGCCTTGGCCGCGGTCGATCGCTCGCACAATCGCGGCGGCTACGCCCGGTGGGTGCGCGAACAACAATGTCTTCTTGTGATCAACGGTCATCGGCGTGTCGACGGGTCCCAGCTTCAGCGTGTGGACGCTGACACCGCGCTGTCCGAGGCGCGAGCGCAGACCCTGCAAGTAAACGTTTAGCGCCCCCTTCGCGGATCCGTAGGTGTAGTTGCGCGGCCGGCCGCGTTCACCGGCGACCGACGAAAGAACCGCCAGATGGCCGCTGCCGGCCGTCTCCAAGTGATTTGCCAGAGGAATAAGCAACGCCACCACCGACAAGAAATTCGTCCGAATGATCTCCTCGGCGTGGGGGAAATCCCTCTCGGCGATCTGCTGCTCACCGAGCAGGCCGTGCGCGATGATTGCGACATCGATACCGCCGCCAAGCGCCGCGATGGCCGCCGTTACCAGTGCCGTGGACGCGGCCGTTTCGTTCAGATCCGCCACGGTCGATCCGACGACGGGCTTCCCGATCGCGGTCACGAGGGCGGTCAACTTTGCCTGGCTGCGTCCCACCAGGTACAGGCGTGCCCCTCGCCGGGCATACAGATACGCGATTTCCTGCGCGATTGCGGATGTCGCTCCGAGAATCAGTACGCGCTCAGCCACTTTTGCGACAACGGTAGCACGTCACGAGCGTGGGAGGCGTGGCCGGAAGCGGAACGACAACTCAGGGTCGAAGGCGAAATCATCGTGACGAGAGACTCCAAGCCGGTCGCCCGGTTGCTTCCGTTCCTTGCCAGTACCACGGCAAAACGAAGGCGTTTCGATCCGATCGCTCACATGCGTTGGTTGCGGAGGTTCTGGGCGGACAAACCCAAACCGCCGTCCTCCGACGAAATGTTGGCGGGCGATCGCGCCGACTGAGGACGGGCGAGTTCGTTCGGCATGTACCTCGACACGAGTTGCCTGCTGAAGCTCGTGTTTCCTGAGCCCGAGGCCGCCGCGGAGCAAGTTCGCCCGGAACGCGGCGCGCTCCATTGCCGCACCCTCGATCGCTTGCACCTTGCGGTCATGGAGATGCTGGGCCTGAGGAGAATTCTCACCAACGACGCTGCACAGGGCCGCGCCGCGGTCGTATTGGGATACGAGGTCTTGACCCCGAAGTAACGAATCCTTAACGAATTTCTATCCAACCGGACGCCGCGCCGGGTGTGATAAAGTGGGTCGTTTCTGCACCATCCGAGGAACACCTACACCATGACACGGCATCTCGACGATTTTGGCAGCCCAGGACCCACGGGTTTGTATGACCCCGCGCACGAACACGACGCTTGTGGCGTCGGATTCGTCGTCGACATCAAGGGGCGCAAGTCGAATCGGATCGTGTCGGACGCGATTCAGGTGTTGCTGAACCTGCAGCACCGGGGGGCTTGCGGTTGCGAAGTGAACACCGGCGACGGCGCGGGAATTCTGATGCAGGTTCCCCATCGATTTCTGCTGGAAGAATGCGCCCGCATTGGCGTGATGCTGCCAGAAGCCGGCCACTACGGCGTGGGATTGGTCTTCCTGCCCACGGACCCGGACGGTCGTCACGCGTGCGAGCAGCGGTTCGAGCAGGTCATTCGCGACGAGGGGCAGACGTTTCTTGGCTGGCGAACCGTGCCGACGGACGATCGGATGCTCGGTCCAACCGCGGTTTCGTCGCAACCCATCATCAAGCAGATATTCGTGGGGCGCAGCCCCAACGTGGCGGACGATCTGGCGTTCGAACGAAAGCTGTACGTGATTCGCCGCCTGGTTCGCCGCCAGATTCGCCAGTCGGAGATCGCCGGCCGAGGGCAGTTCTACATCACCGGCCTGTCGGCGCGGACGCTGACCTACAAGGGGATGCTGAACCCGAACCAACTGCGCGATTTCTTCCCCGATCTCGCCGACGACCGCGTCGAATCCGCGCTGGCGATGGTGCATTCCCGATTTTCGACGAACACCTTCCCCAGCTGGCAGCGCGCGCATCCCTACCGCTTGATTGCGCACAACGGAGAAATCAACACGCTGCGCGGCAACGTCAACTGGATGCACGCGCGCGAAAGCATGTTCGCGTCCAAGCTGTTCGGCGATGATCTGGCCAAGTGCATCCCGGTTATCGACGCCGAGGGCTCGGATTCGGCGAAGTTCGACAACGCGCTGGAACTGTTGATGCTGGCGGGTCGATCCCTGCCCCACGCCGTGATGATGATGGTTCCCGAGCCGTGGTCGAACCACGAATCGATGAGCCAAGAGAAGAAGGACTTCTACGAATTCCACGGCTGCTTGATGGAGCCCTGGGACGGGCCGGCCGCGGTGGCGTTCACCGATGGGACGCGCATCGGCGCGGTTCTCGACCGCAACGGCTTGCGCCCGTCTCGCTACTACGTGACCAAAGACGGGCTGGTCGTGATGGCTTCCGAGGCGGGCGTGCTGGACATCGCGCCTGATCGCATCCTGGAGAAGGGCCGCCTTCAGCCCGGGCGAATGTTCCTCGTCGATACGCTGCAGGGGCGCATCATCTCGGACAGCGAGATCAAGAGCGAGATCGCGCGCGCGGAGCCTTGGGGCGCGTACCTCAAGCAATACATGATCAGTCTCGCGGATCTACCGAAGCCACCGTCGGTGATTGCCCCCGACAGTGAGACCGTCCTTCTGCGGCAAGAGGCCTTCGGGTACACCACCGAGGATATGAAGGTCCTGCTCGGTCCCATGGCCGTCGAAGGCGTGGAGCCCAACGGGTCGATGGGGACCGACACGCCGCTCGCGGTCCTGTCGAACCGAACCCAGCTGCTCTACAACTATTTCAAGCAACTATTCGCGCAGGTCACTAACCCGCCGGTCGACGCCATCCGCGAGGAAATCGTCATGGCCGTCGACACGTCGATCGGCCCCGAGGGAAACCTGCTGGAGCCAACCCCGGAGTCGGCGAGGCAGATCAACCTGGCGAGCCCGGTGCTGCGCAGCGAGGAGCTAGAGAAGCTTCGCCACCTGGGCACGAACGGTCATTCACACGGGTTTCACGCCACAACGATTCCCATGCTGTTCGACGTCCGGGGCGGCGGCGCGGCGCTGAAGACCGCGATCGAGGAGATGCGCCGCGCGTGCAGCGACGCGATCGCGAAGGGGCATGACATCATCATCCTGTCCGACCGTGGACACGACGCGCGGCGGGCGCCGATTCCGGCGCTGCTGGCCGTGGCGGCGGTTCAGCACCATCTGCTGCGCGAGGGAACCCGCACGCGGGTCGGCCTCGTCTTGGAGACGGGGGAGCCCCGCGAGGTCCATCATTTCGCGTTGCTGCTTGGCTACGGGGCCTCCGCGATCAACCCGTACCTGGCGTTTGAATCGTTGCACGACATGGTTCGCAGGGGAACGCTCGCCGGTTCTCCCGATACCGCCGAGCAAAAATACGTCAAGGCGATCAGCAAGGGGATCGTGAAGGTGATCTCCAAGATGGGGATCTCAACCATCCAGAGCTATCACGGAGCTCAGGTTTTCGAGGCGATCGGACTGGCGTCGGATTTCATCGCCGAGTATTTCACCTGGACCGCGTCGCGCATTGGCGGTATCGGCATCAATGAAGTGGCCGAGGAGGTGCGCCGGCGGCACATTCGGGCGTTCCCTGAGCGGCCCTTGCCGGTTCACACGCTGGAGCCGGGAGGCAACTACCAATACCGCTCGGAAGGCGAATACCACCTATTTAATCCGGAGAGCATTCACAAGCTTCAGTACGCCTGTCGCAGCGGGAACTACGGCGTATTCAAGGAGTATTCAAAGCTGATCGACGATCAGGCGGGCCACCTGGCGACCTTGCGCGGGCTCATGGAGCTCAGGCACGTTCGTCCCCCTGTCCCCATCGACGAGGTCGAGCCGGTCGAGGACATCGTCAAGCGGTTCAAGACCGGCGCCATGTCGTACGGATCGATCAGCAGCGAGGCTCACGAGACGCTGGCGATCGCCATGAACCGCATAGGTGGCAAGAGCAATACCGGGGAGGGCGGCGAGGATCCCGCCCGGTACGTGCTGGACGCCAACGGCGATTCCCGTAACAGCGCCATCAAGCAGGTCGCGTCCGGACGGTTCGGCGTCACCAGCCACTATCTGGTCAACGCGCGCGAGCTTCAGATCAAGATGGCCCAAGGCGCGAAGCCCGGCGAGGGTGGGCAGCTTCCAGGATCCAAGGTCTACCCGTGGATCGCGAAGGTCCGTCACGCGACGCCGGGCGTGGGGCTGATTTCGCCGCCCCCGCATCACGACATCTATTCCATCGAGGATCTGGCGCAACTGATTCATGACCTGAAGAACGCGAATACGCGGGCGCGCGTGAGCGTGAAACTGGTCGCCGAGGTCGGAGTTGGCACGATCGCCGCGGGCGTGGCCAAGGCGCACGCTGATTTGGTGCTGATCAGCGGCCATGACGGGGGCACGGGCGCGTCCCCGTTGACCAGCATCAAGCATGCGGGGATCCCGTGGGAGTTGGGGTTGGCCGAGACGCATCAGGTGCTGGTCATGAACGATCTGCGCAGCCGTATTCGCGTCGAGACTGACGGGCAGTTGAAGACCGGGCGTGACGTCATCGTGGCCACGCTGTTGGGGGCGGAGGAGTACGGATTCTCGACCGCGCCGCTGGTCACGGTGGGTTGCATTTTGATGCGGGTTTGCCATCTGAATACGTGTCCCGTAGGCGTGGCGACGCAGGATCCGAAGTTGCGAAAGAAGTTCACGGGTGATCCCCAGTACGTCGTGAATTTCATGCGCTTCGTCGCGCAGGAAGTCCGCGAGTACATGGCCGCGCTGGGCTTCCGGACGGTGAACGAGATGATTGGGGTCACCGAGTGCCTGGGCATGAACCACGCGATC
>JADGRC010000396.1 GCA_017881245.1 Pseudomonadota bacterium
CGCCGGCACACCTCGAATCCATCGGTGTCGGGAAGCATGACGTCCAGAATCACGGCGTCGAATGTCCCCTGGTCCAGCGCCGCGAGTCCCGTACGAGCGTCGTGACGACATTCGACCGCAAAACCCCTCGGGCGCAGGTACTCGGCCAGCATATCAGCCAACCGGGTATCGTCGTCGATGATCAGGACTCGAGTGGCCACGAAGACACTATGTCAAACGGAAGAAGGGATCGCCGTTAGGCGAATTCAAACGCGAATCCCGCGGGAGGAAAACCCTCCCCCGGGCGGCCCCTGCGGCCCCGAACGGCCCAGCGGCACCGACGCGCCAGATGCCTCACCCCGACCGAAAGTTTACGAATGAGGCAAGGTTTCACTCAGACGATCCAACGGCCAATCCAAGCACCGGGAGGTCCAGCTTCGCTGGACCGGCCTTGCCGTCGAGCAACTCCGTGGGGGTCTCGCAGGGGGCCTTCCCAGGCCCCTTGCGGCGGCAAAGCCGCGCTAGTTCTCGCCATCGGGACCATGGTGTCCGCGGTGTTCTTCAATTTTCTGAAGAACAATCTTGCGTTGGTCGGGCGTCAGTACCTCGGCGCTCGCGACGATCCCCTGGGTCATGACCGCCGAGATCTTGTCCATGGTCTGCATCGACTGGCGCCGCAACTGCTCGATGTGACTCGGATCGATCGTCGGGGCGGCCACCGCCTCGCCCATCTGGTGATGCAGCTCGCCGTGTTGCTTGTGGAGCGCTTTCAACTGCTGACGCAAAGGCTCCCAAATCGCCTTGATTTGAGCCCTCTGGGCGTCCGTCGCTCCGGCGGCCGTCAGCAAGTGGTCCATACGTTCCTGCATGAATGGCCCCCGCCCCTCGCCCGGACCACCACCGAAGCCACGCGCTCGCGCCACCGAGGCCGACAGTGCCCCGGCCGCGAGAGGAATCGCGAGCAAAACCCACCACCGCCGACGGAGACGCGAGGCCACCACCGGCGGGCTGGTTGGGTCCGAAACAATGGAACCGTTGTCGTTCGCACAGTTGCTGGTATCCATGACGTTCTCCTTCTTGACTCGTGCCTTCATCCGAACTGGCGGAGCATCATTGCCCGCCCTGATTAGACTGACGACCGCCGGTTGCACACACGTTGCGCCCACGTAAAGAATTGTAAACGCGACGCGTTCCGCCAATGTCACCGTCGCCCACCATCGATACCGCACCCAAGACCGAGGCGCCGACCGATGCGTCGTCCGATGCGTCGTGCGAGGCGACGACCCAGGCACCAACCGAGGCGACGACCGATGCGCCGTCGTTCAATCGCAGAATAGGGCCGACGACCCGGGCTGGTGACACTTGAGGCACGCGCGCTGATTGCGCGTCGACAAGGCCTTGCAAGCGGAGGAACTCGAAAAGCCCGGCGGATGCGGGTTGATGCCCATGGACCGGGTCGGATCGGCCGAGTGACAGGTCAGGCAGCTCTCCTCGCGGTGACACGACACGCAAGTCCGCAAACTGCGTCGCGCCTGGACGCTGTGGCTGGCTGGCGTCGGCATGGTCAGCACCACCCCAGCGTCATCGCGGACCCACCCCGGCGGATGAAATCGCTTAACGCCCGTGCCTGTGCCAAACGAATTGTTGGGTTGGCGGCCCGCCTGCCCACCCTCCGGATCGGGGGCCACGCCCAGGCGTTGGTGGCACCCCAGGCAAAACGTCTGGTTGCGGTGGCACGACGAACAATTCGGAATGTTCCTCCGCGCGTCCATCGCGTGCAAGCTGGCGTAGTCCATCGGATGGAAATCCGTCGGACGAATGACACCCGCCCCATGACACTCCGTGCATTCGCTTTGTTTGTGACAGGCGAGGCAGGTGCGTTCATCCCGAGCGGCGGCTTTGTGTTGCGTCCGGAAGGTGGATGTGTGGGCGTCGACTCCGCGCAAGGAGCCGCTTGGGACGAGAACGCCCGACGGGAAATTCGTGCGCAGGCGTCCGTCCGGCAGCGTGGGGTGACAGGCCGCGCAACGCGCGGTCGCTTGCTTTCCGTCATGGCAACCGAGACACAGGCCCATCTTGGGCAACTCCGCCGTCGTCGCGAGGGCCACCTTCTCGACGCCGGCATGACAAAGCGTACACGCCATCCCGCGGTCCACGTGCAGCTTGTGGTTGAATTTCAGCGCTGGCGCGGGAACTATGACTCGCGGCGGTTCCGGCGGTTGCAGGGCGTTCGTCCCGGGTGCTGCGCCAAGGAAACCCAAGTGACATGCCTCGCAACGGGCCGGCGGTTGACCCGACGGGACAACCTTCCCCGGTGAAGTCCGATCGATCGCATGACAGACCCGACAGACCTGCTCGCCCGGCAGGAGGTTGTCCTTCGATGCCACGGAGATCGCCGCCCCGGCATGACAGAGCTCGCACGCGATCCCAAGCGCGGCGTGCCGCGCGTGATCCATCCTGATGGGCAACGACGGCGGCGGATAGACCGCCGGCGACCGCGCGGCAAAGCCGGAAACTACCGGAGCATCCGCGTCGCGTGTCTGCGCCCCGAACGCCCAAGTTCCCCCCACGCCTTGATCCGCGGCGTGCCCTCGAAGCACCGGCGTCAGGGTCAAACCACCAAGCGCCAGCACGGTCAGCACAACGCAAGCGCGCGCCTTCCCGTGTGTCACAGCGCCACGTCCACTTCCAAGATGGCCAGACCGCGAATCTGCGCGCGGTAGTAGGTGCCGGTGTTGTCCTCGCCCAGAAAATGCAGTCGCATGTTGCGGCTCATTTGATACCGCGCTCCCAAGCCGATGCCGACCATCAGGACGTCGCGCGGCTGCGGCACGCCGTCGGTCCGCCATGCGTACGTGGTCCATCGTCCCTCGAGATCGAGCACATGGGGCCGCACGGTGACACGACCGGACAGATCACCGCCCAGTTTCCAGCCACCCACGCCCCCCTCGGCGAAAACGTCCAAGCGCACCCGGGCCACTCGGCTGCGACCGTCCGCGCCCGCATTTCCGCCATACGCGCGGGCGCAGGGCGTCCCGCCGTTACCGAGCAAGCAGTTGTACGGTGTGCTGCTGGACCCGGGGGAGTCCACGAACGCGCGCCGAAAGCCGCGCACGTGGACATTCCATACCGGGGACAGTTCTACGTCGTAGCCGGCGCGCAGATCGGCGTAGGCACCCGCCCCGAACACGTTCCAGATCGAATCGCCATCGAAGGTCGGCGCCAGATAGCTGTAGTCGATGGAAAGTTGGTGCCTGCCACCCAGGCGACATCGAAGGGCCAGCTGCTGATCGTCCCAAGCCGCCATCAACAAGTTGTATCGGACACCTCCCGTGACGAACAGCCTGTCACGAAAATGGGTGCCGGCGGTCATCGACAGACTTTCGTGATTCACGCCGTATGCGGGATATCCGAGGGGAGCCGCAACGGTTTGGGAGAAGACACGGCGATAGGCGATGCGCGCGTCAAAGGGCAGCGCTCGATCAAGAGCGATCGCGCCCCCGACCATCGGCCGCAACGCCTCGCTCTGCTCGGGGTGAGTCGCGGAATCGCGCGATCCGACGCTCGTCCCGTCGATCTCGTACAGGGTCGCGGAAAGCGGCATCTGGCCGCGCACCTCCGTGCCCCCGAACGCCTGCACGGTCGCGACGTGGCCCACGCGAAGCTGCGCGTCGGCGCCGTCGAAGGAATAGAAGTCCACCAAATCGTAGTGGAGTTGTCTGCCGATCTGCAGGTCCAGCCGTCCCCCCACGTCCCGTGCCATCAGGTAAGCGTAAAGCACATCAATCTGGTTCTGGCGGAGCTCGCCGATATCATCGGCGCCGCGAGGTCGGCCGAGCAGGAACTGTCCAAAGTCGCTGTCGAAACGCATGCCCAGTTCGAACGAGATCGAATTGCGATCACCGTCCCGGCCGCGCCAATCATCGGGGGCGATGTTGAAGACAGACAGGTTCAGATACTGGGTCAATCGCCGGCGGCTCAGCAACTCGGAGGCGCCGCTCGAACCGTAGCGGCGTTCCTGATAGCCCTGCCCCACGGTTCTCACGGACACCCCGAAGTCATAAGCGAAAGCCGACGGTGGGAACCCTAGCAGGGCAACCGCCAAGACAAGCGCGACCGCCGCGCCGGGCGACCACGGAAAGGCGAGCCCTCGGGCCGGAACGGGCCGGCGCGAGTCGCGCGAGACACGGGCGCCGATCCGGGGGCGCGTCTCGCGGCCGGCCTTGCAGCCGGCGGCGGTCACTCGGGCTCGATCTCTATTTCCAGGCGGTCCGGCACCGCCGGCTTGCCTTTGTGCGCGCCCGGCGGCGTGGGCGCTTGCCCCGCCGCGGAGACCCGATCGGCCAGGACGCCCCCGGCAGCCAGCGCAAGTGCCGCCCGGACGGCCCGCAGCATCGCGAACTCACCGATATTCTTGAACTGGGCAAGCTCCTTCGGTGGCGCCGCGGGAATCAATTTAGCCATGACCCGCGTGCGAAATGCGGCCTTCTTCAGCGCCGTCGCTAGAACCTTCAACGCGGCATCCCCCTGCGGCGAGATGACGCTGGAGTTGGGTTGTTCGAACATGGACGTCGTCGCGAAACCAACCTCCGCGTGTCCTCCCCTGGCCGAAATGGTCGCGCCGAAGGCCCCCAACGCCGCCTTCATTTCGGCCGAGAATGCCTCGACCGCCAGCTGCTTTTTGGATTCCTTTTCAGCCTTGTCGCGCTCGGCGTTCTCGCGCTTTGCGACCTCGCTTTTCAATTTTTCGCGCTCGTCGACCAGTTGCTGGCTGGCCGTTCGCTCATCTCCCAGCTCGGCCGTCTGGGCGTTCAGCACCTTGGTCAGCTTTTGATAGGGGCCAAGATATACGTATCCCGCAAACCCTACCCCGGCCGCCGCGAGCATCGCGCCAACCAGCAACTTCCACCCACCGACGCGTTGAATTTGCACCGGAGGCTGTCCCCCACCAAAGGACTCGTTGTAGCCATACGCCATCGCGCCCGCAAAAATACCCCAGAACGGGCACACAGTCCTTAAATGTGCGGGGCTCCGCAAAATCGCCCCGCCCGCCCCGCCCGAATCCCGCCCGCCTTTCTTCTTGTACCCTTATCAAGCGAGACGTACGCTCTTGCGTTTTGTCGATGATGCCAAACGCCGCCGCGACGTCCGAAGAAGCCCTGGGTTCGATTTGCACGATGCTCGCCGATCGCCATGGGGCGGCCGGTACCGAGGCGGGGGCCAGACTCAGGCGCTGGCTGTCGGGTGTGGTTCCGTACGCCTACCCCGAGATCCTGAAGCAGCACCTCGGCCCCGCGCACGTCGACCTGTTGTTCGACTGCTTCTGGCAGGATCTGCCTTTTGGAACCGGGGGACGGCGCGGGCGCGTCGGCTACGGTCCGAACCGGATCAACCACGCGACTATTGGAATGGCCATTGAGGGCCACTGCCGCTATCTGCGGACCCACTTCCCGGACAGAAAACTGGAAGTTGTGGTCGCCAACGACGTCCGCGTGTTCTCGGACCTGAACGGCACCTACAAATTCTTGTCGAATGGACACCCCCTGCTCGGCGTGTCCTCGCGTAGTCTGGCGCTGTTCGCCTGCGAGATCTACGCCGCCAACGGCATCGTCGCCCACCTCAAGGAACCCGGCGCGACGAATGCGACCCTGAGCACCCCGGAGCTTTCGTTTCTGGTTGGCGCATTGGGAGCCGTGGGCGGCATCGTGATATCCGCTTCGCACAATCCTCCCGACGACAACGGTATCAAGATCTACGACCAATTCGGGGGCCAGCCGGTGGCGCCAGACGATCAGCACCTGCTCGACGCCATGAGCAGCAGTGTCGACGTCCGAACGATGCCCTTTGCCCAGGCGCTCGCGGCCGGCTGGGTTCGGGCGATCCCCGGGGGTCCTCACGAGCGCTACAAACAAAAGTACGTTGACCTCTACAAGAGCGCCTTCGGCGACCAAATAACCGCGGATCCCATCGTCTACACGCCGTTGTGTGGCGTCGGCGAGACCACGGTCGGCGAAGTACTGCGCGCGCTTGGCTTCCCCGTTCACAGCCCACCAGCGGAAGGACCAGACGGAACGTTCGCGGTCATCCCGTTTAGATGCCCGAACCCCGAGGTTCCGCAGTCGACCGAACCCGCGCGTCGTTTCGCGGACCAGATCGGCTCCGGGATCGTGTTGTCATCGGATCCCGACGCCGACCGGGCGGGCATGGAGATCAAGCTTGCCGACGGATCCTGGTATCACTTCGACGGAAACCAGCTGGCTGGCGTGCTTTGTTACGCGCTTATGCTCGATCCCGAAGGGCCACGCCGCGAGGGGCTGGTGATCGAGACCCTGGTCACGACGAAGTTGTTGCGCCGAATCGCCGAGATTCGTGGCGACTCTCCAGTCATCGACAGTCTTCTGGTCGGATTCAAGTACGTCGCCGATGCCCTGAAAAGGTTGGCGGCGACGGGGCGCTACGGAGACGTCATCGCGCCCCCCGACAAAGTGAACCTGGTCATGGCGGCGGAGGAGAGCCACGGCTTGTGCATGCTTCCCGAAATCGCCGACAAGGATTCGACTCCGGCGTGCATGGTCTTGGCGGGTCTGTACCAACGGCAAAAGGCGCAGAACCGGACCTTGCTCGACTACTACCTGACCATCTTGGAAGAGGTGGGCGCGTACGATACCGTCAACCGATCGCTGATGATGTTGGGCTCGGAGGGTGTGCGCAGGCGCGACACCATCATGACCTGGCTGCGAAGCACGCCGCCGGCTCACATCGCGGGGGCCGCGATCCTGCGAACCGTCGACCACTGGGATCCGGCCCTTTTCGGTCCGTTCGTGAGTGAGAGCGACAAGCTGCCGAGAAACGTCATCGAGATTTTCACGGACCGATTCGTCGTCATCATCCGCCCCTCGGGGACCGAGCCGAAAGTGAAATTCTATTGCCACCTTCTGCCCGAGGGCGCCCCGAAGGGGCTACGCGGGCGGGCGCTGCTGACGGCCCTGCGCGCCGAGGCGGAACGGAGCGCCGCCGCCATCTATCGCGATCTTCTAGCTCCGCTTGGGATTTCCCTCGCCGATCCGGCGCTTCTCCTTCCCGATATCATCGATCTGGATGGCAAGCGCGCCTTTGAGCGCGATGTGGTTCCCGATCTCGAACGACGAATTTTCGAAGGTGGCACGGACGACCTGACCCCAACCCTGGCCTGGCTTCGCGAGGCCTGCTCTTGGCTAGTTCCGGGGGCGGATCCGCTGCCGGCCGTGAAGGCATCGGTGCGCGCGATCTGCGCGCGGATATCGGGGGACGGGCGGCCGTCGGCCCTGCTCGTCGCGCTGGTGAAATGGACCGAGGGCTGACGCCCCGCTCGATTCGCGGCCCACGAATCACCCCGCGGAACTCCGCACCACCGCGCGGCGTTCAAAGCCCGTAACCTGCTCCGCCGGACGGGAGGCTCAACCGACGCTGATGGGGTTTCTAAAGACCGCCGTCACGTCAACAACACATCCGATGGCATCGAGCCGTGCCTGCTCACCCGCGCGGTACGAAATACGCGACCATGTCTCCCCTAGGCGGCTCCAGACGTCGACCCGCGCGTCGTCCTGCGCAACGTGCACCACATGGCGCAACGACGGAATTCGCTGGTAGTCGGCCAGCTTGTCCGTGCGGTCGTAGTCGGCGGTACTGGGACTCAGCACCTCGATCAAAACCGCCGGGTTGGTCATGGACAGGCCATCCGAAGGGTCGACGTCCAAACGATCGCAGACGACACTGGCATCCGGATAGTACGCGTTTCCGCTCGCCACGACCCGAACCCGAGCGTTGGAATCGAAGACGCTGCAAGGCCTGCCGCCGAGCTGTGAACCGAGCGCGCTGATGATCGCCGCCGTGAGGCGCCCGTGCTCGAGCGAGCCACCCGCCATCGCGAGGATCAGCCCGCCCACGAATTCGTGCCGGTCGCGCGCTTCACGCTCGAAACGGACGTACTCCTGGTACGAATAACCCATTCGCAGAGCGGGCGCGGACACAACGTCCAGTTTAGCATGCGCCCAAGGCCTACATATGCGCAGCACCGCCGAGTCATCTCGACGAGCTGGCACATTGGGACCCTCACTTTTCTGAGGCGCTATCCTAGGCCCAACGTGGGCCTGCCCCCGATTTTGGCGGCGGTTTCATGGGCGCCAATTTTGCAAGGTCCTCGAAACCTGATGCCATGCCTCCGTCCACCCTTCGCGATCTGCTTCTTGCTGCCCGCGCTGGCCTGGGTCTCTTGCGGTCAACCCAGTGTGCGGATGTCGAACGACGCGGGCAGCGACACCGGCGCGGTCGGCGACACGTTACCCCCTCTTTCGACCAGCCTGCGTCTGAACGAAGTCGTCTCGAATGACGACGGGACCGCGATCGATGAACTCGGCGAGACCGACGACTGGATCGAACTCGTCAACACGGGCGCCGAGCCCGTCGACCTGTCCGCATTCACGCTTGGAAATGGCAACCATGAACCACAAGCCTTGCCGCCGATTATCCTCTCTGCCGGACAGACGGTGCTGTTCTGGGCCGACCAGAGCCCCGAGCAAGGTGACCACCACCTGGCTTTCAAGATCTCGTCCGCCGGAGAGCACATCATCCTCAACGACCAAGCCGGTCGGACCGTGGATCAGGTGGTGGTGCCGGCTTTGGATGTGAACCAGGCCTATGCACGCTTCGCCGACGGTAATGGCGCCTTCGTGCGATGCAACTACGCGACCCCGGGACGCCTGAACGGTGACCACTGCGGGCCGCCCGTGCCGCCGGGCCTGCCACCCAATATCCAGTTCACGCCATTCACCTGGCCCGACGCTCCGCCATCGCCCGAGCCACTGGCCATCACCCGAATCGCCCTCTTCCCAGCTCGCTTCGTCGAGCTCAAGAATACTTCCACCTCGTCCATCGACCTGACCGGCTACGCCGCACGGCTGCAACCCTTCGGTCCCGGGGACCCTTTGCCGGGGGCCGACAGCGGCAGCGCGCTCGCCTGGCCGGCAACGACGCTCGCGGCCGGCGCGCGGATCGTGGTTCCGATCGACGCAGGGGCGCAAGAGCCACTCGATGAGGCGGGAACGGAGCGAGAGGGGCTATTCACGCTGTTCCGGAACGCGGACCATGTGGCAGTCGATAGCGTCGACTTCATGCAGTGGCCAGACAACGCGGTATTGATTCGAGATGTGGATACGTCGGGTCGGTTGTCGCCGACCTTCACGTTCTGCGCGGCGACTCCGTCCGCAATGGCATCGGCGTCGGCATCCGCGTCCGGGTCCGGGTCGGCCGACGGTGACGCGTGCCAACCCCTGCCCGCGCGAGCCGTGGGTGATCGACTGCACAATCTGCGAACCCCTGGGGACTTCGCCGCGCTTGCCGATGGCGATACCGAGCTTGCCAGCCAGTCCGTGAAGTTCATCGTCGACATGCAGGCCGGGGACACGGTGCACTTCCTCGGCACCCGACGCTGGGATCTGCACTACCGCTTCATCCGGGAGCGCATCTATCACCAAGCCGTGCTGGACCGTTGCGATCCATTGCAGGCGGCGGAGTTTCGCGACGGCTGGATCGATTTTTCGCTGCGCGAATATTTCAAGGTCGATCGGCGTTTTCTGTTGGGCACGCTGGTGCGCTGGGGCGGCAGTGGCCTCGGCACAATCGAATTCGCGGTCGGTGACGTGATCACCGGCGAACAGATGCGGCGTGCGTTCTTCGCGGTGACGCGCCACCTGCCGAACCCTCGCGCCTGGGTTGTGCGCCCCCAGGCCGACGATCAGGTTCAGCGTATCCAAGCCGTCGATGGCACCTTACCCATCGTCGATTCGAACGCTCCGTTTCGAAACCAAACCTTCCAACCTCTCGTCGCGGCGACCGGCTACGGGGTGCTGAAATTCGTCCCCGGCACGGACATCGGGACCGCGGAACTCGGCCCCGATGTCGTCGTCATCACCGACGAGGTACCGAACGACATCCCGCTGCTCGGGGGCCTCATCACCGAGGCGTTTCAGACACCTTTGGCGCACGTGGCGGTTCTGTCCAAGAACCGCGGCACCCCCAACATGGCCTTACTCGGCGCGCGGTTCGACCCACGGGTGGCGCCTTTCCTCGAAAAACTGGTTCGATTCCAAGTCTCGGGTGGCGATTTCACCATCGCCGAGGCGACCGCAGAACAAGCGAACGCGTTCTGGGACCAACAACGCCCGAAGGGTCCCCGGCTGGCCCCCCGGCGTGACACGACTGTCAGAGATCTCGTCGAGCTCGCCAACGGAAGCCTGGACGACCTTCCGGTGGTGGGGGCGAAGGCCGCCCAAATTGCCGAGCTTTTCAATCTCTCCAAGGCCGGCGTTGCCTGCCCGGGCGGCCTGCCGTTGCCGCGCGGCGCGTTTGCGATCCCCATCGTCCACTACGTGGAGCACTTCGCGCGCAGCGGCGCTGCGGCGATGTTCGCGGCGAGCGCCGCCGACCCTTCGTTCGCGGCGGACCCGCGCGTTCGCGCGCAGGCCCTGTCGGACGTTCGCGCGGCCATCGCCAGCACGCCTGTGGATCCGACGTTGTTGCAGATGCTGCGCGATCAGATACGAAGCCGTTTTGGCAGCGCCCACGTCAGACTCCGTTCCAGCAGCAACACGGAAGATCTGCCTGGATTCACGGGCGCGGGTCTTTACACGTCGGTCAGCGTGGCGGTCGATGTGGGCGATCCCAAGCTCGACGTCGCCGACGGATTGCGCGCCGTGTGGGCCAGCCTCTGGCAACTGCGCGCCTACGATGAGCGCGAACAGGCGCTGGTCGATCACGGGTTGGCTGCCATGGGCGTGCTCGTCGAGCCCGCTTTCACGAACGAACGCGCCAACGGCGTGGCGATCAGCCGTGACGTTCTGGATCCCATCTACGGCGACGCGTACTACTTCAATGCGCAGGCCGGCGAGGCCAGCGTGACCAACCCCGCGCCTGGCGTCACGAGCGAGCAGGGCACGTACCAAGGAGGCGTCCCGCCCCGCATCGACTACGGCAGCCACAGCAGCCTGATCTCCGGCGCGGTCGTGACGGCGGCGGAGCTCGAAACCCTGATGTGCAACCTCAGCGCGATTCACAATCACTTTCAGGCGCGCCTCGATCCCATGCATCTGAACCGCTGGTTCGCCATGGACATCGAATGGAAGCTGGTCGGCCCCGAACGACAACTGGTCATCAAGCAGGCGCGCCCCTTCAGCTTCGGCCGCGCGGACGTTCCGACGGACTGCCGCGAGTTCTGAACAAGGGCACGTTCAGGGCGCGGGGTTCTGGCCCCGAAGGCTACAGACAGCTTCCGTCGCGGCAAAGGTGTCCAACCTGGCACCGTCGACGGCAAGCGCCGCAGTTTGTCGCGTCTGATTGCATATTGGTGCATGCACCCAGACAAAGGTCCGGCTGCTGTACTGGACAGGTGGTGCCACACGTGGGTGGCGTGCCGGCACAGATGGGAGCCTCAAGGCCGCAGGCCGTGGTACAGGATCCGCAGTGATCGGGGGAGTTCGAAAGGTCGAAGCAACCTTGCCCCGGGCAGAATGTCGTGTTCTGCGGACAGTCACACTGACCGTTGTGACAGATCTGTCCGCCGTCGCAAACAGCGCCGCAGGCGCCGCAGTTGATGGGATCGATGGTGAGATCGACACAAGCGCTCCCACAGGCGTTCGGCGTGTTCGCGGGTGGGGTCTGCGGGGGGGGTGAAGGCATCGAACACATGGCCGCGCAGATCCCTCGATCGCAAACCTGTCCGACGGTACAAGCGCGGTCGCAGCTTCCACAGTGTTGAGCATCATCCACTAGACTCACGCAGGTATTCGTCCCGGGACACAGGACAAGCCCTCCGGTGCAAGTGCAACTGCCGTTGATGCAGACCGAACCGCCCGTACAGATCGTTGCGGTCGCACAGCTGCTTCCACACTTCGTGTTGTCACTCGAGAGGTCGACGCACGCATTGTCGCCGCAATCGATGGTTCCCACGGGACATTGGTCGACGCAGGTTCCGTCCACACAGAGATTTCCCAATCCAGAAAAGAGGCAATAGTCGGCACAACTGCCGCAATGGAAGGGATCCTTGCGCACATCGGTGCAGAGCCCGTCACAAAGGATGGTGCTGTCGCCACATTCGCACCGACCTCGCAGGCAGGTGAATCCATTTGGACAGGCAACGGCAGTTTCACAGGTTTGTCCGCAGTGCCTTGGATCCGCGGCAAGATTTACACATTGGCCGCTGCACAGAGCTGCCGCCGGCGCGCAGGTCGCGCCCCCCTTTCCACCCGTGCCCCCTTGTCCGCCGCCGCCCGCCACGTCCGACCCCGCAACGCCGCCCGCACCTGGGATTCCCCCGGTGCCGACCCCGCCGGTCGCACCACCCCCTCCGCTAGCAGCATTGACGCCCGCTGCGCCCGCAAGTCCCCCAGTGCCGATTGTGCCCCCCGTCGCAACGGCACCGTCGGCGATTGCTCCACCGGTGCCACCAGTGCCAAGGGTGCCACCAGTGCCAAGGGTGCCACCGCCCCCAGTCTGACCGACAGCCCCTGTGGGTGGGGCGCCGCCGGTGCTTGCCGTCGAGCCTCCAGTTGTGATTGTCCCACCCGCGTCGGCAGGGCCGACCAGCCCACCTGACCCCGTGGTTCCACTCGTGACTGTGCCGGCATCGCCCCCGGAACCGGTCGCCGTGACTCCACCCGAGCTCTCCGGGTTGACCGTCGTTCCACCCGTGCCCGTAATGCCTCCGGAACTGGACCCGAC
>JADGRC010000397.1 GCA_017881245.1 Pseudomonadota bacterium
AGCTGAGCGATGACGTCGATGCCATCCGCGAACTGCTGGATGACGAAGGGCGCGAGGTTGTTGCCGTTTGGCACGAGCTGGCCCATATCGTCGGTGTACTACGTGCGGTGGAACGCATTGCACTTCCCTGACGCTCGAACGCGCCCCATGCGGCATTTGAGGACGTTGCGACGGCTGCGTGCAGAGCACGAGCGGGATGACCGACGGTGTCTGCCAGGACTTCCTCAATGTGGCGCCCAGATGAAGACGTTCGACACAGTTGGCGTTAGCGGCATGATAAGGACATGACATGACGGGTGGAGTCAGCGGTCCGAATGGCCATGCCCGAAGCGCGATTGCTCACCTGCGCGGGTCTTGGTCAGTTCGTCGTGGCCCGCTGCACCACGGAGGGGGTGTGAGCGACAAGGCTTCGGGACAGCATCGGGTCGGGGACCGTCCGGGACGCCACGGTCAAGGTCTGTGGTGGGAGCTCACGAAGGCACCCCGCCGCCGACTCTTCGATCCCTCCACCAATGTCTTCCGAGTCGGGTTCCTGGTCATCGGGGCCCTGACTGTCGCCCCGGCGAAAACGAGGCGCTCCGCCGTCGCCGGCACGCGGACGGCGACGCACCGTGGTCTCAGCGCCGTGGTGAGGCCGGCCGTGCGATCCTTGCACCGTGGCTGGCCCTGGATCCGAGCGAATCGTGACCGCGATGCTGCGCGGGGGGTTGGCGCTTCTGGCACTCACCTTGGTGGTCTGGTGCTACCGGGTCGCGAGGTTGCTTTCGTTCGTGACCGGGTATGGCGAGAGGAGTCCTAATGTCGTCGGCAGTCCTAACTTCGTCATCGACTCTGTCAGGGGTGGCAGCTACGAGGTTCTTCCGGGTGTCGTAATTCTGTGCCTTGTCCTCACTGTCACTGCGGCGTTGTTCCTGCGCGGGGCCGAAAATGGCGGCGCTGTGGCATGGCGTGCGCATCCGCGCATACCCTTTCAGCGAGTTGCCTGGGTGCTGGTGGGGTTGTTCCTCACGGAGATCGTGCTTCGCGGATTCCTCGGGTTGTGGAGCGTGGTCCTGTGGCTCGGGTCCCCGTCGTGAAATCATCCTCCGGGTGGGTTCTTCCTTAGGCTCAGCCTGGCCCGCCTGATCCTCAAGAGCCGTTCGAGATCCGGCCTTGCTGACTGTCGCGCAAACAGGGCCGCTGCGCCTGGGTAGGCGCCCCCGTCAAAGGCAGCGGCGGGGGTGGCGAACAGACTGGCGGACGGAGGCGATTCCGGATGCAAGGCCATAGACCGAACGCCCTGTCATCGGCAGATACGGTAAACACGCCAGAGGTCCTCGCCCGTCTCGCGGCGGAAGGACGCAGCCGCCGGTACCTTCCTTCGATGTGCCGGCTCTTCGGTGCTCCCTGTGTGCCTGCCTTCGAGGCTGAACTGCCCACGCCAGCGAGGCGGGTCGTTCAATGGTCAGCGGTGATGGTCACCTGGACCGGGACACCTCCAGCTCGCCACCATCGACGCCGCCCGAGACAGCTTCCTCGCCGAAGTGGTGACACCCGCGTTGACCGCGGCCGTCCCCGGGCGCGATCGGCTCGCGGCCCTGAGCGAGGGCTTCCTCTCTTACGTGGAACGCAGAGTCTTCCCAGGAGGCTGCTTCTTCGTCGCCACCTCCGCCGAACTCAGAGCCAGGTCCGGACCGGTCCGCGATCGCGTCGCGGAGTATCAGCAGCAGTGGCGAGACCTGCTCAAGCACGAGGCGCTGGCCGCGGAAGAGAAGGGTGAGCTTCAAACCGGCGCGGACCCCGAACAGCTCGCCTTCGAGCTCGGCGCCCTCCTCACCGGCGCGAACATCATCACGGTGCTGCATTCGGACCAGGGAGTCATCGACCGTGCCCGACTCGCTGTTCGTACGCGACTCGCGCCCGTGGAAGCCTCCGGCTAAGGCCACTTCACGGCCCAGTAAGTCGTCGCAAGGTCCTTGTTGTGCCCAGAATCCGCCGATCCATCTATGGGACCGCCAGAGGCACCGCGGTGAGCCGTGACGAATAGTTCCACTGGGCATTCACAAGTGCCAGCAGGCGGGGTGCCACTTGCGAGGGCGTCTCGAGGATCGGTACCCGCATGGTTATGGGAGAGGTGCGGTGATCATGTTGTCGGGGACGAAGCGGCGGTCGCGTAGCAGCGGTTAGTGGTTGCGCTTGAGGGAGCCTTGTTCTTCGGCGAGGAGTAGCCTTGGGTGGCTTCGCTGCCCCAGACCTCGGCGCGGGCATGGCCCCGGTGCTGCTCCCGAATTTCGGTGGCCCCGGGCCCCTAGACCTCGAGACGACTTCGTTGTGGACCATTCCTGTGTGCGCGCCCGATGTTTTCGCCCCTCAATGCCCGCAGGAGGAATCCATGGCACTCACACCCGCGCCCACGATGGGCTCACCCGGAATCGACCAGTTCAGCCCCGCCCAGGTACTGCGCACCGCACGCCTTTTCGCATCGGACCCGGCACTGCCATCCTTGGTGGGTCCTGACGAAACCGCATCACGGTGGGTCGAGCTCGACTCCAGTCCGTACCTCCAGATCTGGCTCCTGTCCTGGCCAACCGGAACGCGCAACGAATGGCATGACCACGGCGAGTCCGTCGGCGCTTTCCAGGTCGTCAGCGGATCCCTGCTTGAGCAGACCTCAATTGGGCGCGGTCGGGAGTTCCGGACCATCGTCGCCGGCGAGGGCCGGTCCTTCGGGCAGAACCACCTTCACCACCTCGCGAACGTCCAGGGCGGCACCGCCCTGTCCGTGCACGTCTACGCCCCTCGTCTCGCCACGACGGCGCGGTACGCGATCACACCAACAGCGTTGCAGTCAATGGCAGTGGGCAAGTCTGAGCTGGACTGGTGACCACTGCCGCGGCGCCCGATCGGTGACCGGTCACCGATCGTCGACCGGGACGCTGAGCTTGTCTCAGAAGCGTCCGGTCATCGTTCCCGTTGCGGAACGCCTGGCCGCCGGCACGGTCCTACTTGGCCAGCGCGCGGAATGCGGCCAGATGAGTGCGTTGAGCGCAAACAGCTTCAGGCCCGATTCCTTTGGTAAGCGTGGTCAGCCGGGTCGCGCCCCGCAGCATTAGACGAGACTTCACCCAAACCCGACCGACAAGGAGAACCCATGCCGCCCCGCAGAACTCACGTCCTTTACGTCACCGACCTGGCTTACGAGGCCCGCGGGCGTCGTTACTGCGATGAGGACATCTTCTTGTCCGCCCAGCTGCGGAAGCATTTCGACGTTGCCCTC
>JADGRC010000398.1 GCA_017881245.1 Pseudomonadota bacterium
ATCCTCGGCGAACGTCAGGAGGTCCTGGATGAAATACCCGTACTCCAGCGGATCCGCGTCGCGCTGCTTTGAAGTCGGAACACTCGCTTCCGGATTGTGGGTGTCCACTTTGAAAAGGCTCGAAAGCTGACCTGGAAGGGGCTCGGGAGGCAGAGGCTGGACCTTGGGCGGCTCGGACATGGTCGCGGCCTGATCGGCCTGCCCCGCCCGCTTCGCCACCTCCTTGTCAGCGCCCGGCACCAACTCGCCCGCCGCGCGCGCGAACGACCCGGTCGCTCCCTGCAACACGAGAATCGCAAGGCAACCGAGCCGGCATCCGTCCTTCATTTTCGTTCCTCTTTTTCCGCCATCTTCACATCGCCCGCATCGGAAATACGCCGAGTGCGTGCTGGGCTGAAGCGGGTCTATACCAATGCTCTCGTGCCAGATTCATTACGATTGCGCGTCATATTTGCGCCTTCATCGAATGGGTGTCGTTCGAAAGAACCCGGCGCCACCCTTGAATTCGGTTTCCGGAGATCACCGACCGATTTCAAGAAAGATACTCTGGCGATGCCAAACAGCGGCTCAATCGTTGCGGCGCGACTTTCTGCTTACGAAATGCGGGCTTTCGAGGCGGTAGGCATCCCCTGCCCTGAGCGGCGGACTAATGGAGCCCGTAAAGGGCACCTTTCTGGACGCGGCACGCCATTTGCTTGGCACATTGGTGACGAGCCCCAGATTTGGCGAGTGATTCCCACATGTTCACCACAACGAGGTCGAAACATAACAGGTCCCGAATCGTAACACTGCTCTCTCCCTCGCGAAGATATAAGCACCTGCGTACATCGCGCAGGCTGGCGGAAAACATCACGCTTGGGAGAACAATGGAGAGTGTCACACCCGTAACTGGGCCTTGCCCGATCGACGCGGGAATCCCGTCGTCTGTCCGACAGGCAACCGGGACCGCGCCCTGGCCTCGGGCGAAGAAAACCCGGGATGCCGTTGCCCAAATCGACGTTTCCGCCGTTCCGACTCTCCCGGACGCCCGGCTCGGCCGCGTGGCCACCATGTCGCGCTGCATGTTGGACGCATTCACGGTCGTCGGTCGCCTGGCTCAGACCGACGTTACGGTTACGTTGACCGGCGAAACCGGAACCGGCAAGGATGTGTTCGCGCATCTGGTGCACGACAGCAGTCCACGCGCGGGCCAACCCTTCGTCGTGTTCGACTGCGGCGCGGTGCCGCCCAACCTGGTCGAGAGCGAACTGTTCGGACACGAACGAGGCGCCTTCACGGGAGCCCACGCGGAACATCCCGGGGCCTTCGAGCGCGCGCACGGAGGGACCCTGTTCCTCGATGAGATCGGCGAGCTACCCATGGAGCTGCAACCTCGCCTCTTGCGCGTGCTCGACAACCGAATGGTGCGCCGTGTGGGCGGGACGAAGGACCGTCAGATCGACGTTCGCATCGTGGCCGCGACCAACCGAGATCTCGCCGCGCTGATCGCCACGAAGCAGTTTCGCCAGGATTTGTACTTTCGTCTCGCGGCGGCGACCGTGCACCTTCCCCCGCTCCGCGATCGCCTTGAGGACCTCCCACTCCTGGTTCCACGGCTCATGATGGATCTCGACCGCGGCGACGTCATTGTCGATGATGTGACGTTGGAGATTCTCGGCGCTCACGCCTGGCCGGGAAACGTGCGTGAGCTCAAGAACGCGCTGGCCTGTGCCCTCGCATTTGTCGACGACGGCGTCCTCGAAGCCCGTCACCTGCGCCTGGCGGAGCCGCCCGCCGATCAAACGCCGCTTGATCGGCTTCCGCTCGGCGGGCATCCGCTGGACAACATCGAACGTGTCGCGATCCGACAGACTGTTGTTCAGGCCGGGGGCAACAAGGTTCAGGCGGCCCGGACTCTCGGCATCGCGCCTTCGACGCTGTACGAAAAGCTGAGAAGGTACGGCCTGTAGGGCCCATCGCGGCCGTGGGCCTGGACGGCGGTCTCGGCCCGGATGCCGGATCCCAACTGTCACTGGTTCGTCGCGCCGATCTCGCACAGGAATTGTTTCGCTCTTTTATGGTCGCCAGATGGTGGTGTTCGGTTCGGCCCGACTGACGCGACTCGTTTCGCTGGCGAGGTTTTGGCTGGCGATCACCGGAACGTCTTCCTGGTCATGTTCCTTGTTGCTGAAGGGAGACGAAACGCAATGCAACAGCGACAGTGATTGCGCGCGCTTTCCAAACACCGCGTGCAATCGTGGCGCGGGTGTTTGCGTGGCACGAATCATCACGACGATCTCGAACGCGACGGGCGGCGTTCCGAGCGGGACCTCGACGAATCCGACCGGCTCTCAAGATGCCGGATTTCCCGGGAGAGACGCCTCTGGAACGGAACCGGGCGTGACCGGTGGATCGACGGAGAGAACCACGGACGGGGCCGCGGATGGTCCCGCGATCGAAGTCTCGACCGGAGACGCGGCCGACGCGGGCGCAGCGGACGGAGTCCGTACAGGAGATCTCGCGGCGCGCGAATGCCCAGATCTCGACGGCAACGGCATCCTGGACTGCAAGGAGTCGCTCGTGACCAACCCGGACTTCAAAGCCGGACTTGTCGGTTGGACGCCGGAACTGAACATGGCGCAAGGGTTCTCGTCGACTGACGGTGACGGCAATCCGGCATCGGGCTCGATCGCCGTCACCAACGCCAGCCAGTCGGACGCGACATTTGGCTCGACGATAGGCGGCTCTGAAATGTGCTTGCCGGCCGGGGAACTGACGAGATACAGGCTATACGTGCAAACGTTCTTTGCTCCCGGAGCGAGCGGCTTGGCCTCCGCTGGCGCGGCGTTTCGGTTCTTCGCGACCGAGGACTGTTCGGGCCTCCCGAACGGCGCGTTCATGCCCCCGCTCGCGCAGTCCAATCCGAGCGGCTGGCGCACCCTGCAAAGCAGTGTCCCGACCCCCGGGAACACCCGATCGATGGCCATGCGCCTGGTCGTTCTCAAGCCATTCAGCCTGCCTCCCGCACAGGCCCAGTTCGACAACATCTTGCTGAAACCGCTCTGATCAAACCGCGTCAGAAACCCTGCGGAAGTCAGGGGCCCGAGAAGGCAACGTCGGAACGGTGGTCACCCTCGCCGCGCGACGGTCCCGAAAACGTCAGATACAACGAAATGGCCGATAGGACAGCTGTCCCGATCAACAATCCGTCGGTCGCCAGGGCGAACTGATGTTCTTTCGTGCGTAGATCGTCGAGCTCCGTCGGAGAGACGGGAAACGAATCCAGTTTTTGTTTCACGTCAAGTGACGTCGTCAGCGCCATCACGCCCGTCACCGCGGCGCCCCCCGCCGCGACCGCGGTCAACGCCCAAGACAACCAGGGCAAACGGCTTCGCCCGCCGCGCGCATCGTCGTCCGACCCCTTCCGCCTTTTTTCGGACCGCGTCGAACGCAATGGGGGCTCGTCCGGAATCGGCTCGGCGGGTGGCCGATGATCGGCCAGGGCGACTGTCGCGGTCCGCTCATCCAGGCGCAACTCGGGTGGCACGGGCGATTTGAATTTCAGCCACACCGTCTGCCGACCGGGCAGATCGATCACCCGTGTCTGCTTGTCCCCGGAGGCGGAGCTGACCAATTCGACGCGGTGATGTCCCACGTTCACCGTCACCGGGGTCGGCAAGGGAGTGGCGCCGATGCTGACGTCGTCCACCAGGACTTCGAATCCCGTCTCCGCCACCTGAATCCCCACGTAGCCGACGCGCTGCCGCAGTTGGTCGAGATCTGCTTCGACTTCAACCCTGCGCGACATGGGGATCTGATCGCCTCCCTGGTTCAGATAGCGTGTCAGGTAGTCCAGGGCGGCTGCATAGTTGCGTCGCTGGTAGGATACCTGCCCCAGGTTGAAGAGGATCCTGAAGTTCAAAGACAGCTCATAGGCGCGCGTGAGCTCCACCAGAGCTCCCGAAGAATCTCCTTCCGTGTACAACTCCACGCCGCGTCGGAAGCGGCTCTGGGCCTCTTCGACTCGGGACTCCGTAGCCTGCGGCGCGACAACCTGCCCGCTCGCCCCGCTCGCCCCGGCGCAGACCAGGACGACAATGATCGCGACCAAGCCCAGTGGGGTCATTCTTATCGGAATCGTTACCGCACTCGTCATGGCGCGAACGGGTCAGTCGTGTCTATCGGTCGTCGGGTCGAACGACGGACCGGTTTCAGTGGCGCCTGGTCCGACGCCACCAGCCCGTTCACGGCGACCGGCAGTGCAGGCGCCGCGATGACGGGAAGCACGGGCGCCACGACCACCGGGAGCGCAGGCGTCGCGACGACCGAAGGAGTATCAGAGAGATCCACGGTGGGCTGCAACACGGCGTCGTCGGCCAGTGCCGCTTCGAGCCTCTTTCGGTCCTCCCTCTTCTCGTCACTTCTCTTGTCGTCGCCGCCATCGTCGGCTCCGTCCTGTCGGTCCCGGGCCCTACGGCCGTGCCGGCCGCCCCTCGAGGGCTGAGATGCCCGGCCGGCGTCAGTCCCGATCTCGTCAGTCTGGGTTGCGCCAGAAGAACTTGAAGCCAGCGTTGAAATCGATGCCGAAGGTCGCTGCGGGGTGCTTTGCCCCCCCGCCAGGGAATCAAGCGGCGCCATCGGAACAATGGGAACGATGGGCACAATGTGCTCCACCACCGGAGCCACATTTGATGCCGCTCCCGCAGGGTCAGTCGAAGAATAGGCTGCGGCGACCGGTCGTCCACGGTTTGCGACCGGACCCGCGACGAAGGCGATCCCCGCCAAGCCCGCGGCGCACGCAAACCCGGCCGCGGCCCACTTGAGGTGAGCGTGTCCGCGACCCACGACAAACTGGGTCACGCGATTCGCGCGCACATTCCTCGGGACCGTCGGAACTGAAGGTACGACGGAGGGCGGGACGGCGGGGCCATAGCCGTTCCCGTCGATTGCAGCCGATGCATCCGATGCATCCGAAGCGTCCTCAATCGACACGACCATGTCGGCCGAAATGTCTTCAGGCGCGTCCACCGTCCACATCGCGCCCGGCGTCGCTCGTGTCGGGCGAATGGCACCAAGAGCGTCGCCTCCGGGCCGCCCGAGCGGTGCGCGGGGGCGGTGCAGATGAGCCTCGATCAGGGTGCGACGCTCCTCCCGCTCCTCGCCAAACGCGAGCGAAACCACCTTGCCCAGATGGCGTCCATGCGAATCGTCGTTGCCCGGCACCATCCGCGCGATGTCGGCGGCAAACTCAGCGGCCGACGCGTAACGATCAACAGGATCACGGGACAGTGCTCGCGCGCAGATCTTGTCTAATCCCTGGGGCAACCGCGAAATGCTCCCCAGCGGCATCACGGGAATTCGTGAGCTCAGCTGCCTGATGATGGTGGCCTCCGTCATGCCCTGCCACAGGCGCCTTCCCGCGGCCATCTCCCATAACATCACGCCGACGGCGAACACATCGGTCCGCCGATCAACGGTACCACCGGCGAGCTGCTCGGGAGCCATGTACGCCAGCTTGCCCCTGATCGATCCGGATCGGGTCTGATAAGCACCGGTCAGACTCTTGGCCAGACCAAAGTCCACCAGCTTGACCTGGCCGGCATAGGTCACGAACACGTTTTGCGGGTTGACGTCCCGATGCACCACGCCCTGGGGCACCCCGTCGTAGTCGGTCAGCTCATGCGCATAGTCGAGCGCCGCGAGCACGTTCTGGATGATGCGCAGCCGGAGGGTCAGGCCGAGCGTCTGGGTCCCGACGAGACGATTCAACACCCGGGTCAGCGGCTGGCCGTCCAGGTATTCCATGGCGATCACGGGTCGCTCGGCGTCCTCCAGCAACTCGTAAGTCTGCACGACGTTGGGATGATTCATGCGGGCGCACAGCCGGGCTTCGTTCAGAAACATGGAGGCGAACTCGGGGTCCGCGGCCAGATCGGGCCAGATTCGCTTCAGAACGGCCAGCTTGGTGACGCCGCGGCCGACCTGCATTTCGGCCAGAATGACCTCCGCCATTCCGCCCCGTCCAATCTGACCGAGCGGCTGGTAGCGGGACAGCGACGCGGGAAAGGCGAGCGGTACGTCAGAGATCGGACGAGAGTGAACGGACATGGGCGCATGAGTAGCAAATAGCGCGGTGCGTACGTTGCAAACGATTCGTGACAATCACGCACACTCTCTCACCCGCTCGGCGGACCACGATTCAGATCACAACAAGCGCCGGAGGTAATTGGATCGTTTCGAACTTGTCGCGGGATCGGCGTTTGCCACCCAAGCAGAAGACAAGCGATGTCCTTGACTCGCTCTGGCTCCCGTACCGCATCCTGCTCTTTCTGAATTGGGACGTGACCAAGGTCCTTGCGGCGCGCCGACAATATCGTGTTATCCCTTAGTGGTGCTGCTCCACGCGCGCTTGACAGTTGCTGGACTGACACTGGTTTTGGTGATGGCGATCACCGCCTGCTCGGCACCCGTCGAGACCGCCCCCGGAGGGGCGGGCGCTGGGCCGACGAGCACTCCGGGATCGACGAACGGCGGCATGGGCCCAGGAAGCAGCGGCGGCAGTATGGGAACAGCGGACGCTGGAAGCGATGGCGGGCAGTTGGCCAGTGGGGGAAGCTCCGCCGCCAGCGGGGGAAGCTCCGTCGCCAGCGGGGGAAGCTCCGCCGCCAGCGGGGGCGCTTCCGTGTCAGCGACTGGCGGTGCATTTTCGGCGGGCACCGGGGGTGCTGGCGGAGGCTCCCGTGGCACCGGCGGCGCCTCCGCGAGTACCGGGGGTGCCCCGATGGGTGCCGGCGGGGCAGCCCCTGGCTCGGGCGGCACTTCCTCAAGCGCAGGTGGCGCCTCTGGTGGCGGCGCGGCCAACGGGCAGTGTCCCGCGAACGCGATCTTCTGCACGGACTTCGAATCCGGCGCGATTCCCGCCCAGGCGCTCTTCTTTCCGGAGTATCTGCGTCCGACGGTGTCGACCTATTTGACCATAGACGCGACGACCGGCTTCAACAGCGCGCACTCCGCCAAGTTCGCCGGGACCTCGTTCAGTCAGATGCTGGGTATCGCCACCGGCACCTCGACGTTCTGGACCCGCGTGTACCTGCGTTCGGACGCCGACATGAGCATGATTCCCGGACACGCCACCTATGTGGCCGCCACCGATAGTAACGGCGATCCGAACATGGGCCAGTACGTCCGCGTGGGTGAGCACGAATGCCAGCTGGAGCTCAATCGGAAATCGGATGACAAAGAACTGCTGTCGAACGGCGGGACGTACCAATGTTCGGGCGGCGTCGTCTTCGCCAAGGATGCCTGGATCTGCCTGGAAACCTTTTTCAGCGGCGCCGACCGCGAGGTCCGTGTGTTCGTCGCGGGCGTGGAAACAACCCCTCTGCACGTCACGGACTGGGGGCCCTACACCTACGACATGTTCAAGTTCGGCTTCGAGAACTACAGCAGTCCGGCACGGAACATGTGGTACGACGACGTCGCCATCGCGCCGCAGCGAATCGGCTGCCACTGACTGGTGCGGCTTCGTTGGTTGGGCGGAGTCACATCACCCGCGGGCGGTCTCGCCTTCCAGTTTGCCGGTGTGCCGGATGTCCTTGCCTTTCACCATGAACACCACCATCTCCGCCACATTGGTTGCGTGGTCGCCGATCCGCTCTAGATACTTCGCGATCGACTGTAACCGGGTCGCGCGAAAAATGTTATGCGCGTCTTCCATCATGTACGTCAGCAATTCGCGAAAAATCTGCGAATAGTACGCGTCGATGTTGGTATCGCGCTCGATGACGGCCTGGGCGCGCTCAGGATCGCCCGCGACGAAGGCATCCAGCGCCTCGCGCAACATGCCCTGAACCTCGTTCGCCATATTGGGCAGGTCGACATAAGGCTTGAGCGGCGGCTCCGCGTTCAGCTCGACCACACGTTCGCTGATGTTGACGCCCAGATCCCCTATGCGCTCGAGATCTGTCACCAGCTTCAACGCCATCGTGATGAACCTGAGATCCGACGCCACCGGCTGCCGGCGGGCCAGGATCGACAGGCACAACTCGTCAATGTCCACCTCCATCTGGTTGATGCGCCGGTCGAAGGCGATCATGCGGGTCGCCAGCTCCGAATCGCGTTCCAAGAGGGCCTTGATGCTGCCGCTGATGATCTCCTCCACCTTTGCGCCCATGCGCAGGAGCTGATCGCGGAGTTTGCGCAGCTCACCCTCGTACTCTCGGTTGGTGTGTTCGCGTAAGCTCATTTTTCGCCGTTCTGACGGGTCATCCGAATCGGCCCGTGATGTAGTCCTCGGTCTTCGCCTGACTCGGCTTCGTGAAAATGTTGTTGGTTCGATCGTACTCCACAAGCTCGCCCATGTAGAAAAATGCCGTCCAATCCGAAACCCGCGCCGCTTGCTGCATATTGTGCGTCACGATCACAACCGTGTAGTCATTGGACAGTTCGTCAATCAGCTCTTCGATGTGCGCTGTGGCGATCGGATCCAGGGCGGAGGCGGGCTCGTCCATCAACAGCACCTCTGGTTCCACCGCCAACGCGCGCGCGATGCACAATCGCTGCTGCTGTCCGCCCGACAAGCCAAGAGCGTTGTCGGCCAGCCGATCCTTGACCTCCGCCCACAGGGCCGCCTGCCCCAACGCCCGCTCCACGCGGCCCGCGATCTCCGAGCGATTGTCGATTCCGCCGATGCGCAAGCCGTACGCCACGTTCTCGAAGATCGATTTTGGAAAAGGATTCGATCGCTGAAACACCATGCCGATGCGCCGACGGACGACCACGGGATCGATCCCGGGACCATAGATGGGCTCGCCGTCCAAACGCACGTCGCCCGTCACCCGGCAGCCGGCAATCAGCTCGTTCATCCGGTTCAGCGACCGCAAGAAAGTCGATTTGCCACAACCCGATGGACCGATCAGGGCGGTGACGTTCTTTTCAGGTAGATCCAGGGTGACAGGCGCAAGCCCCCGCTTCGAGCCGTAGAACACCTCCAGATCCTTGACCACCAACTTCATGCGCGGCGTGGTCTGAGCGGCGGCGACGCTCATGTGGCCCCCGCGAGGCGACGTCGCATCCTTGATCTGACGACGACGGCGGCCAGGTTGAGCACAAACGTCAGAATCAGCAATACAAGGACGGTCCCGTACAACAAAGGCTTCGTCGCATCGACATCGGGCGATTGGGTCGACAAGACATAGATGTGGTTCCCAAGGTGCATGAACTGCTCGTGGAGACTGCGCGGCAGGGTCGGCAGGAAATACGCGACGCCCGTGAACAGAATCGGAGCAACCTCGCCGGCGCCTCGGCTGATTGCCAGGATGGTTCCGGTCAGGATCCCGGGGACGGCTTGCGGCAAGACCACCTTGTAGACGGTCTGAAACTGGGTGGCTCCGAGCGCCAACGAAGCTTCGCGGAATTCCCGCGGAACCGCCCGCAGGGCTTCCTCGGTCG
>JADGRC010000050.1 GCA_017881245.1 Pseudomonadota bacterium
GATGAGCAATCCGGGAAGCACCACGGTGTACCAGGCCACGCGGATCGCGCGCCGGCCAAAGTGCCCCATGTCGGCGTACAGAGCCTCGCCTCCCGTGATGCAAAGGACGACCGAGCCGAGCACCAGGAAACCATGTTTGCCGTGACGGGCGAAGAAGCGAACCGCGTGGATGGGATTCACCGCCCACAAAATTTCGGGGCGGCGGATCACCCAGGGCAATCCCGCGGCCGCGATTGAAATGAACCAGCACAGCGTCAGGGGACCAAACACGGCGCCGATTCCGCCCGTCCCCCGTTTCTGAACGGCGAACAACGCGACCAGAATCACGCAGGTCACCGGAACGACGACCGGGGCGAAGGCCTTGGTCGCGACCTCCAACCCCTCGACCGCCGACAACACCGAAATCGCAGGGGTGATCATCCCATCGCCATAAAGCAGGGCGGAGCCAAACAAGCCGAGGAAGACCAGCCCGGTGGTCGAACGGGCGCCGTTGTGCTTAACCCGTCGCGCGACCAACGCCATAAGGGCAAGGACGCCGCCTTCACCCTCGTTGTCGGCCTTCATGACGAACCGCAGATACTTGACCGAGATCACCAGGATCAGCGACCACAGGACCAAGGACATCAGGCCGAGAATGTTTTCGGGCGTGGGCGTCACGCCGTGGGGAGCCGTCACGCATTCCCGCAGGGCGTAAAGCGGCGAGGTCCCGATGTCGCCATACACCACTCCCAGAGCGCCAAGCGTCAATTTGGCCAGGTCCGCGCCGTGAACGGCGGCGGGCGAATGGGAATGCGAGCCCCCGTCGGGCATCGGGGAAGCGTCGGAAGCTGCTGAATCTGTCAAGATAAGACGAACCAGACGGACCTAGCCGCCTTTGGGCCAAGAAGACTCACCGAAACGGATTTCCGGCGTGTCTCCAGGCCGTAAGTTATTCGAAACTTCACCCAAAGATAGGGGCAGAAGTCGCAACCGCGGCTGATGTGATGCGACGCATCAAATAGCAACCAGGGCAACCGACCCTGATGCGCCAATCCGGTTCGCCCCCGCCGCCACCAGCGCCAGCGCCTGGGCGCGGGTCTTGATTCCACCCGATGCCTTGACGCCGGCGGCGTCGGCGACGACGCGCCGGAGCAGCAGCACATCGGCGACCGTCGCGCCGCCTGGTCCGTATCCTGTGGCTGTCTTCACGAATGCCGCGCCCCCGGCTATCGCCGCCCGCGCCGCGGCCTCCTTGCGTTCGTCGAAAAAGAGCGCCGTCTCCAGGATCACCTTGACGGTCGCCCCCACGCTGGCGGCGATAGTCACGACGCGTGCGACCTCGTCGGTCACGGCCGCATCCTCGCCCTCGCGTATCCAACCCAGATTTGCCACCATGTCGATCTCGGTGGCGCCATCGTCCAGCGCGCGCCTGGCTTCGAACACCTTGGTATCCGTCATGTTGGCGCCGTGGGGGAATCCCACGACGGCCGTCACACCCACCGCCGAGCGCGCCAGTGCCCGCGCGGCGCGCGCCACATGCACGGGTTGCACGCAGACCGTGCGAAATCCGAAGGCCCGCGCCTCGTCACACAGTTTGTCCACCTCGCCCGCCAAGGCATCAGGGCGCAGGAGAGTGTGGTCGATAAGCGCGGCCAAGACTTGGTCGACGGACACGCAACCAAACTAGTGCCCGGTCGTTCTCGGGTCCACAGAATACGCGAGGGCCCGATGAGTTACGCTTCGCGAGTGATGACATGGTCGACTTGAAGGCTGTCACCTTGGCCGACATCGAGTCGGCGCGCGCGCGCATCGCGGATCGCGTTCGCGTGTCGCCCTGCACGTTCTCGCGGCTCCTCAGCGAATCCACGGGCGTGAACGTGTACTTGAAGCTGGAAAACCTTCAGTTGACGGGATCGTTCAAGGAGCGCGGCGCCTGCAACCGGTTGCTGCAACTCGGCCCGGATGAACGCCAGCGGGGCGTCATAGCGGCCAGCGCCGGCAACCACGCCCAGGGGGTGGCGTATCACGCGCGCGGGTTAGGCGTCCCGGCCACTATCGTGATGCCGCACCGGTCGCCGCTGGTCAAGGTGTCCCAGACGCGCGCGCTCGGCGCCGCGGTCGAACTGGTCGGGGGCGGTTACGACGAGGCGTTCGACGCGGCCACGCGCCTGGCGGCGGCTCGAAATCTCACGCTGATTCACGGGTTCGATGATCCCCAGGTCATCGCTGGCCAGGGCACCATCGGGCTCGAGATTCTAGAACAGGTGCCCGACGTCGACGCCGTGCTGATCGCGGTGGGGGGCGGTGGCCTGATCGCCGGCGTCGCCACCGCCATCAAGGAACAGCGACCGGGGGTGGCGATCTGGGGCGTGCAATCCGAGGCGATGCCGGCAATGCGCGCCGCTCGACAGGAGGGGCAACCGGTCCGGATCGAAGCCGTGCGCACCATAGCGGATGGCATCGCCGTGGGGAGGGTCGGTGTTCTTCCGTTCGAGGCCACCCGGCGCTACGTGGACGAGCTGGTCACCGTCGACGATGAAGAAATAGCCGAGGCCATCCTCAGCCTGCTGGAGAAGGAGAAACTGGTCGCCGAGGGTGCGGGCGCGGCGCCCCTGGCGGCGCTAATCCACCGGGACCTGCCAATTCCGGGCAAGACCGTGATCAAGACGGTCGTGGTCGTCATCGGCGGCGGCAACATCGACGTGAACCTGCTGTCGCGAATCATCGATCGCGGGCTGGTCAAGTCGGGGCGAATCATGCGCGTGCGCGTGATGGTACCGGACCTCCCCGGATCGTTGGCGCGGATCCTGGCGATCGTCGCGGCGGCGGAGGCGAACATCCTGGACGTCGATCACGACCGCGCCCCCGCGCGATTGGAGTTCGGTCAGGCGTCGGTGGGTATCGTCGCCGAGACGCGTGGTTTCGATCACGTGACGGCGATTCTGGATGCGATTCGCGCGGGCGGATTCGTCGTGCAATAGGCCTGCCCAACGCCAGACCTGCGGCTAGCCAGCGCCGGTGGCGGGAACGGGCATTGTCACTTCGGCATCCTCGATCGCAAGGCCGTGCGCGAGCTCCGCCGTCGCGCAAACGAAAGAGTCCGCCCCCATGTAGTCACCGGTCGTGTTGAATGCCGCCCCACGATCGTGCGAGCAATAGCCGCGATGAGGACAAGGCGCGCACTTGGGAAAATCGGCCAGCGTCAGGCCGCGAATGCGATTGAACACGGGTGAATCCCGCCAGATGTCGCGAAACGGCCGATTGCGAACGTTGCCCCCGGACCAAGGGACCGATATGCAGGGGTAGACTTCGCCCCGCGCCGATATCGCGCAGTTGCCGCGCGCGCAATTGCAGTTGAATTCGGCGGCGGGCGGGGGTGGGCGATTCCCGATCGGCAGCAGACTGCGCAGGGGACCACGACAAAGGGTTTCGAGTTGGCGGGGATCGACCCGCGCATCCAGGCTGCCCGACGTGCCGTCGTGCCGCGCGGTGACGGTCATGTCAATCATGTAGGGCAGATCGCGCGCGGAGGCTCCGTCCATCATCGCCTGCACCTCTTGCGCGTTCTGGCGCATGACGATGAACTTCAGCCGCACGGCGACACCCGCCGCGCGCAGGCGTTCGACGCCCGCCCACGTTCGCACGAACGATCCCCGAACCTGCGTGATGGCGTCATGAACCTCCGCCGTGGCGCCGTACAGGCTGATGCTGGCGCCCAGCAGGTTCGAATAGGACGCCAGTTTTTTGGCCACGCCCGGCCTCAGCAGGGTCCCGTTGGTCAAAAGCTGTACCGCCAGGTTTAGGTCACGCGCGCGATCCAGAAACACGAACAGGTCTGGATGCGACAGAACCTCACCGCCCGTCAACGACAGGAACAAACACCCAGCCGCCCGCACATCGCCGATGAGACGCAAGAGCTCGTCCGTGGATAGTTCGGTCTTCTCGGTCGCGCAAGGCGTCGCCCCGGCTCCGAGCGACTCTCCGACCGGGCCGCCGGGTCGACGCAGGGGCTGGTCACGGTCGAAGTTGTAGCAATGGACACAGCGGATATTGCACGCCTGCGTGATCTCCAGACTGACGTTCAGGGGGACCAGGTTGTCGTGGGCCCAGTGCTGCGCGGTGCTGACGATCGTGGTGGCCGATTCCATGCCAATCAATTCGTCGTCGCCACATCGTGCCTCGCGCGGGATCATGGCAGCGTCGGCCCTCTTCGGGCGCCTCCGGGGAAACGCGCGCCTGCCACATCGGGGTCCGACCCCACCAATCCCTTCGACGCGAGCTCACCGAGCAACCCTTCCAGATCGGCGCGCAATTGGTCGGGCGCGGCGTCGAACTCCTCGGTCAAGGTCGCCAACAACTCGTCTGGCGTACGGGGTGTTTCGAGGAGATCCCAGATCCGGGTGGCGGTCGCGTTGAGGAGGTGTACCTCGCGGGTCCGCGTGTCGACCACCAGCACCTCGTCGTTGAGCTTCTGATGGGGCAGGATGGATACCCGTCGCAGCGGCGTCGCGGCCAGCATGGTCATCGCCCCGCCATCTTGAGAATCGGAGCCGCTACCAGCGATCCCAACAAACGCGCCAGATTGCCGATCCGTCCCGGCACGGGCACGGTGCGACCATCTCGGGAAATCGCGGACACGCGTCCGAGGATCTCAGACTGCTTCCCGTTTTCGAAGCCTTCGATGGACGAGAGCGCGTCTCCCTTCGTATAAAACTTGAACTTCGGTTTTCCCGCCACGGTCGCTCCGGCACCGAGGCGCGCCACCATCCGATGACACGTCAGGCGATCGTCGTGGGGGGTCGGACCCGGCGTCCAGTAGAGCAGGATGTCGCCGGGGGCCAGTTGGGCCTCGCCCACGGCCTGAATGAACAACGCATCCCCCGATCGCAGCCACGGCCGCATGCTGTTGCCGCGCGGCTTATACGCGTACTGGCGACTCTGGGCCAAGAGCCACCGGAACTCCGATATCATCTCGCGCGAGCTTGGCGGATGATCGCGTCGCTGGCGGTCAGGCAAGTAAGGTCCGAGGCCGATTTCGATGTCGGCGATCGGCGTTTCGCGACCCGTCCGCGCCACGAGCGCGGCGACGTCCGTGCATATGTCCACGGCGATGGCCAGATTGCGGGCCGCCGTGTCGGCGTCGGTTTGGAAACACAAGAAGCACCCGAGCAGGCGAAACGCGGCCTCCGACGCTGGGATGGAACGAATCGAAAGCAATTCGCCCTGTTCCAAGAACGCCACCGCGTTCAACGGCCAACTGCGAATCGAACCGCCGCCGCGCTTGAAGTCGCCCCAGAACGGCGTCCCCGAGATGCGCCATCGCCCCATCTCGCCCCGCGAAACGGCGACCAGCTCATCGGTCAGGATCCGTTCCTGTTCGAGGACCTTGCGTGCAAGGGTGCTTTTTCCGGCGCCACTTTGTCCCGGAAAGATCACGCCCGCCTCGCCCAAACGAAGCCCGCACGCGTGGAATAGCGCACCGCCTGCACGGGGCAGGAACACCGCCCAGACCACCCGAAGCATGGAATCGAAGGCGAACGGATTCATCTGACACGACACCTCGCCGTGCCAGGATGCGCCTCGGGTCCCCGTTCCCGGACCTCCGCGGGGACTGCTGGATTCCGACGTCGGCGTCAGGCGCGCGCGAAAATCCCAACGCCCCACGCGAATCTCGCTGTCGGATTCCTCGACGCGCAACGGATGGGCCGCCACTTCACCCGCGCGCATCATGCCATCCACCGCAGCCGCGGCCGCGGTGAACGTCACACGCAAAGAAAACGCGCTCGCGACCCAGGACGCAGGCGGCACGGTATAGGGCCGGTACCGCTCGTTCAACTGCTCCAGGAGCGGCGCCGGCGCGTCGCCCAAGTCCAGTCTGCCGACCACGCCGCCTATCGACAACAGCAAGATTGCGTGACCGCCGGACGCGCCCGAGTGATCACCATCGCTACCATCGGGCGCCCCACGGCGGCCTTGGCTCGTGGATTCGTCCGGCCGGGGCCGATGAGACTGGCGCGACGCGGGTGTCATGACATCAAAGGGTTCTGGACACACTGTTCGTCGACCCCGCTGTTCTTGCCGCAGGCGAGACTATTTGATTCGAAGAGATGCCCAGTACGAACCCGGGGCTGTTGCCAGGGACGCTTGGCGATAGGCGGGCTCGGTTCTTTCTTGCCCTTGCCGACATGGGATTCCGGCGGGGTCTTGTCGCCCGGCGCCATGTCGACTAGCCCCCTTCCAGTTTCCGCAGGGACTCGCCCGCGGAGCGCCGCACGGTGGTCGAAGGATCACGTTGCTTCAGGTTCCGCAGTCGCGGCGCGGCGGTTCGATCATCCAGTTGGCCCAGCGCCCAGGCCGCGTTCGAACGAACGTACTCGCATCGGTCGGCGAGGAGTTTTCGCATGAGCGGGGCACTCTCCTGGGGGCGCAACTTGCCGAGGACCCGGGTGGAAAACGAACGCACGCGCTCTTCCGAATCGTTCTCGGCGGAAAGCATCAGCGCCGGAACGAATTCGCGCGGATGAGACGCGAAAGCGCGATCCAGCGCCAAGACCACGTCCGCGTCCTTGTTGATGATGGCGTTCCGCCATTCCTTCATCATCGGGTCGACACGCGCGCCGATGTCCTCGGAGGGATATGAGGGGGCGGCGGAGGGCGAGACGCCAGAGCCATTCGCGGCGCCTGGCAGGGCCGCGAGCGGTCGGGATCGGCCATCGGAGCCAACGGTCTCGCCAACCTTGGAGCCCGCAGCGTCCGGGGCGGTCAGGTGATGAATCACGAACCAAACGGTCGCGCCAAACACGGCGACCAGACCTACGCCGGCCCACCACTGTCGGAATCGGGTTCTAAGTCGGATCACTTTGCGGGCCGATGGGGATTTCAAGGATACGCTTTCTTCCGCCGGGCGGTTAGAAAACCTACGGACTTGTATTCAATCGACTTTCACTCCGCGTCGCTTGAGGCGAGCCGCGTTCGGGAGAGACGCGACATACCTCTCCCGACATATCGCCTATACACCCGTAGTGTCGGATATATAATCCTTAAAAAAACTACTCCGAAAACTCTCCGACCGATCCAGCGGCGGCTTTCCTGCGTGTGACGAGGCGCCTATTCGTCCGCGGAAGAACGCGCGAATCGTCGGTCCGAGCCGTCCAAAGGTTCAGACATCGCGCTGGCGCTCGCGATGAACACCATGATCAGGCTCCAGGCCCCCAACGCCAGAACAAACAGCACGAACTGCAGCGGCACGGGCAACGCATAGATCAGGCAGACCATGGGGATCCAGAAACACCAGGCTGGAAGCAGCAAGGGCACGACCCGTGTCCGGTAAAAACCAGGGATGCGCAGTGCGGCCCACGTGGCCGCGGGCAAGAATCTCTGCTGGCGCCACAAGAACAGCGCGATGATCAAGGGCAGCCAAAGCGGCGTAAAGACGAACTGATCAAAGGCCACTTTCTTGGCGACCGTGCCGGCGGTCGTGGCGAGGCCAAAAAGACGGGCTTCGCCGCGATAAAGAAAGTCGACGACCACGCCGTTGAAGGCGAAAAAAACCAGGTTGAAAAGAAGCTCGCGACCACGCCCCTTCAGGCGATACCGGCGTGTGTCCCCAACGAGTTTCGCGATTTCGGGCAGTACTGCGCCGGCGATGGAAGCACTGAAACCCGCGAAGAGCGTGCCGCCGGCCGTCTTCATTCTCGCTAGGACAGCGCAGAACGAACGCATTCCATCATTCCGATCGTATGCCAGCACGGCCAATACGGCGGCGGCCTGAATCAGCAAGAACGGGCGATAGAACCTGCGCATCGCCGCGATACCCGCTTGCAGAGGTCCCGGTGTCGCCGGCGAGGTCGTCATCACTTCCCTCATACCGCGAGCACCGGACGGTGCCCTAAAATCGCAAAGCCTACTTGCCGCCGAGTCCCTTCAGCGTTAGCCAATCGAACATGGCCTTCTCCGCGTCTGGCCACGCGGTGGCCGGGGTGGCGAAGCCATGGCCGGCACCCTGCACCAGGTGGATGCTCGCGTCGGCACCAGCCGCGGTAAGCATCGTAACTAGGCGCATGCTGTCGGCAACCGGCGCGGTGTGATCGTCCGAACCTTGCACGACGATTAGAGGGGGAACGTCCTTGCTGATGTAGGTCATGGGGTTCACCTGCTTGGCCACCGCGGCTCGGTTCGGCAGGTTCGCTGGAAACCAGCCCGCGGCCACCGCGCCTATCTCGGCCTCGATATCGGCCGGCCCGTATCCACTGATGATGCCGGCGATCTTGAAGTCGGTGGGGGATGTCGGTCCCAGCATGCCAGCGGGCGTCGTCATACCTACCATCAGCGCCAGATGCCCGCCGGCGGACGCTCCCGTCACGACGTAGCGAGTCTTGTCGCCGTGGAAATAGTCGAGGTTATCCCAGCACCATTTGGCGGCAAGGAGCGCGTCCTGGACGGCTGCGGGAGCGGGCGCGCCGTCCGCGGTGTTGTCGTTGACCCGGTACTCGGCGTTGCACACCATGAACCCGTGCGCGAGGAACCGGTCGAAGAAGGTCGACATGTGATCTTTGCCGGAACCGTAGTTGTTCGTGTAAGAGTGCACCCAGCCGCCGCCGTGGAACATCAACACGACCGGCAACGTCTGGGTGCCCTTGGGACCAGCGGTGGGCGGGTAGATCACGTCGAGGCGCTGGGCCGTCAACGGGCCGTAGGCGTAGTTACCCTCGACGGTATATCCGGGGGCACTCGAAATCGGAACCTTGGAGGCGGTGTCGCGCACCGGCGGCGTGCCGGGAGTCGTCATGCCAGCTCCGCCCGTGCTCACGGAAGTGCTTCCTCCCCGGCCCCCGGTCGATGCCACGGCTCCCCCGTGGCCCCCGCTCGCGCCACCCGTTGCGGTGGACACGGTTGATCCGCCGGTCGCCGGTGAGCCATTGCCTGCGCCGCCGGTGTTACCTGACGGAACGGTCGAGCCGCCGGTGTCAACTGGGCCCGCACTCGATCCGCCGGTGCTCGCCGGCACCACCGCCCCACCCCCCGTGCTGGTGGGAATCGTGGGGGATCCCCCGGTCGCTGCCGACCCTTTGCCGCCGCTCCCGGATACTTGACCGGGATTAGGGTCCACGGTGCTGGAATTCGCGCACCCGAGGACTAGGGCAAAAATACACGAGCAGGCTTTTACGCCCTGCCCGATCCCGCGGTGGCGGCCATCTGATGGCCGGGCTACCGGCGCTTGCGCGGTTTGGTCGTTCATGGGGTTTTGCATGGGGTTTTGCATCGACGGCTCCTCTCGACTACCGAGCTGGGTGCTGGGCCTGCCTGCCGGGCGGTTTCGGTCGGTTGATGGTCTGTGGGAATGCCATCTGAAAGACGCCTGGCTGGTTGACTAGCGCAACGCGTCCTAAAATGCGATACGCGCAGACCCGAAACCCAACATAGGCCATACGAGCGCCCGCATGCCATTACGCCGCCCGCGTGCTTCGAGCCGGCCGTGACCGACCGGTCACGCCGCCAAGAGCCAAATTCGAGCTGGACGGCGCCACCGACCCATAGCTCCGAGGCATCCCTGCCTCTCGCCCTGCCCCTCGCCCCGTCTCTCGATATTATATTGTCTTAAGAATTATGTATTGCAGACGACGTTAATTATCTGTGATGACGTGCGAGGCATTCTTCCGTTCAGCTTACCGCACGTCCTGCCGGGCTCGGATTCAATCCGGTCTCGTCGCCGCTGGCGTGGTCGGCATCATCGGAGTGCTCGGCTTAGGTTGTAGCTTTCACCAGTCGGCGCTGCCGTCCCCCACCATGAAGACGGGCGACGGGGTCGAATACCTGGCGCACGAGATCATCGTGAAGCTTAGCCCGGCCTCGTCCAAGGAGGATTTGGCCAGGGCCGTCGCGCGTGTGGGTGGCCAAGTCCTGCCGGAAGCCGGCCCCATGGCAACCCTTGGCTACTACCGCATTCAACTTCCCGGGTCGGTGGGAGCCGACAACGCGATCTCGGACCTCGGCGGCGAACGCGCAATCGCCAAAGCCGAACGCAGTTACCTAGTCCAGGCCTACGCCACCCCGAACGATCCGCGCTTCGGCGAGCTGTGGGGCATGACCAAGATTGGCGCGCCCGGCGCGTGGGACGTGAGCACCGGGTCGACCGACGTGCTCGTCGCCGTGAGCGACACGGGGATGGACTACAACCATCCCGATCTGGCGGCGAACGTGTGGACCAACCCCGGGGAGATCCCGGGCAACGGCAAGGATGACGACGGCAATGGGTACATCGACGATGTGCATGGTTGGGACTTTGCAAACAATGACGCTGATCCGATGGACGACCATGGGCACGGCACGCATGTCTCGGGGACGATCGGCGGCGTCGGCAACAACGGCGTCGGCGTCGCGGGAGTGAATTGGCACGTCAAGATCCAGGCGGTGAAGTTCCTTGGATCGTCAGGTGGCGGATCCTTATGGGGAGGCGCACAGACCATCGTCTACGCCGCCAAGATGAAGGCGCGAGTCGTGAACGCAAGCTGGGGGTGCCTGGGGCCGAGCTGCTACGCCTCGTACATCGAGGACGCGATCAAAACGCTTGCCGACGCGGGCGGGCTGTTCGTGGCTGCCGCGGGCAACAGCGCGAACAACAACGACGCCTATCCCAACTATCCATCGAACTACGTGGGCGACAACGTCGTGGCGATCGCGGCAACGGATTCGAACGACGCGCTCGCGAGCTTTTCCAATTGGGGCGCGACGCGCGTACACCTGGGTGCGCCGGGCGTCGGGATCCTGAGCTCGCTTCCGAACGGCGCCTACGCGAGTTGGAGCGGGACGTCGATGGCTACGCCCCACGTGGTCGGCGCGGCGGCGCTTTTCTTCAGCGTGCGGCCCGACGCCACCTTCGCGGAGGTCAAGCAGAAGCTCATGGACACTTCGGATCCAGTGCCGGCGCTGGCGGGAAAGACCATCAGCGGGGGCCGCTTGAACGTGGCTCGTTTGATCGCGGCCGCTGGACATCCGCCAGCGGCACCCGCGGGCTTCGACGCGGCTCCCGGCGATCGAAGGGACGTTCTGTTGTCCTGGTCGCCGAACACCGAGGCGGATCTCGCCGGATATCGCGTGCGTTGGGGAACCGCCGCGGGCGTATACACACAGACACTTGACGTCGCCAAGACCACGACCACCGCGCACGTCACCGGGCTCGCCCATGGCACCGCGTACTTCTTCGTCGTTTATGCCCTAAACAACAAGAACCAGTCGAGCGCGGCGTCGGTTGAAAAGCGCGTCGTGGCTGTGGATCGCGTCGCGCCGCCCCAAGTCGTCGATTTGGCGGCCAGCATCGTGCCCGGACAAATGGCGGAGCTGGATCTGGACGCGAGCAGCGGCACGTATTCCGACTATTGGAGCGCGGCCAACGCGATCGACCAAAACCCCGACACGGCGTGGATGTCGCCGGCGCGCCTAGATCCCCAGGAGGAATTCCTGTCGACGAGATTGCAGATGCCGTATCTGATCGACGCCGTCGATCTGGTTCCGAACGCCGCGTATCCGCAGTTCTTCCCGATTGACTTCGACGTCGAGATCTCCGTGGACGGAGCGACGTGGAGCTCGGTGGGTGGGCAGCGTAACGCCGCCGTCACGGCGTCGGACACCGTGCGGGTGGCATTCCCCCCGACGCTGGCCGCGCTGACTCGCCTGCGGGTGCTGCGTTCGTATCGCCACGATTCGGGGTTGTATTACGCCTCGATCGCCGAGATGACGGTCCACGAGGCATCGAGCACGCCGGACGCCTTGCGGCTCACGTTCACGGCGCCGGGCGACGATCCGGGGGCGGGGAGCGCGCAGAGCTACGATCTCAGGCGGGCGACGGCGGCGATTACGGACGCGACCTTCGCCGCAGGAGTCGCCGTACCGACCGGCGTGCCAGCGGTGGCCGGGGCGCCCGAAGCTGTCACGGTGTCGGGCCTCGGCGGCGAGACCACGTACTATTTCGCCCTGAAGAGCACCGACAAGGCGGGGAACACATCTCCCCTATCGAACATCGCGACCGCGACGACTCTGCTGATTCCACCGTCGACCATCACGGATCTGACCGTCGTGGATCCGATGTCCGGCGTTCATCCCGGAATGATCAACCTGACCTGGACCGCGCCTGGCGCCGACGGCAAATCCGGTCAGGCCGCCCGCTACGACTTGCGGCTGTCGACCACGCCTATGACACCTGGGGACTTCGGCACGGCGACTCCCGTGATGGGCGTGCAGGCGCCAGCGCCCGCCGGAACGGTCGAAACGTTCAACGTGGGTGAATTGCCGGTTGGCCACACGTACTACCTGGCCATCCGCGCGGTTGACGGCCATGGCGCGGTGGGGGATGTCTCCAACATCGTCTGGGCGATGCCGGCGAACGGCGACGATCACACGGCGCCGGCGGCGGTCAAGGATCTGTCCGCGCGACTGTCGGGCGCGTCGATCAAAATCACGGGGCGCGTCGATTCGGTTTCGGACGAGCTTGGCGCGCAGCGGGCCGCCACCAACCTGATTGATGGCGACGTGTCGACGGCGTGGATGACCCTGGGTGGGAACATCGCGGCGCCCGCATGGGTGATCTTGGACTACGGCAGCGTGCAGCCTCTGGCGCGCTTCCGGTCCAATCCTTCCACACTGGATCTGATCGGAAGTTATCCCCAGGACTTCGACATCCAGACCAGCATCGACAAGTTGAACTGGACGTCCGCGGTTCACGTCGCCAGTCTGACCGGGACCTTCGGTAAATGGGATGACTGGTCGGCCCCCGTGACGTACGCGCGCTACGTGCGCATCAATATCACGAAGCGCGGCCCGGCCACCGGCGCGGCCTCGTACGCGGCCATGGGAGAATTCGAGACCTATGCGCTGACACCGGCACTGGACGCGGATCTGACGTGGGTCGCGCCGGGCGACGATCTCTACGACGGAACGGCGGCGCGATATGACCTCCGGCAATCGACGACCCCTCTGACCGATTCGAATTTCACCGCGGCCGCGGTCATTCCGACTTTGTCGCCGCTGCACGGTGGGCTGATCGAGGTCATCCACCTGCCATCGCTGCCGCCCGAAAGTACGCTCTACTATGCACTGCGCGCCATCGACGGAAGTGGGAACTGGGGCGCCCTGTCGAACGTGGCCACGCTGACCACGCCCGGTATCCCGCCCGCGCCCGTCACGGATCTGGCCGTCACCAACAGCGGCACGACTTCCGCGACCCTCTCTTTCACCGCCACCGGCGACGACGGCTTCGTGGGACGAGCGACCGCGTACGAACTGCGCTACGCCACGACCCCGATCTCGCCGCAAACGTGGCAAGCCGCCACCATCGTACCGACGGGACAGCCGCAAGCGCCTGGCGCCAAGGAAACTGTGTCGGTCGGCGGCCTCGCTTCTACGACGCTCTACTATTTTGGCGTCGTCATCATCGACGACGTGGGGAACAGGTCGACCCTGTCGAATATCGCGTCGACGACGACACTGGACGGAACGCCGCCCGCGCGAATTTCGGACCTGACGGCCACGCCCATCGATGCGACGATCCGCATGCCGGTCGGCCTCACGGTCACGGATTCAAGTGGCTCCTACTCGCCCGAAACGTCGGCCACGAACCTCCTCGACGCAACCGAGTCGACCGTCTGGATCAGCCCGGGCGCGACGCAGATCCAACCGATGTCGGTCACGTTCGATCTGGGTGGCGCGCGAACGCTTGGTCGCCTTCGGATGCGCGCCGGCACGGGCTACACGGATCTGTTCCCGGTGGATTTCCGCGTCGAGGTCCAGTCCGTGGCCAATGGTCCCTGGAAATCGGTCGTCGCGGAGACTGGCTTTGCAAGCACCGGAGGCTGGGAGGAATGGCTGCTCGGCGCCGCGCCAGCGATCACTGCCCGGCTGACCGTCACGAAGACGGCGCCCTGGAACGGAAAGCTCTACACGGCGCTCGGGGACCTCGAGCTTTACGAGGATCCCGCCGACTACGGCAAGCTGCGGCTGTCGTGGACAGCGACGGGTGACGACGGCACGACCGGAACCGCCATGAGATACGATCTGCGGCGGGCGCCACAGGCGATCTCCGATTCGACGTTTGGCGCCGCCACGCCCGTGACCGGCGCGCCGACGCCGCATGCGTCGGGTTATCTCGAACGCTTCGATGTCGCGGGCCTCGCCCCGGAGACCACCTACTGCTTCGGCGTCAAGGCGGTGGACGACAATGCGAACGTATCCGCCACGTCGAATTCGAGCTGCGCGACGACGACAGGGATGCCTCCGGCGACGGTCACCGACTTGACCGTGACAGGGGTGACCGCAACGACGGCGACGCTTTCGTTCACGGCACCCGGCGCCGACGGCACGCAAGGCACGGCCGCGCGTTACGAAGTGCGCCGCTCGTCAAAGCGCATCAACACGACGAACTGGGACGCCGCGACTCCGGTCGACGGTCTACCGGCTCCTCACGTGGGCGGTA
>JADGRC010000399.1 GCA_017881245.1 Pseudomonadota bacterium
GTCGCAGCGTATAGTAATCGCATTTACCTGTTGCGAAATCCCCTTCGCACCACCAAAGCTCCCAAAAGTCTGTTTAGTGCGCGGCTCCAGGGAGTTGAAGAAGTCCTCTTTCGGCCTACGAACCGGAATAGTGGATGATAAAGGACGCTATCGCCATTTTAGGTCGTGGTTCCGCGAAACAAGCTGGGGCGATATCGTCGGCACGCATTTGTCTCACGTAGCGTGTTGTGGCCTGCACTCAAATTAACTCCTTCCCTAGCGTCCCGCAGTGGCGGAACTCCGAATCCAGCCGGTGCTCGATTTCCTCCCGGAAGATTTCCTTGTGCTTGTCCAGCAAGTTTTTCAGCATCTTCTCCCACATTCCCTGGAACTCCGCTAAGTAAGTTCTGTCGGCGGCCCCTGTCGAAAACCTCTTGTTCGTGACCCGTCCACCGCCCACATGCAGCATGTGTGTGTTCATAAACTTTTGAACGTCTCCGGTCCAATGCCGAAAGGTGAAGGTCACACGAGGCTTGACGAACTGTTGCGCCCGCAAATAATCCTTAGACTTCTGATGGTGAAAGAACTCGTACATCTTTCGGCAGTTCATGTAAAAGGCGTGCCAGACGTGAGAATTTACCGGCGCAATCTTCAGTAACGCATCGTTTGATTCCCGGTCTGTAATGAGTAATCCGGAAGAAACCAGGTTTGCGTAGTCATGAACAACGTGATGTTCCGGCCGCTTGCGGCGCTCTTCTGGTGTCATGACAGCTTGTGCCCCTTTGTTATCTCGTGTCATGCGCCGATTGTAACCGACAACATTCGGACCCGACGATTTCCGATGAGATCAGAAAGCAATACATAAAGGACGTTATATGGGACTAAACGCCAGAACATGATAGGCTGCCGGCAGTGGAATCGGCGACCCTCGATATTACTCTCATTGCTGCCCCTGATGATCCGCGCGTGCAAAATCCCACGTACCAAGACGAGCTGCATCGGTTTAAAGAGTCCCTCGAGTCGAACGGCATAGAAGTGTCTTTTGCGACGCGCACTAGCTCCATGCCCGTAGGATAGAGAAAGCAAACGAGTCACGTCGAGGCGCCGGTGAGAACGCGGTGGAGACTCGCGAGATTCTACGCCGACGCGTTCGAAGCCGGAGTCGTTGGTCCGGTTGGCGGCCCATAAAGGGCTGACCTACGTCGCGCCATACAGCGTACCGGTCACGCGGGCCCTTCATGGGTGACCCGCGCGTCGAATCCGCACCGGCCCGCGCTACGTCGTGCGCTACTCGACGTCGCCGCTCGGTGCAGCCATCACTGAGCGCCGCGGCCAGCGCCGCGTGCACCGCCGCGGCCGCCTGGTGCCGTCGCGGCCGGCAGCGCGAGCGCCACGATTTCCGCCGCGCCGTCGACGCGAGCCGCCACCGCGATGTACTGCCGCCCGGCCTTCGTATAGGTCACGGGGAATCCAGTCGTTGGGCCCGGCAACTGAATCTCCGCCACAACGGCGCCGGTCTTCTTGTCCCACGCACGGAACACGGGTGATGCGCCGCCCTCGCCTCCGAACAGGAGCGTACTGGTGACCAGCAGTCCCGTCCCGTTGGTCTGCGCACCGGTGTTGGGAATGTTAACGCCCTGCAGTTTCGGGTTCATCTTGATCGCTTCAGGCGTGTTCCCGTGCGGCACCGTCCACAAACGATCTCCCGTCTTCAGATCGACCGCGGTGACGATGCCATAGGGAGGCTTGAGCAGCGGTAGGCCGAACACGGTGGTCGACGGACCGATCGTTTGGCCTCGAGGATTGACGTACAGGACGCCGCTCTTGTCCGCGCCCTCCACCACCTGCTCCTTGTTGAGCGTGTTTTGAGCCGCCACAAACAGGACGTCGTCCACGGGATCGACGGCGCCGCCCTGCCAGTTGATGCCGCCGACGGCCGACGGGGCGGTCAGCGTGCCCATGCTCCCATCCGCCGCATTCGGCAGCGACGCGGGCGTGTAGAGAGGACCGAGACGATATTGATGCGCGACCCGCAGCGCTTCGGCCTTGATCTCCGGCGTGAAGTCGACCAGATCGTTGTCGGTCACCCCCTGCATGACGAGGGCGGCCGGCCTGGTCGGGAACGGCTGCGTCGGTGACGTCCACTCACCCGGCACATCGGACTTCGGGACGGGCCGCTCTTCGATCGGCCACACCGGCTTACCCGTCACCCGATCCAGGACGAAGGCGAATCCCTGCTTCGTCAGTTGAATGACCGCCTTGACCGGACGGCCACCCACGGTGATGTCGGCGAGGATCGGTGCGGTTGGCGGATCGAAGTCCCAGATATCGTGGTGGGTCGTCTGGAAGTGCCAGACCCGTTTGCCGGTCTTCGCGTCGAGCGCCAGCACCGAGTTGGCATACAGGTTATTTCCAGGGCGATAGCCGCCGTAGTAGTCGGCCGTGGGCGACTCGGCGGGGATGTAGAACATCCCCAATTCGGGATCCGCCGTGGCAGGCGCCCAGAAGCCCGCGTTGCCGGTATAGCGGTTGGACGATGCGAGGAGCTCCGGGTGCGCTTTCACCCAGGGGTTCACGCCGCGCGGAACGTCCCAGACGCTCGGATCGGCTTTGAGCCAGGACTCAGCGCCCTCTTCTCCCGGACGGGGAACGATGTTGAAGCGCCAGAGCTGCTTTCCCGTCTTCGTGTCGTAGGCGACGACATCGCCGGGGATGTTCATCGGCCACTGTTCGTTGATCGACGCGCCCGGAAGGTTCGGCGCGGCGCCCGTGTGCATCGAGATCGAGGCGATCAGGACGTTGCCGACGATTGCGGGGGGCGACGTATTCGACACGCGCCCTTCGTGCGGCAACTCAGGCCGCTCGTTCCACCGCAGGTTCGCGGCGAGGTCGATGACGCCCTTGGTGCCGAAGCTCTCCACCTGCCTTCCGGTCCTGGCATCGAGCGCGACCAGCATGTAGCTGGGCATCACGACGAATATCCGCTCGTCGCCGCGCCCGTCGGTCCAGTAGCTGACCCCGCGACCCGTGCTTCTCGACAACGGATCGATGATGTCGGCCCATCGCGTCAGCTCACCGGTAGGGCGCCACTGCCACAACAGCTGCCCGGTGGCCGCATCGAGAGCCGCCACGTCGCGGTTCATTCCCGCCGTCGTGTACATCACGCCGTCGACGATCAGGGGACTGACCTGCGACGCGGCTGGCGGCCTCGGTCCGAAGTTCCGTGTCGAAAAACGCCACGCGACCTGAAGATTGCGGACGTTGGTGGCGTTGATTTGATTGGCGGGCGAGTATCGGGTGGCTCCGCTGTCGGCGCCGAAGAACCGCCATTCGGTCTCCGCCGTCGACCGGCCCTGGGTAGCCTGCCCCGACAGGCCGGTTGACACTCCGTAGGACACCACCACCGTCACTACAGCAGCCGCGAACACTCTCTTTGCAAAAATGGACACTTCGACTCCTATCGAGGGATTTGACGCGCCATTCTACCAACTGTAGGAAGTTCGAAGCCAGGTTTCTGTGGGGCGATAAGGGGCTGGAGTTCCTCCACCATCCGCTTCTGTAGGCTTGTCATGTGAATCTCCTTGAGGCTCACACTTTAGGTTTTCTTGAACACTCGCAGATACGCACGCGGTAGCGTCCGCCGCGCCAGCGGCTTAGTACTTACCGCATTATCGGAAAGGTGGCATTAGCCTGGGTCAGTAATAGCCGAGCCGATATTGGCCTCCCAGCTGCGCAACGAGTTGTTCTGTTTCTCTTGAGA
>JADGRC010000400.1 GCA_017881245.1 Pseudomonadota bacterium
GAAGCGCCACGAGAAAGGTGGGAAACCCGAATGGATCGCCGGGTCAACGCCACGAACGCGCAAATCGAGGCCGAACGACACCCGCATTGACGGACGACGGCAACTCGGCACGATGCACGGCTCGGCGTCCGCTTTTGACCCTTAGCGGAGATCGTCACTTAGACTCGAGACCCGGCGTGGCCATTCCCCTATCCAGCTGCGACGTGAGTCCCGTTTCCCAGAATTGAGGCGTCAACAATGGTCACCCCGCGTTACACGCCCGCCTGCCTCCTCGACGTTCTTTTGGCCAGGGTTAGAAAGGGTATTGTCATCCTTGACCCGCTGCGCCTTATTCTAGACCGACGGCCTTTCCCGGTGGCTGGCTGTCCAAATTGGAGGTAACTCGCACGCGTCAGAGGAGAGAGTCGACGATGTCGGATGACGATTCGAAACGAATCCAGTCGATCCATCACGACCTCCACAGCGATCTGCCAGCTGAGCCGGCTCTTCGGGTGAAGGCGCTGGAGAGCTTGCTGATCGAAAAAGGGATGCTCGACCCGAAGACCGTGGATGCGTGGATCGAGGTATACACCGAGGAAATCGGGCCGAAGCGCGGCGCCGTGGTTGTTGCAAAGGCCTGGCTTGACCCGGAGTTCCGGAAACGGCTGCTGGCCGATGGCACCGCGGCCATCACTGAACTCGGCTTCGAAGGTTGGGCGACTGCGCATTTCAAGGTCGTGGAAAACACATCCGTGATCCACAATCTCATCGTCTGCACGCTCTGCTCCTGTTACCCGCACTCAGTGCTCGGTATACCGCCAAACTGGTACAAGACTGCGGCGTACAGATCGCATGCTGTGCGCGATCCGCGGGGCGTGCTGGCCGAATTCGGCGAGACACTTCCTGACGACGTGGAGGTACGAGTCTGGGATAGCACGGCGGAGCTACGGTACATGGTGCTTCCCGAGCGCCCGGCCGGCACCGAGGCCTGGAATGAAGAACGGTTGGCCGGGCTGGTGACGCGCAATGCCATGATCGGGACGCACCGCGCGCTCGGTACCGAGTCGACGAGGCACGGCTGATGGACGGCGTTCACGATCTTGGCGGCCGACAAGGTTTCGGGCCTATCGACGTGCACGAGAGCGAGGAGCCGTTCCACGCCGATTGGGAGGCGCGTCTCTTTGGCATCGTTCGAGCGATGACGCGAACAGCCACATGGAGCATCGACTGGTTCCGGCAATGTCGCGAACTGATCGACCCAATCGACTATCTGACGCGGCCTTACTATGACCAATGGCTGCAAACCTACGCCGCGATGATGGTCGATTCCGGTGTGGCGACCGTTGCTGAGCTTGCCGGTGGCAGGTCGTCGGGCAGCATCGAAGGCTTGGCGCCGCCGAAGGCGCCGGAAAGCGTCGAAGCCACAAAAAGAGCGATGGCGCGGTTCGACCGCGATAGGTCCGACGCTCCGAGGTTCATCGTTGGCCAGACTGTCGTAACCAAGAGGGACGGTTGGTCCGGGCATACTCGTCTCCCGCAATACGCGCGGGGGCGTAGGGGGCGGATCGAGTCACTCAATGGCGCCCACGTCCTTCCCGATTCCAACTCAGCGAGCAAGGGTCGCGCAGAAGCGCTCTACACCGTTTCATTCGCCTCTGCCGAGTTGTGGCCAGAAGCGTCGGGGCGCCCGGACCGCGTCTTTCTCGATCTCTGGGAGAGCTATTTTGAGCGGAAATGAAGCGCGCAGCATTCTGCCGAGAGACGGAGACGGAAAAGGCCCGACCTTCGAGTCGCCTTGGCACGCCGAGGTTCTCGCCATCGCCGACACTCTGATCAGAGAAAGGCTATTTACAACCGGTGAATGGGCGGAGGCGCTCGGGACGGCGCTGAGGGAGGCGCGTGATCGAGACGAACCTGACGATTCCCCGAACTACTACCATTGTGCGCTCCGCGCGCTTGAGATGTTGCTCTCTTTGCATGCTCCGTTAGTATCGGTGTGCCTCGCGGACCGCGTCGAGCAGTGGCGGCGCGCGTACCTCAACACGCCGCACGGCCAACCAGTAGAATTGACGGCCGGTTCTGAAGAGTCGCACTACCACGGGGCACCCTGAGAAGGGTTAGCGTCCCCGCCGGTGCCAACGCTCCCCCACGCAGCCGAAGACGGAGTACGGCAAAACCAGTATATTTGTCGCGATGCTCGATAAACGCTTCGCGTTTGGACAGTTTGTTTTTGATGGCCGCGAACAGGGAGCTCTGTTTCGCGACGGAAAGCCAGTTGCAGTCAGTAGCCGGGGACTGGCGCTTCTGAACGCCTTGCTCAAGGCCGACGGGCGCGCGGTCACGAAATCCGAATTGATGGACGCCGCATGGCCGGGCATCAGCGTCGAGGAAAGCAATCTCACAGTCCAGATTGCGACGCTCCGTAAGAGCCTGGGGTCCTCGTCGAGCGGGCATGACTGGATCACCACGGTGCCGCGGGTAGGCTACCGGCTCGTGCGCACAACGACGGCCGTTGGGACTACGGTGAACGATGCGGAAGACCCGTCATCGAAAAGCAGCGCATCGATCGCCGTCCTGCCATTCACCAATATGAGCAGTGATCCGGACCAAGAGTTCTTTGCTTCCGGGATCGCTGAGGATCTGATCACGGACCTGTCGAAAGTGCCGGGATTGACGGTGATCGCGCGCAATTCCTCCTTCGCCTATTCCGGCAAGCCGGCCGACGTCCGCACAATCGCCAAGGAGCTTGGGGTCCGATACGTGGTCGAGGGCAGCGTGCGCCGGGCGGCGGGGCGGGTCCGAATTAACGCCGAGCTGATCGACGCGACCAACAACAGCCATGTGTGGGCAGACCGGTTCGATCGGGACCTAGCCAATGTCTTCGGTCTTCAGGACGAGGTCGTCGGAAAGATCGTGAACGCCTTGGCCGGGGTTCTCCCGACTGTTTCAATCGTTACAACTCGTCGCGCGAGCAACCTTGAGGCCTATGACCTGTTCGTCCGCGGGCGGGTACTGGCAAACAAGTCGCCGGACGACAATCGGACCGCGCAGTCGCTTCTCGAAAAATCGATCGAGATCGATGCCGATTTTGCTCCCGCCCATGCGTGGCTTGCCATGGCTCACGCGACGGCTTGGGCGAACTTTGGCGAGCCGATGGACCGACACTTCGATCGGTCACTCACTTCGGGCCGCCGTGCCGTGACGCTCGACCCGGGAAACGCCGACGCCCACAGCGTCTTCGGTTACGTGCTGATGTACAGCGGCCGATTGGAGGAGGGTGAGACCGAATTGCGACGAGCGCTTCAGATCAATCCAAACCATGCCGACGCGTTGGCGTTCTTGGGGGAACTCAAGGCGCTTCAAGGAAATGCGACGGGTGGCATAGATGACATTCGGAAGGCATTCCGGTTGAACCCCCTTCCACAGAATGTCTACTACTGGATGCTCGGCTACGCCCAATACGCGGCTGGTCACTATCAAGATGCAGTTGAGACGCTCCGCCACCACACGACGCACCGGACCGGATCCCAACGCATTCTCGCCGCTAGTTTGGCGCAACTGGGCCATCTGGAGGAGGCGCGCAGGGAAGCCAAGGAATTCCTGTCGATGGTACCGAATTTCACAGTGACCCAATGGGCGGCCACCCAGCCCTTTAAGCACGATGTCGACCGACAGCGGTTTGTTGAAGGATACCTTAAGGCCGGTCTACCAATGTGAACACCGACTGTAGATTCGAGCTTCACGAGGTCTGGCTTCGAGCTTCACGAGTCCCGTTTTCATCTGGTCGACCTCGGCTTCTGGCACAGAGCTGACCCAGCGCGGAGTTATGCTTTGATCTGCCGAAATCAGTTTGGTTGGGTGCGGCAAGTGGCGCTTACCGCACCCGGTAAGCTCAGCGAGGGCCGCCAAAGTGCTGGTCCGACCGGTCGGCGACGCCCTCGCCGAAGAAGATCGTCCCGGGCGCGCCGTCGTCCTTGGGGCTGACGATAGCCAGGATGGCCAATGGCCGTGCCCATGTCGCGGCCGCGACGATGGCTTTATCGCCCGCCCGCGAATTGGCAGATACCGCCGAGGCCACCATGAGCAGCGCGCCCGTGGCTAAAGCAGCGCCGAACCCGACCTTCATTTTCTTGGTAATAGTCATGACCGTTGTCCTTCATTCGAGCGGCCTCCCGTTGGCCGCGTGAAGACAATCGGCGAAAGCGGGTTTCCGGTCTCGAATTCGGGCCCGAAGATTTCCGAAAAGTTAGAAGCAAACGAGCCCGCCGACCCAGTTGCTCAAAGCTTGCTCGCTTTGGCCGAGACGGGCTCGTTTAACGACTCGCGGGATGTCCATTCATGGGCAAAGCAGACTTAGTTTAGCCAGCCTGTCACGTCCGCTTTTGGCGCCTTTCGGACGCGCCTCTAAGGCTGAGCGACGTCTGGAGATGGGCCGATAGCGGACTCTCGCTAGTCGTTTTCTTGAGCGCGCCGCAGCCTGCGAGCAGCGAGCGAACTGCGTGCGCGTGCGC
>JADGRC010000051.1 GCA_017881245.1 Pseudomonadota bacterium
AAAGCTATTCCGGTTCGACGAGCTGAAGAACAATCTGGTCGCCACCGTGGCACACGAGTTTCGAACGCCTTTGACGTCCCTGCGGATGGCGTTGCACCTGTGCACGGAACAGGTCGTGGGTCCCTTGACCCCGAAGCAAGCCGACCTTCTGTTCGCCGCACGCGAGGACTGCGAGCGATTGCAGGTCATCGTCGACGATCTCCTCAATTTGTCCCGCATCGAGGCCGGTCACATCGACCTGCACCGGCGTCGATTCAATCCTGACGCTCTCGTCGACATGGCGGTCGACGTGCATCGCGCCGCCGCGGCGCAGGCCCGGATCGAAATCAAACAAGAAGTGCCGCCCGGTTTGCCCGAGGTCTTTGTCGACCCCGATCGGCTGCAGCTGGTCTTCACGAACCTGATCAGCAACGCCATCAGGTACGCGCCCGCCGGCAGCGAGATCGTCATCCGCGCCAAAGCCGAGGGTGCTTCCCTTGACGAAACCGCGCATCGGGCCTCGGGGCCTGAACGCGTGAGATTCGAGATTGCCGACAACGGACCCGGCATCGCTCCGGAGCATCAGGTTGGGCTCTTCGAGAAATTCTTTCGCGTCCCCGGCAGTCCCGAGGGCGGATCGGGACTGGGGCTGTTCATCGCGAAGGGGTTGGTGCAGGCCCACGGCGGCCAGATCGGCGTGCAGAGCGTCGCAGGCAAGGGATCCACGTTTTGGTTCACCGTGCCCGCCGCGATCGTCCAGACGTCGTCGCCAGACGCTTAAGTCGCGGGCCGACGACTAACGCGCCTTCGGCGCTCGCGGGAGGGCTAGCCCTCCCGCGGACCCACCCCCTGACGACGACGCCGGTGCGGCGAAGCCGCGCCTCCCGGTCCTTGGAAAAGCTACCGCGATCGCCATTCGGAAAACTTGCTTCATTCGTTCACGGGTTCCCAGCTGGCGGGACACCCCGACCAGGAAAGGCGTTTAGTTCACGCCGAGCAGCTCGACGTCGAAGACGAGCTCGGCGTTGGGAGGAATCGCGCCACCGGCTCCACGCGCGCCATAACCCAGCTCCGACGGAATGCGCAACTGGCGCTTGCCACCCACCTTCATGCCCGCGACGCCTTCGTCCCAACCCTTGATGACCATGCCCGCGCCCAGTTTGAACGCGAACGGCTCGCCCCGGTCGACCGAGCTGTCGAACTTCTTCCCGTCGGTCAGCCAGCCCGTGTAGTGGACCTTGACCTGATCGCCCGCCTTGGCGATCGCGCCAGACCCCTTCTTGAGATCCCAGTATTTGAGGCCTGACTTGGTGGTCTGGGCCTTGCCGGCGGTCTTCGAAGGCGCGCTGTTGTCGGCGCGAGCAACGGTGACGGCCGTGAAAGCGGCGAAGATGAATAGTGCGGCGGCGGTCGCGAGGGTACGTGGCATGGACATGAAACCTCCTGTTTGGTCAGAGTCTGGAATCTCCCAGGACCCCTGAAATCGCTGAGCCGGTGCTCGGGATTGAACCGAGGACCTACGGTTTACGAAACCGTTGCTCTACCACTGAGCTACACCGGCGAAGTGTTCTATTTTCACATGCTTACGGACAAACGGGCATCGGTCCGAGCTCCTCGCGTAACGGAACCGCCCGCAAAGACGAATTGAGAGGCGAATGTATGGCCCGTCGCCTGGCACCACGTCAAGGAAGGAACACGACAAGTCGTCAGCCCGGCCCACCGGATCCAGAAGTTCCCAGGCCGCGCTGGCACACCCAGCCCGTGCCCTAGGGACGGTGTCGCCTCTGCCGCGCCAACTATGCCGCCGCCTTGCCCGGTTCCGGGCCGCCCCGGCGAGGCGTTCACGGGTTCGTCCGCCCGCGACCTTGCGCGACGGTTCATCGGCGCAAGAAGCCCAGCTCGCCAATCGAATAGGCTCCATCTCCGGATATCGGTCTGACCTCGATCGCCAGGCACGACGAAAGGGAGTCCGTGAACAGGATGTGGGTGCGCATTCCGGCCTGCCTCTCCTCGGGTCGGGCGGCGCCCAATTGCCATGAGAACCCGTCGGAGCCGACGCACCGGACTGAGTACAGATCATTGCCGTCAGCGGACAGATAGAGGCCGACCAGGTCGCCCGATGGCACCTTCACATCAAGCGCGCTCGACTCCGATGTCAACACCACCGACAAGGGCGAATCCCATCGCGCACCCTCTTCGGGAATGACGGCGTCCACGGCGCGGACCGCGTCGCCCACCACACCATAGGACGAAACCGAGACCGGGTTGAGTACGACAGCGTGATCGCGGACGTAGCTCGTATCCTCCGCGTACACGTAGACGTTCTCCGACGCCGCCACGAGGGTGTGATCGGGGCGCGTCCGGACCGCTTCATGAAATGCGCTGTCTCCGAACTTCAGCCAAAATCGTGGATTGGCCTGGGGTGAAAAACGGGTCCCCACCATATAGAGCCAACTCTTCTCGACCGAGACCGGGATCGATTCCTTGTAGAGGTGGAGAATGACCCCCATGGCGGTCGGCCACGTGTCAGCGGACATGATGCGCACCACCGGACGCTGGATGCGCTCCGCAAGGAGGCGGCTTCCCACATCGTTAGCCAGCTTCTCGACGCCGACATCGCGCTCGCGGAAGATCTGTACGTGCCCGAAGGCCCCGCTAACCGCGACGCCCAGGCAAATCAATTCAGCGATTGCCAGCACTCGAATCGCACGATCGGCGTTCGGCCATCCAAGCAGCCCACGCACCAGGCACGCCGCCGCCACCGTCGTCGAGACGAAGCCCAGGGTCGATGTCCATGTCACAAGGTAGGGGAAGATTTCCCCGCGGATCGCGTGTACCGCCGCGATGGCGACCAGGATTTCGCCCAGCGCCAACACCGCCAGAACGGCAAGGCCACCGTCACGGCGACGGATTCCGGTGAACAGGGCCGCCGCAATCACGAAGATCTGGAGGTGGGCGAGCGCGCGCACTGTGACCCAGCGCGGCTCACCTTCCGCAAGGTGAAAGACGCGCGCTACCGACAGAGGCATGACGGCCATGTGTCTGAACACTTCAGCGACCGAAAAGTTCCATGTGTGCTGGGACCGGTGCGCAGTCGTGAAGAAAACGAAGAGATCCGTGAGATTCCCAGGGTGCGTCGTCACCGCTTCGAGGACCGGCAGGACCCAACAGACCGCAAGGACCCCGGCGGCGGCGAGCAACGCCCAGCCTGTCCTCTGCCGCCGCTCGGGGGTCGGCGCCCCACGCGGCAACAGCCAGCGTCCCACGGACCAAAGGAGCGCCACGGCGGAGATCAAAAGGACCTCGGGAAGGTAGCCGACGTGGGTCTGCACGATGGCCGAGCCCACGAAGACGAAAGCCGGCAGAGCCGCGGACGTCCCCCCAAGCGCCAGGCTCGCGCCTAGGAAGAACAACAACGTGAGCGGAAGCAGGGGCACGGAGGGGTTCCACTCGCTCGACATCGCGAAAGGGACGCCGACTATCTCGTAGATGCCAAGCAAGGTCGCCACGGCGAGCGCGAAAACATCACCCCGCAGCTTGCGGGCGCAGAGCACGGTGGCGACGGCCGAGCTCATGGACGCGACGAAGACGAACACATTCAACGCCGTCCCGCGCTGGTGGAAGGCCTTGTAAAAGGGCAACGCGAGATAGAAGAAGGCGGGCCCCGGGTGGCTCCACAGGAATCTTGAATAGGGTCCGAGTTGTTGTTGCCCGTGCGCGGCGTGCAGAGTACGAATCTCGAGAGTGGCGGCATCCCCGGTAAAAAGAACGTCCGGAATGCCCTCTTTGAAGATTTGCCATGTCCCCGGAACGAAAGGCACGATCGCCAGCAGGCACAGCAGGACACGGGCGTGAGCGACAACGAACGTACTCACCCACGCGCCCGCGTCCGCAACGATCCCATCGGGCAAGAGTTTCCGTCCCTGAGCCGGAACGCCGGGATCGCTGCGCTTCAACCCGAGCCCTTCTCGCTCTTCACCAGGGCCACTTGATAGTGCGCGCTGTAACGCCGCAAGCGCGAGCGTTCCAAGCTTCGCTCTAGTCTATCGAATGAAGACTGCAAGGCGCTCGGGACGAAATCGGACGTAAATGTGAAGTACTGGACATCGGTCCGCCAGAGCGCGCCGGGTACATCGGGCATCGATTGGGGCAACATCCACTGCTCCGTCCCTTCGTCGATCACCCTCAGCAATGGGAACAAGTAGCCCATGTACAGCCGAAAGATCGGGTTCTGGGTGTTGATTTCATGAAGGACGAATGCCCCCCTAGGGCGGAGCACGCGTATCACTTCTCGGAGCGCGCTTAACTGCGCGGTGGGCGAGGCCAGGTGATGAAATGCGTTGATGCTGTATGCAAAGTCGAATGCCCCCTCCGCGAAGGGAAGACTCTCGGCGTCCGCTTGCACGAAGTGTCCTCGGAGCTCGCCACCGCCCAAAGAGTCGCCGCCGGTGGCAGTCGCCAGTTGTCGCCTCGAATAGTCCACGCCCGTCATCCGATAGCCGCCGAGCGCCAGCTCGCTCATATACCATCCCTGACCGCAACCGAGGTCGAGGCCGCGGGCACCGTCGGGGATACCCTCCCGCCGCAGTTGTTCCTGAATCAAACACACCTTCCTGGCCAGCAAGCGCTGGCGGATGTGCTTCGGGATCTCATCCGCGTAGTGGTCGGCGATGTCGTCGAAATGACCAGTGCCTCCGTCGCGCATGATCACCTTCAGGCGCTGGCGCAAAAACAGAAACGCCGTCGCGCCGAGGATCACCGCGAACCAGGCCGTCCCGGTCCGGTACACGAGCACGCTCGGTATCGCGACTGCGGTTGCGACGCCATTCGAGAGCAGCTCTCCGATCATGGTCGACCCCGTGACCGAGACGCCCAGAGGAAGCCCCGTGGCGGCGCCAAACAGGGTCCCCGCGGAGAAGGCCTTCATGCCGACCGCGAAAGCGACACCGTCGCGAGAGCAGAGGTTCAGGGTTCCGACGAGCGCAACCACGGGCAACATCCAAGCGGCCGCCGTGACGAACAAGCAAATAGACCCGATGGCCAACACCGTGCTCGCTCGGTGGTCCTCAAGCAGCATGCGAAACAACAAGAACGTCACGCCCCCCAAGACCGGTAGGGATGCCAACCCCAGCGTTCCGTGGACCGTGAGGAGCAACAACCAGAGCAGGACAGCGGCATCCAAGATCCGTTCGATAAGCCACACCCAAATGAGCTTGGCGCGGTGGGGCGGCCGCATCTTTCGCCTGAGGATCAACGCGCGGACAAGTTCCCCCAAGAAGAACGGCGTGATGATCGCGGGAAGCGTAGTCATGTAAACGACCAGACTGTCGCGCGTGGCGATTTTGCGCGTGAACCGTCGGATCAGGAAGTGCCACCTGAACCACCGCGCCATCAGGTTCAGCAGCGTGAGCGCCGCGCAGAGGAGCAAGCTCGCGATGACCGCGCCCGAGAGCAAAGACAACGGGTGTCGGAGCTGAATGGAACCCACCCACAACGCGGTGCTGATCGCGCCGGCCACGCCCAAGAAGGCCAGGAACGCGGTGGCTCCGAAGGCACGCCCGCGACGCCGCTCGGACAAAGGCGCGTTCCCCATGAGGCCAAACTCAGTGGTCGTGGTTACCACGGCGGTGTCGCGGGATCAAAGGCTCCGCCGGTCGGTTGAACCGTATGTTCTCGTGTGCCAGTGTCGTCGGCCGAGTGAGCTTCACCAAGGGGCAGCGGGTGGTTCTCCGACGGCTCGCGACGTATGGCGGCGTCGCGGCTCTGTCTCTCGTCGCGGCCGCGTGGGTCTTGAAGCTGCGGCACGCCGACCTTCACGTCCCCTTCACATACAGGGGCGACGCCCTGTTCTACGAGATGGAGGTCAAGACGGTCGCGGAGAGCAACTCTATCTTCACGTTGCCCCGGCTGGGTGCCCCGGGGGTCTTGAACCTGCACGATTTTCCGCCGCAGTTCGACAGTTTGCACTTGCTAGTACTGAAAGTGATGTCCGTTTTTAGCCGCGACTGGGCGTTTCTGGTCAATCTTTATTTCATCCTTGGATTTCCCGCCGTCGCGCTCTCCGCCTTGGCCGTGCTCCGCCATTTTGGCATCTCGGCTCCGACGGCCGCGACGGTCAGCGTGTTGTACGCCTTCTTGCCGAGCCGCCTCATGAAGGGCCAGGGACATCTGTTCCTCGATACGTTTTTCCAGGTTCCCTTGGCTTTGCTCGTGGCCCTGTGGATCTGTGGGGACGGCCCGCCCTTCATCCGGAGGGAGCTGAAGCGTTGGTCGTGGCTTGAGCTTCGGAGTCCGCGCTCCGCGGGCGCTCTCGTGATCTGCGCCGTCGTGGCGACCTCGGGCCTGTACTACGCGTACTTCTCCAGCTGGCTCATCCTCGTGGCCGGAGTTTTTGGCTCACGTCACCAACGATCTCCGCGAAATCTCGTGGCGGCACTGTTGGTGGTCGGGGTGATCTGGAGCGTGGTGGCGATGGAAGCAACGCCGACGACTATCTACCGTGCCCGACATGGCGAAAATGTGGAAGTGGCCCAGCGCCTTCCGGGCGAAGCCGAGGTCTTCGGCATGAGGATTGCGCAGTTGCTGCTGCCAATCGAAGGCCACCGCTTGAATGTCCTTCGCAGACTCAAGGACCGTTACAACGAAACGGCTCCTTTGCACGGAGAAAGCTCCTTGACCAGCCTGGGGCTGGTGGGCGCCGCGGGGTTTCTCCTTCTGATTGGCCTGCAATTGGTTCCGCGCGGTCTGGTTTCTAACCAGCTGCCGGCGGCCCTCGGAACGCTGAACTTGTCCGCCGTCCTGCTGGGGACGATCGGAGGCTTCGGCTCTCTGTTCGCTCTGCTCGTCTCACCGGTCATTCGCACGTACTGCCGCCTGAACGTCTTCATCGCGTTCATCTCGCTGTTCGCGTTTGCCTTGGCCTTCGATCGATTCATGCGGTTCTTGCGATTTCCAGGCTCGCGAATTCGTTGGACTGCCTCGCTCCTCGTGCTCGCAATCGGCCTGTACGATGAAGCGTCGATCTATGCTGTCCCCGCGTACGACGAGGTGAAGGCGGACTATTCGAGCGACGCCCGGCTGATACATCAGGTGGAAGACCTGGTGCCGGCGGAAGCCATGATCTTCCAGCTGCCTTTTCAGTCATTTCCCGACGCGCCATCCGTTCAACTAGTTGAAAGCTACGATCTGGTCCGGCCTTACCTTCATTCGCGGTCGTTGCGATGGAGTTTCGGTTCGATGCGGGGCCGCGAAGGCGAAGCGTGGCATCGAGATGTGTCGGCGCTGCCAACCGCCGACATGTTGCACACGATCAAATCCGCGGGTTTCGCGGGCGTCTTGATCGATCGCTTCGGCTATTCAGATCAAGCCGCCGCCATCGAGCGCGATATTGGTACTGCCCTCGGAGCGCTTCCGCTCGTGAGCGCCAATCAGCGCCTGAGTTTTTTCAAACTTGCCCGTTGACCGACCTGGGATTGCCGCCCCACATAATGCCTCTCGATGTCGCGGCCCCCAAACGCCGCTTCCGAGGGGTTCAAGCGCCGCGGATATTTTTCCAGCTGGCTCTTGCGCGCACCAGTCGCTCAAGTCGACAGACTCTAACGCCACCACACAGGGGCGAGCGGAACCCCAAGGGCCTATTGCTGTCGCCGGCAGTTAGCCGGCGCTGGTCATGTCGACAGCAGACTTCTCAGAATTCCCATCGGGGGAATCGCTGCTGCTGCTGCAAGCCAACGGGACGGCGATCACTACGACAGCCAGAAACAACCAAATTGCCAGGGTCGGAATCTTTTTGAACATCGCCGCTCCTATCGTTTCGCTTGAGGGCGCCAGGATAACACAGGGCACTACCCTGGCAACCCCCTTATTCGGCAACATCGGCACATCGGGCTAGTTGCCAATGGATCCTCCCCAGCCCCCCGGCTCTCGTCGCTTCGACGCCCGGCGTCGTCGCGCGCATTCGCCGTTAGGAGTAGGGACAGATTGAACGTCAAGCTGGGGAAACAAGCATTGAGTGAAAGTTTGTTCGCTTCAACCACCGAGGGGCAAATGTCTGGAATGGCAAGACGCTTGACGCCCTCTGATGGGGCTCGTTTTTCACTGGCGGTGGCGCTGGTCTTTTCGGCGTGTACTGGGCAGGCTAGTGGATCCCACGTCGGGGCGGGAAACCCGGCCGGCGGCACTGGAACGGGAGCAAGCCCCGCGATGGGTCAAACCGGCCAGCCAACCGGATCCGGCTCGGTCGCCGGCATAGGACCTTCGGGCACGGGCCTCTCCGGGACCGGTCCCTCCGCCACGGGCGCGGGAGGCAACGGACCAGGCGTCGGCGGACCCGTGACCGGCCTGGGCGGCTCATCCGGCTTGCCCCTAAATTGCGCGCCGGTCGCATCGCGACGACTGGTGCGGCTCACCCTCAGCCAGGCAGTGAGCTCCATTCGCTCGATGTTGGGAGCCGCGACGGCCGACCCGCTGGTCACGGCCTATGACCTGACCGACGTCGGGGCGCGCGCCTTCCCTCCCCTCGCCGCCCCCAACGAGGGCACATTCGTGACCGAGGCGATCTGGGCCAAGTCGGAAGGCATTGGCAGGACGGCGGCCCAGTACGTGTTCGATCACTACGCGGCGCTGACCGGTTGCACTGCCGCGGCGACCACCGACACGTGTGCTCAGACATTCGTTGGCACCCTGGCCGAGAAAGCATTCCGCCGGCCGCTGGAGACGGCTGAACGCGACAGCCTGTTGCAGGTCTATACCGAATCCAAGGGCGCCGGCGCGGCAATCCCGGAGGCTTTGCAACAGACGGTTTGGGCGATTCTGACGTCACCCAATTTCCTCTATCGACGCGAGTTGGGCGCTGCCACCGCGGGCTCGACCGCCGCGGCGGCGTTGACGCCCTACGAAGCTGCCAGTCAACTCGCCTACTTTCTGACCGACGGGCCTCCGGACCAGCCCCTCTTGGATGCCGCCAAACAAGGTACTCTGAGCACGGCGACCCAAGTGGCCGCCCAGGCCGACCGATTGCTCGCGTTGCCGGCGGTTCAGGCCAACATGCAACAGGCGATGTTCTCGTATTTCGGCATCGCTAACTTGGCCTCGGTCGTCATCGATCCCGCCAAGGTGCCCGAGTACACGGTTGGTGTTCAGAACGCAATGCTGCGCGAAACTCAAGATTTTCTGACCAGCACGTTGTGGAAAGGCAAGGTCGACGATCTGTTGCTGTCGCGTCAGTCGGAGGTCAACCCGGATCTGGCGAAGCTTTACGGCATCACGTTCCCGGCCGGGTCAACGCAGACGGCATCCACGTTCGTCCCGGTCCAGTTGCCCGACGTGCGGTCGGGATTGCTGACACAACTTGGTTTCCTGACGTCGCGGGCAAGAACTGACGGCAGCTCGGTCGTGGCGCGCGGCCTGGCCGTCGCGTCGACCGTGCTTTGCGCCAGCACGCCCGCGGCGCCGCCCACCGCATTGGCGGACCAGATCGCGGCGGTGACCACCATGTTGGCCGACAAGAGCGAGCGTGAACGGTCCCTTTACCGTCAAACCACGGCGCCCTGCTCGGCGTGCCACACAACGTTCGACCCGTACGGGCTCGTGTTGGAAAATTTCGATCTCATCGGGCGCTACCGGACGGTTGATGATCAGCAACGTCCGATCGATGCGTCGACGACTCTGCCCAACGACGCGGGCGGCGCCCAGGTGAAGACCGCGGTTGAATTCGCGCAAGCGGTCACGTCCAATGGCGTGTTCGCGTCGTGCGTGGCGAGGAACCTGATGAAATTCGCGCTTGCCGACGGCAACGTGGAGAGAGGCGATTGTGCGGTGCAAGCTGTGACGCAGAGATTCTTGGCCGGTGACAAGACGTTCGGTTCGATGTTGCGCGAGATAGCCGCCTCCCAAACCTTGGCCGTGCGAGTGGGACCATGAGCATGTCGAACTATCGGTTTGCCCGGCGATCATTCTTGTATTCCGTCGGCGGCGCCGTGGGCCTGAAGACGATGTTGCGGAACTTGCACGCAAGCGCCCAACAAACCCCATCCCCCCCTCGCCTGCTGATCATTCATCATCCGGTTGGCACGATTCGCCCCGATTTTGAACCCGTGGGAACCGGGACCACCTACACGACGTCGCGACTGCTGAAGCCCTTCGAGACGGCGAACCTGCGCGCCAACATGACGGCGCTCTATGGCCTGTCGCTTGAATCGATTCCCGGCCCCGGGGGAGAAGGTCATCAAAAGGGGCAGGTCATCATGATGACCGGCACCGCGACCAAGTTCGTGCGCGCGGGCGAGCTCATCGCGCAGGACACACCGGCCGACGGGCCGTCGTTCGATCAGATCTTGTTGAAGAACGTCAAGGCGCTGCAAACCAACAAGGGATACGTCAACGCCATCGCGGACAACCGGGTGGACTACAACCCGGAGACGTCGACCTGCTGCCTGTCGTACGACTACGCGACCCGCCCCGTTCAGGCCACCACGGCCAACGGCGTGGAGAACATCCCGCTGTTCCCGGAGTTGAGCCCGCTCCAACTATACGTCAGCCTCTTCGGCAGCATGATGCCGGTGGGGATGGGAGCCGCCGCCGGAGGCGCGACCAACGACCAATTGATCCGTGCGCTGAAAGAACGTCGCAGTGTCCTCGACTACAGCCTGCGCGAGCTCGCGCGTCTGCAGACCCTCGCGCCAGCCAGTGAGAGCGCGAAGATTGACCTACACACCGCGGCAATCCGAAAAATCGAGACCCAGTTGTCGACCCAAATCGCGACCGGCACGGTTACGTTGCCTGGTTGCGCCGCAACGCCGCCGGCAAACATCGTGGGCGGGAAATACGACGGGGGTAACCACCGCGACTACGCCAACCCCACCGCGACGGCTTCCGACGAGGTGCTCCACGGCCAGGTGGGCAAGCTCCACGCGGGGGTCATCCGGAGCGCCTTCGTTTGTGACCTGGTGCGCGTCGCGACCTTTCAGTGGTCTCCTGGAGTCAATCACATCGCGTTCCAGGGGCTGTATCCCGGCGAGGCCAACACCATCTACATGCATCATCCGCTCAGCCACCGCGTCAATTCGGCCGACACGAGAGCGGCGATCGCGACCCGAAAACCCGAGGTCGAATTTCTGTCTCGCGTCGAGGAATTCTACAACACGCAGACGGCCGCGATCATCGCCGATTTCAAGGCCAGCACAGACGCGATGGGCGGCGGTTTGCTAGATTCGACCATCATCCCGTACGTGACCGAGGTGGCGGCTTGCGGGCACGAGTATTACCCCATGCCGGCATTGCTGTTCGGTGGTCAAAAGCTGGGTATGAAGGGCGGGCAGTACTGGTATCTGGACAAGCGACCACACAACGATCTCTGGCTGACGGTCGCGCAAGCCTTGGGACTGACGACCGACGCTTTGAAAACGGAGAAGTTCATGCAGGATTCCAAGTCAGTCACGGGGCCGATCACGCAGGTCTTGACGTGATCGAACGAACCGCGCTCGGCGCCGTGGCTTGCCGTCCGCTGCG
>JADGRC010000401.1 GCA_017881245.1 Pseudomonadota bacterium
GATGGCCGTGATGGCCGCGTCGATGTCCTCGAACGGGTAGCCCTGTGGACCCGAACGCATGGCCTCGCGGGCACCTTCCATGGCCGCGTCGAGGATGGCTTGCGGAGTCTCGGCGATCCGCGGCGCCCCGGCAGCCACGACCGCGCGCGGAATTTCGAGCCGCAGGTTGTTTCCCGCCCCGCGCGCGCGCGGCGCCACGCGCACACGGGCATGACCGAAGAGGGCCTCATCGTCGACGGTCCGTTCGAATCGAGCTTCGCCATCGCCAGTCCCCGCCAACGTTTCGCGGTACACGACCTGAGGCCGACCGACGTTCGCGTCGACGCCGTACTCGCGGCGCAGCCGGTCGACAATGATGTCCAGGTGCAGCTCGCCCATGCCTCGAATGATCATCTGCCCCGTCTCGCCGTCCTCGCCGAATCGAAATGTCGGATCCTCGTCCGCCAACTTGCCGAGACCAAAGTCCAACTTTTCCTTCTCGGCCTGTGTCTTGGGCTCGATGGCGCGCGCGATTACGGGTTCGTAGGTATCGATGCGCTCCAACAAGATCGGCATGCGGGGGCTGCAAATGGTGTCACCCGTGCCGGCATCACGCAGGCCCATCGCCACCACGATCGTCCCGGCGCCAGTACGCTCGATGCGTTCGCGACGATTGGCGTGCACCGAAAACAGTCGCGCTATTTTTTCATTCTTGCGCGTGCGCGCATTTTGCACCTCGTCGCCCGCCTTCAGCACCCCGGAATACACACGCAGGTAGACGCTCTTGCGACCCTCGTCCATCGCCACCTTGAAAGCCAACGCACAAAATGGCGCCGCATCGTCGGGGGGACGGGAGGCCTTCTCCTCGGTGCCGGGGACCACGCCCTCGACGGGGGGTACATCGACGGGCGACGGCAGATAGTCGCAGACGGCGTCGAGCAGCGGCTGGACACCCTTATTTCGCAGCGCGGCCCCGGTCAGGACCGGAACCATCCCGCAAGCCAGCGTTCCCTTGCGAAGCGCCGCCTTCAACGCGGGCTCGTCGATCGGTCGACCTTCCAGGAAATCGTTTGCGATCGCGTCGTCGAAGTCCGCCGCGGCCTCCAGCAGCCTCTCGCGCGCGACCGCCGCCTCCGCCGCCAGCGAATCGGGAATGGCATCCTCCACCGGCACGTCACCCTCGTCTCCACTGAAGGTCACGCTCTTCATGCGCACCAGATCTATGATGCCTTCAAAGCGGTCCTCCGCGCCGATGGGAAGCTGAATGGGTACTGGCCGCGCCCCCAGGCGGGTCCGGATCTCCTCTACCGTCCCGGCGAAATCGGCCCCCGCCCGATCCATCTTGTTGATGAACGCAATACGAGGCACGCGAAACTTGTCGGCCTGCCGCCAGACGGTTTCCGATTGGGGCTCGACGCCCGACACGCCGTCGAACACGACCACGGCGCCGTCAAGCACGCGTAAGCTGCGTTCCACCTCGATTGTGAAGTCCACGTGCCCGGGCGTGTCGATCAGGTGAATGTCATGTCCCCGCCACGCGAAGCTGGTCGCCGCCGCCGTGATGGTGATCCCCCGCTCACGTTCCTGCGGCATCCAGTCCATCTGCGCTTCCCCGTCATGAACTTCGCCGATCTTGTGAATGCGGCCCGACTGAAAGAGGAACCGTTCGCTGACCGTGGTCTTCCCGGCGTCGATGTGGGCGACGATGCCGATGTTGCGAACCCGCGTGATTTTCGAAGGAGCTGCCATTCGGAAGGAGCCGGAGTATACGTTAGGGGCTTGTCCGATCACGTCAAGGAACAGCACGTCGCCGGCCTGGCCGCCCGCGACGCCGGAGCCGTCATTCTTCGGCACTACGCCCATGGTTCCATCGCCGTGGAAACCAAGGCGGACCTTTCGCCCGTGACGGCAGCCGACCGCGACGCCAACGCCACGATCCTGAGCGCCCTGCGCGCGGCGTTCCCGGACGATGCGATCCTCAGCGAGGAATCACCCGATGACCTGTCGCGTCTCGGCGCACGCCGAGTCTGGATTGTCGATCCCCTCGATGGGACCCGGGACTTCGTCGCTCGCACCGGCGAATTTTGTGTACACATCGGCCTGTCGGTCGATGGGATACCCGTGGTGGGAGCCGTGTTCGTTCCCGTCGCAGGGACGCTCTTCAGCGCCGCCGCGGGGGCCGGGGCCTTCGTCGAGCGTGCCGATGGGCGACGCACCCGATTGCGGGTGTCCACGACCGCGGGCGTGGACAGCCTGCGCGTGGGTGTAAGCCGCACGAACGCAGCGCAAGGCCTGAAGACATTCCTCGCTGAGACTGGACTTGGCGCGCGGTCGCAATCGATGGGTGCCTCCGTCAAGCTCATGGCGCTCGCGCGGGGGAGCCTTGACGCGGTGATCAACCTGGACGGCAGTGAGCAGGAATGGGACACCTGCGCACCGGAGGTGGTCGTTCGCGAGGCCGGCGGAATGTTCACGGACATCGATGGAGGCGCCTTCGCGTACAACCAGCACGACGTGTCGCACCGGCGCGGCAGCTTGGCCAGCAACGGGTTCTGTCACGGGGCGCTCTTGACGCTGACGGGGCCGTACGCCAAGCCAGCCCCGGATTCGAGCGAATGATCACCGCCATGGGACGAGCTCTGCTGGCCATCGACGGGATCGACGGCAGCGGAAAGTCCGCGTTGGCGGACCGTCTGGCGATCGCGACGGCCGCCGCGGGAATGGAAACGGTGACGCTGGCCGTGGACGACTTTCGGCGCCCCGTCGACTGGCACGCGGACCGCCGGTTGGAGGCCGACATCTACTACGACGACTACTACGACTTGCCCCTACTCGACCGCTGCTTGGCCGCGTTCATGGCTGGTTCTCCGTCGGTGGAAATCCCGGTTTTCGATCCCGCGGCCCACCGCATCGACGGGCACCGCACCATCACGTTCGCCGGAGCCGAGCTTGCGATCGTCGAGGGCGTATTCGCGTTACGCCTGACCAGCGTATCGGCGGCGGCCGGCCTAATCTACCTGCGCGCGAGTTTCGCGGCCGCCCGCGAACGTATCGTCGCGCGGGACACAGCCCGCGGTCGCGATCCGGCCGACGTCCATCATCGCATCACGGCCCGCTATTTCCCGTCGCAGGAGCGATATCTGGGCGCGTTCGATCCGATGGGGCGCGCCGACGTGCTCGTCGATCACGAAGAATCCGGAACGCTTCGCGTGGCGCGCTTCAGACCCGATCACCTCGGTCCGACGATTGCCGACGCCGTGGCGCGCGCACTTGGGCACTTTGCCCCCTTACCCATGGTCGGCTAGGTTGACCCGGCCCCGATGACCGACCGCTCCGCGCAATCCGCCCCCCCCACCCCGAGCACACCGCCCACCGCGCCGTCGGCCCCGTCGCCGTCGGTGGTGATCCTGCGTGCCACAAAACAAGAGGCTGTCGGCGCCCTGAAACGAGTCGCGGGACTGACGGTTATCGAGCGGGCCATTAGGCAGCTGGGACGCGCCGTGGCCCTGCGCGTGATCGTCGTGGCGGATGGCACGGTTGCGATTCCCCGGAACTTGCCGCCGAATGTGGAGGTCCGCCCACCGACCGCCGACACCGACACCGACGGGGCCGTGGTCGCCTTGGCGCGGGAAATGGGCACAGGCGGGATCATCATGGGCGCCGACGTCGTGCGCCGCCAGCGGGACACCTTGACCGACGGGATCCGCGTCATCGACGAGCCGACGCGTATCCGGGCCGAAGACGAGATCTTCGCGGAGTTGTTACGCGGCGATTTGGGATTCATCGCTCGCCACATCAACAAGAAGATCTCGTTCCGCATCACCCGCCACGTGTTGTGCAAGCTCCCCGTGACCCCGAATCAGGTCACCTTGGGGGCCGCGGTCGTCGGGCTCATCGGATGCCTGTTCGTCGCGACCGGCCGCTACGGCGCCGGAGTGGCGGGATTCGTGCTGGTGCAGGCCCAGTCCGTGCTCGATGGGTGCGACGGAGAGCTTGCCCGCGTACGCTTTCAGCAAACCGAGATCGGTGAATGGCTAGACACCCTGGTCGACGATTTCCTGAACCTGGCCCTGGTGGCCAGCATGGGAATCGGGTTGTCGCGGGCGGGACACGGCTGGCTCGGTGCCGCCGCGAGCGCGATCATTTGCGGGATGCTGCTCTTTTACAACGTCGTTTCTTATCGAGAGCTCGTGCGTCAAGGCGTGGGGGGCGAGCTGCTGAAGATCCGGTGGAAATTCGCACGCGGGATCGACGTGAAGGCGCTGATGAGCGGAAAGAGCAGCGACGGCGGCAACGGCATGATGCGGGCGCTCTTCCGGGCCTTCCTAGCCATGGGGCGCCGAGACTTCTTCATCTTCAGTTGGCTGGCCCTGGCGGTCCTTGACCTGCGGCCCTTGGCCCTGTTCTGGGCGCTCCTAATCGCGCTCTCCTGCTTCGGAACCGCGCTGAACCAGGTCGTGGCGCGCGACGAGCCAGAGGTTTCCTAGATCAGACGGCCGAAGATCATCGGGCCGAGAAGCAAGACGCCGAACTCAGCGTCAGTCTGACCGTCGTTTCCGAATTGCTCAGTATCGTGACCGATTCTCTCCGGGTGACCACCCCGCGTTCATCCGAAGACGCAGCCCAGGCGGTCGAAAAAATTCTCGTATTGCCCGGAATGAGGCTCATTCCCATTCCGCCCGATGTGGTGGACCGCGTTCTTGTCCTGGTCAGA
>JADGRC010000402.1 GCA_017881245.1 Pseudomonadota bacterium
AAGCTCTCCGAGGGGTTTTCGCTTTGTCCCTCACCGTGCGCGCTCGCGGCGCCCTCGTCATCCATCAGGTTGCGCGCTCGTGCTCATCGGTGCCCCCAACACCTTCACCGCGACCGCCCGCTCCTGCATCGTTGCCACCTCTCGCGCCGCCCAGGCCACCCAGGCTCTTGGGAGAGGCGCAGGAGAGGGCGAGCGCACCCAGCGACAGGAGACAAGCGAATGACCGAGGCAGGCTCCAATTGGCGCTCGGTCCTTCCATGACCAGGCAGTGACGACAGCGACGAGAACCAGGTCATCCGATGTTCCTCATAACCGGTGAGGAGGTGGACGCATGGTGTCTTGGCTCGGGGTAGGCACTTCCGTTGGCGGGCATGCGGCGGGCGGCGCGGCAGTCCCCACTGTCCTTCCTTTTCTTTGAAGGTCGCGACCAGGGTGAGCCCTTTCCGCTTTGTCGTGCCACGTGGTGGCGCGGTTCGTCAGTCAACCAGCGCGCCTCCGCTGCCAAGGATGTGAAAATCATGACGGTACGCCCCCTCGTTCCCTTCGCTCTCGTTCTCATGCTCGGTGCCTGTGGATCGCCCGAGGCGACGGACGATGATGCGGGCGGATCTGGCGGCGCCTCGACGACCGGTAGCGGGGGGAGCATCGGAGCCGGCGGGACCACCGGTTCCGGTGGAACGACGGGGTCTGGCGGGACTATCGGAAGTGGCGGAACGACCGGCTCCGGCGGAGCGACGGGCGCGGCGGGCGGAGCCACGGGCACCGGGGGCCGAGGCCGTGCGACGGGCGGAGCGACGGGTACGGCGGGAGCAACGGGCATCGGGGGAGCAACGGGCGCAGGTGGCGCCGCTGGTTCACCGGGCAACGGAGGAAGCAGTGGCACGACGTGCGGCGTGTCTCCCGTGACCCCGAACGCAACCTCGCAGACGCAGAAACTCCTGTGCTACCTCTACAGCATCAAAGGCAATCACATCCTTTCGGGCCAGCAAGAAGCGAACTGGAATGCCAACCCCACCGACATTGCCTGGTACGCGAACAACGGCCTGAAGTCCCCCGCGATTCTGGGCAGCGACTTTCTGTACCGCAGCGGCTCTTCGTGCACGAGCGTGAGCAGCTCGACGACGCGCGCCATCGCTCACTGGAACGCGGGCGGGATCACCATGTTCCGGTACCACATGGGTCTGCCGGGGCCCGGTCTCACCTGCGCAAACGACTGCTTCTCGGGGGCCAACTGTGCCGAGCCCACAACCCACCCCAACGCTGCTTTCTTCACCAACGTGATCACAGCGGGAACGCCGGAGAACACGTCGCTCAATGCCAAGCTCGATTACGTGGCGGTTCAAATCAACGCGATGAAGGCCGCCAACGTGCCGGTGATATTGGCCATCTTTCATGAGACCCAGCCGAACGGGTGGTTCTGGTGGGCCGAAAATTCGACAGGTCCGCAGTTCGCCAACCTGTGGAAGTACACGTTCAACTATCTGACCAGCACCAAGGGCCTCACCAATATCGTCTGGCTCATGCCGTTCAGCGGCAGTCCCAACGCCGCCTACTATCCAGGCAAGGCGTTCCTGGACATTGGAGGGCCCGATGAATACTCGCAGCCGGCCAACCTGCTGACGTTCACCGCATCGGGGAACTACAATCCTGCCGCCAATATCTTCGGCAGCACGATGCCGATCGCCCTGCATGAAACCGGGTCGGCATTGCAGCCCAACTCCATCTTCCCGAGCGGCGCGACGCCGTGGATCATGTGGAACGTCTGGGCAACCTACGAAAACACCGTGATCAGCGGCTTCACGTTCAACACGGTGGCCAGCATGCAAGCGGCGTACGCGAGTCAGTACACCATCACCCGCGACGAGATTCCCAGCCTCAAGTAGAATCAGCGCGCGATTGGCGAGGCCTAGACCCATGACCGTCGCGCTGGCGGCCGCCTGCGCTGGCGCGATCGCGCTGCTGGTCGTCCTCGTCCTCAAGAAAGATCATCGTCCTATCCCGGCTCCTCCCGATGAGACTGACCCGGTCAACAAGCCTGCCTCGTCAGAGTCCAGGGCGGTTGACAAGAAGCCCGCGCCGCGCCCACCTGCCGCGGCAGTCGCACCACCCGCTGTGCAAGCGCGGGCGCAACCGGACGCGCGAAAACCGTTGGATGACGCATCGGTTCTCGCGCAGCTTCATGAGCTGGCAGCGTCGAATCCGCCTCTGTCGCTGAAAATAGCGAGACAGGCGGTCAATCGATTTCCCGACAGCCCGAACGCTCCTGAATTCGAATGGAACGTCGTCAAGGCCCTATTCAACATGGGCCAGCTTGAGGACGCCGAGGCCGAAGCTCGTATCATGCTCTCGAAGTATCCTGGCAGCTATTTTACCGGCGATGTCGTGCACCACCTGCTGAACCACCCTCCGAACCCGTCCGACGTACCCTCAGAGTGAACGACGAAGGCTAGAACACCAGAAGGAGAGCCAAAAGGACACGCCGAGTCGTGATCATCGTCGGGCACCGCTCAAAGGTGACGAGAGCGGCAAAACCTTCACGATATCTTGCCGCTTTCGCCCGTCACCCGTCGGCGCTTCGCGCTGACGCCGACGCCAATGACGCGCTCCGAGCATTTCGGGGTGCGGGCGTTCCCCCGCAGGGCAAGGCCGCGAACTGGCTGCCAGCGGCGCTCCGTCATCATCGCGCGTGCGGAGCCTCGGCCGGTCGTCGCCGCGATCGGCGGCGGAGCATGACGACGAGGCTCGCCAGCAAGAGCAACGCCGCGGGTGTGCCGCCTCCGTTTGCAGAGGTGACGCCGCAGGTGCACCCGCTGCCGCTGCCGCTGGCGGAGGGACCGGTCGCCCCCCCATTTCCCGAGCCTCCGCCCATCGCCGCGCCGCCAGTCCCGGTCGCGCCGCCGCTCCCGATCGCGCCGCCGGTTCCAGTTACCGCCCTACCGCCTGCTCCGGCGCTCGCGTCCGTCATCGCACCACTGCCTCCGGCGCCGCCACTGCCTCCGGCGCGCGCGTCACTCGCACGGGAATCCGCCGCGCCACCGTCGGTGGCCGCGAGCTCGGCGCAGGAAGCTGGGTCGCCGTTGTCGCAATCGAACTGCACGCCGTTGAACGGGACCACCAGGATCTTGCTCCCCCCACTACTGACACCGGTCACGTTCTTGTTCACGTCGGTGACGGCAAAGGTGAAATGAGTGACGTGGCCGTTCTCCTGATAGACGCTCACCCGCTCCATGTTGTGCCATTGGTTGACCGTGCCGTCGGTGTAGCGGAGCCACCTCGAATTCGCGTTGGCCGGTGTTTGAGTGGCCTGGTAAGCGAGGCCCGTGCTCGTCCAGTTGGTCACGCCGTCCTTCGACATGATGTGATAGGCCCGCTGCACGGTGTAGTAGTTGTAGACGATGTGGAAATAGCCTCCGCTGTACCAGATCGCTTCATCTTCGGCCTGGCCGTTCATGTTGTTCTCGAGGTTGGGCAGGACGCTGTCGGTCTCGACTTTATAGGGGCCCAGGACCTGGTCGCTGTCCATGATGCAGCCGGTTCGCGACGTGGCCCAGAATCGGTTGTTCGGACCCACGGTGAAAGTGAAGTTGGAGGACAAGTCACCGCAGGCGGTATGCCCATTGGTGTTGGTCTGGGTCAGTCCCAGCAGAGTCCACGGTCCGTTTGCGGAGCTGGCGCTGAACATCTGACCGGGCACGATCTCGCCCACGGACAGCGTGAACGGGCGCGCACCGGTGGGAGCCACGAGCGCAGTCACGTTGTGGCCCATGTTGTTGCCTTCGCGGTTGGTGGTATAGGCGTCCCCCTGTGTCACGTATGGCCCCATGACGTTGTCGCTGATGGCTTCCATGGGGATCGATCTCTCCCAGCCCGTCGTTCCGCCGGCGGGTGGGCCGAATCCATTGCTGTGGAGCCAGTGGCTGCAATAGAGATGGTACTTCCCATCCTCGCCCTTGATGATCTTCCCGTCCCAGTAGAAATTGGTCTCTTGCTGAGGCCCGACTCCGCCGGCGGCCCCGTTGTCTTCGAGTCCGTTGGCGGGATCCCGCGGGCCAACGAGCGATGCCCCCCACACGGTCGTCGACAACTTCCCCACGATGGGCATCGGCTGGAAGTAGTTGATCAGGGGCTGCGGAGCTGCCGCCGCGGGTGAGGTCAGGAGAACCATGGTCGCAGCGGCGAACGTTCTGTTGCAGAAACTCCGCGTCATCGAGGAAACCCCCACCCTTCCCAGGGGACGCCGGGGCGAAAGTGGTGCAAACCGAGAAGAAAGCGCGGGTCGGCCGCGAACGCGCGCGCGATCGCGTCGGCGGCGACGATCCCTCGCGCGCGACCAGATCATTGGACCACAGCTTGCAGTCGACCTTGCCCGGAGGGACGAGATGCCTGTCGAATATCGGTCGTCGACC
>JADGRC010000052.1 GCA_017881245.1 Pseudomonadota bacterium
ACGACAACGACGGCGAGCTGTTGGAATTCGCGGCGTTGCTTCATGACGTCGGCTTCTATATCTCCCCAAGCGGCCATCACCGTCACAGTCAGTATTTGATTCAGACCCACGACATGGTGGGATTTTCGCAAGCCGACGTAGACGTGATGGCTTTCGTCGCGCGCTATCACCGGAAGGCCGAGCCGCCAGGAGAGAAAGCCAAGAAGTCGGCGACCGCCACGCGGCTTCGACACCGGCCCTTCCGCGAGCTATCCCGTCGAGCGCGTCGGCGCGTGCGGTTTCTGGCCGGGCTGTTGCGCCTAGCCGATGCATTGGACAGGACCCACGGCCGTCTGGTCCGCGCGGTCCGGTGTCAGATCCGCCGTAAGAGCATCGAGCTACGAATCGAGGTCGATGGGGATCCGGAACTGGAGCTGTGGGCGGCGCGCCGCAAGGGCGACCTTCTGGAGTCCCTGACGGGGCGCACACTGCGGTTGGCGGTGGATTCGGTGACTCAAGCGCGTCGTGCACCCGTCGAGGTGACGAAGAAAGCCATTGCGGCAGCCGGAAAGACAACCCGGGGCAAGAAAGCCCGGCTGATTCCCGTCGCAAGACCTGTCACGCTCCCGGGGCGCACGCGCGGAATTCGACTGGTCAGGTAGCCGGCCGCCTCAGCGAACCTCCAGGACTCCGCCGACCATCATCCCCATCGCGCATCCAAAGGGAACCGTGCCGGAGGCCTTTGGCGTAAAGGTCACTTCGACCTCTTTGTCGAGGGGCAGGTCAGTCTTCCCCGGCTGACCCTTGATCAGGATCTCGCGAGCGCATGTCTTGTCCGTTTTGCGCGTGATGGCCAGGGTGACGGGCTTGCCGGCCTCGGCGGGAATGTGGTTGGGAACGAAACCCTCTGTCGTCAGCACCACCGCGACACGCGAACCGTTGACCGCGCCGCCGGCGATCGCACCGCCGGCCGCGCCGTTCGACCGGACGGGTGGACCCGCGGGCGCAACGACCGCGGCGATCGGCGATGCTGCCGGCGCGGGCGCGGTGGGAGCAGCCCGCTGACACGACCCACCGAGCACCTCAACCGCCACCAGCACGCCCATCGAGGTCCAGAAATTCTTCGCAAGCATTCCAACCATCTACCTCGGACGGGCTGACGGTGCCAGAAGGCATGGCCCAAGGAAGAATCGAGGATCGGAATTAAGCGACGAGTCCGACGGCCAAGATCCCCCGCGGGCGTCAAACCCCAGCCAACCGCAACAAGGCATAAGTGACTGCGGCGATGATCGCCGCGGACTGGATCGTGAACAACCACGCCCAGACGATGCGCAGCGCCACGCCCCAACGGACGCTGGCCGGATTGTTCACCCAGCCCACTCCGACGATGCCGCCCGTGATGGTGTGCGTGGTGGAAACCGGGATGCCGAAATGCCCCGCGATGAACAACATTATCGCGGCACCGGTCTCGGCGCAGAAGCCGCCTATCGGTTTCAGTTTGGTCAGCTTCATGCCCATGGTCTTCACGATGCGCCATCCACCCGACAGTGTCCCCAGGCCCATGGCCAGCTGGCAGACGATCACGACCCAAGGCGGAATGGGGGCCTCGCTCGCCAGCATGCCCTTGGAGATCAGCAAGACGTAGATGATCCCCATCGTCTTTTGCGCGTCGTTGCTGCCATGACCCAGACTAAAGAGCGCCGCCGAAACCAGCTGCAACCGCCGAAACCACCGATCGATCCGACCGGGCGTCCGCCGCCGAAGGGCCCAGGAGGCCCCCAGCATCATGCTCGCCGCCAAGAGCATCCCCACGATCGGCGAAACGACGATGAAGATTGCCGTCTTCGTGACGGCCGGAAGTCCGACCACGCCGAAGCCGCCCTTGGCGACGCCCGCGCCAATCAGGCCGCCCATGAGCGCGTGGGACGAGCTAGAAGGAAGGCCATACCACCAGGTGATCAGATTCCAGATGATCGCTCCGGCCAGCGCCGCAATCAAAACGGCATCGTCCACGATGTGAGGCGAGATGATCCCCTTTCCGATGGTCCGGGCCACGTGCAGATCGAACACGATGAAGGCGCTGAAGTTGAAGAAGGCCGCCCAGATGACCGCGAGACGCGGCGTCAGGACGCGTGTCGAGACAATCGTGGCGACCGAGTTGGCCGCATCATGAAAGCCATTGATGAAGTCGAAGGCCAGCGCGATCAGAACAATGGAGACGACCAGAATCATGGCGGTGACCCGGGGCGGGATGAACCCTCAGCTGTTCTCCAGAACGACACCCTCGATGATGTTCGCCACGTCTTCGCATCGGTCGGTGGCCGACTCCAGCGTCTCATAGATTTCTTTCCACTTGATCACCGCGATGGGATCTTTCTCGTCGCGAAACAGTCGGGCGAGGGCGCTGCGCAAAATCTTGTCCGCGACGTTCTCCAGCCGGTTGATCTCGACACAATGCTCGAGAATCGCGGTCGGCCTCTTCATGTCGCGCAGTCCACTGACCGCCGACAGGACGTGTTCGGCGCTGTTGACCAGGACGCGCGCGATTTCCCCGGTCTCTGGGGTCATGTGCTTGACGTCGTACAAAGCAAAGCGATCGGCGGCCGCCTCCACCAGATCCATGATGTCGTCCATCTTGGTGATCAACCTGTAGATGTCGTTGCGATCGAGAGGCGTGATGAACGTCCTGTGCAATGATTCGACGACGGCGTGCGTGATGTCGTCGCACTCGTGCTCGATCTGCGTGACGCGTTCGGCCTGGCCCTCCAGGTCGACGGGGTTGTCGACCATCGCCAACAGGGCTTTGCAACCCTCGACGGTCTTGCGCCCCTGCTGCTCGAACAACTGGAAGAACGACTTGTCGTTCGGGAGGAGCCGCATGGGGGGCGTTCATATACAAAGTCAAGCGACGATTCAACGACGATTCGGAAACGGGACCGCTGGCGCCGGCTCGGATATGATCGACCGTCATGCGCGGCTTGGCGGTTTCCCTGTTGCGATGGCTGGCCGAAACCCTGGTGCGGCTCTACTACCCGAAGCGCTCCGTCGAAGGCGCGGCGCATTTGCCCCCGACCGGTCCGACGCTTTATGTCGCGAACCACCCGAACGGCCTTCTGGATCCGCTGGTATTTCGCGTCTGCACGGGACACCCCGTCCGGTTCCTGGCGAAAAGCACGCTCTGGGGGAATCCGTTCGGCCGCCTGGCGATGGACGCCTTCCGATGTCTGCCGGTCTACCGCCAACAGGATGTCCGCATCGACGAACGCGGCCAATCCGTCGCGCGCAACGAGGAAACCTTCGCCCGCTGCCGCGCGGAGCTGGCGGTCGGGGCCGAACTGGCGCTGTATCCCGAGGGCACGTCCCACTCGGACCCGCAGCTCAAGCCCCTGAAATCGGGAGCGGCGCGTATCGCGCTCTCGGCGGCCGCCGAGGCGGGCGCGACCGAAGGTGCTCGTCGGACGCCGATTCTCATTCCCGCGGGCTCATGTTACGAGGACAAATCAATCTTCCGTTCGGGAGTCCACTTGATCTTCGGACCTCCGATCGATCTTGGCGATTACCTGCCCACGTTCGCCTTCGATCAGCGAAAAGCGATCGACCGACTGACCGACGAGATACGCACCCGACTAGACGCACTTGTGCTACAGGCGGAGACCCGGGAATTACTGGCCGGCATCGCGCGGGTGGCCAGCTGGACCGCCACGGATCCACAAGACGACTCTCCCGAACGCAGGCACGGACGTACGCGCGAGCTGCTATCGGCGTACGAAACGCTGAAGGCCAGGGATCCGGAGCGCCTGGAACAAGTGGCCCAAGAGGCACGACGTTATGCGCGCATCCTGGAAAAATTGGGGGTGAGTGATCCGTGGTCCCTGGAAGCACCGCGGGTCTCTTGGGTCGACATGCTGGCGGCTCTGGGTCGGGCGGTGCTCATGCTGCCGGCGGCCGTCTGGGGGTGTATCACAAGCTGGTTGCCGTACCGCGCGTCCGGCTTTGCCGCGGCCCGGATGACGCGCGACGAAGATGTCTTGTCCACAATCAAGATGATCGTGGGCACCACGTTTCTGGTTGCCGCATGGATCATCGAGGCGGGGCTCCTCGGATGGGTCCTCGGACTCGGATGGGGCGTCGCCTCCCTCGTCGTCGCGCCCGCCGCGGGATACGCGGCGTTGCGCCTCGGCGAGACGTGGCGCGTGGTCTCGGAGGCGGTCCGCCACCTCGGATGGCGCACGCGCGCGTCGACCGTGCGACACCTCGCCGACCGGCGGCGCCGCTTGGCCGAGGAGGTCGCGCACGCGCTGCGACAAGCCGGCACTTGAGACTCGCCGCACGCGCCAAGCTCCCGCGCGGTCCGTCACCCGCCGATCGGGCGGCGTTGCTACGCAAGTATAGGATCCTGGCCGCCTGGCGAAGGATCAGAGACGCCGGCGAGGACTCCGCGCGAAAAATTCCCGAACCAGCCGACGAAGAACGTGGCGAACAACGAACGTCCAGCGCACGCGTTGCGCCCGATCGCCGAGCGCTGCGAGATCTGGCTCAAGAATTTCCGGGGGCACTACGAGAGCTCGACGTGCTGGGTTTGCCAGAACTGTCGCGGCGGATCGCGTACCTCGAACACCCCAAACGCCCACGCACCGAGGAAGACACCATTCACGGCCCGGTCGACGAGCTCTGGCCGGCCTTCATCCTCGCCTATCACCAACTGATGCGGGCGGCTCTGGTCATCAAAAGAACCTCCAAACTAACCTCGACGAAGGCGCCACGCCCATCGCGATCGGATCAGGATCGAACCCTGCCGGCGGCGCGAAGGACATCCGCCCTTCCAATCGACGCTTCATTCGTCCGTGACGTCATCCACCCGCCGAGCGGCCGTCTGACGATCGTCGTGCTGGCGGCTCTCGCCAAGCATTTCAAGCTATCGCCAACGGAAATTTCGCGAACACTCTTCCCCCCACGATCGCCTCGACCCGCGGTCCACCGGGGGTAACGATCGATCCTCGTAACCCCACGCGTCCGGGGATCCCTCATTGTTGCGGATCTCGGACAACGACCGCGCGCAAGTTGCGTATGATTGTCCTGGATGGTGGACCATCATGCAGCGGCCCGATCGTTGAGTTCGCCCGGCTCGGAAACACGGCCGCTGGGGATTTCCCTAGGAGATCCCGCCGGGATCGGCCCTGAGATCATCGTCCGAGCGTTGGCCGCGCGCCCCGATCTGAATGTCCGAGTTTTCGGCGATCCCGGGATTCTGGCGGCGGCGGCGGCCCGGATCGGTGTGGCCTCGCCGCCCACCAATCGCGTTCACGCCGTCCACGTCCCAGGAGCCGCTGGCGTGATGCCCGGAAATCCGAGCTTGATATCGGCACGCGCTCAGCTCGCCTACCTTGAGGCGGCCACCGATGCGGCACTGGCGGGGACCGTCGCTGGCTTGTGCACGGCCCCCATTTCGAAGGATTGGGTAGCGCGGGCGGGATTTCCGTTCGCGGGTCACACCGAGTACTTGGCCGCCCGCGCTGAGACCACCGAATTCGCGATGATGCTGGCCGGCTCGCGCCTGCGTGTCGTGTTGGCGACCCGGCACATCGCATTGCGCGACGTGCCCGCCAAGTTGACCGCTCCGGAAATAGTCCGGGCCGCGGTTCTGGCGGCACGAGCGCTGGTTTCCGAATTCGGCATAGGACGACCCCGCATCGGGGTGGCCGGCCTCAACCCCCACGCGGGTGAATCCGGACGCTTCGGCGATGAAGAGGACCGCGTGATCATTCCGGCCATCCAAGCGGCGCGCCGCGTTCTGGAATCCGAAGGTATCCCCGCCGTCGTGACGGGCCCATATGCCCCGGACGCGGTCTTTCGCCAGGCGTCTCTCGGAGATTTCAGCGCAGTCGTGGCGCTATACCACGATCAGGGACTGATCCCATTGAAATTGCTTCACTTTGACGACGCCGTCAACGTCACCTTGGGCCTGCCGTTTCCACGCACGTCGCCCGACCACGGCACGGCGTACGCTATCGCGGGAAGCGGACGTGCCAACGCCGGCAGCTTTCTGGCGGCGCTGGATCTGGCGGCGCGACTCGCCTCGCGTCAACCACCGCCACCTTGACCGCACCCGCGGCAACAACCCTCGGCGTCCCGTCGCGTGACTCCCTATTCATCGCGGCAGGCTGTGATAAGGTCCTGGCGGCGGAGTGTCCCTGCGCCGCGTGCCGGTGTCCATATGAAGGCTTCGAACCTAACTCGGCCTCAGGCCCAACCCGTCGCCAGGGCCCTGGACAAGATAGTCGTCAAGGGGGCCCGGGAGCACAATCTCAAGAACATCGACGTCGAGATTCCGCGCGACAAGCTGGTGGTCATCACTGGATTGTCCGGCTCGGGAAAATCGTCCCTTGCGTTCGACACCATCTATGCCGAGGGCCAACGCCGCTACGTCGAGTCGCTGTCGGCGTATGCGCGTCAGTTCCTTGACCAGATGCGCAAGCCCGACATCGATTCGATCGAGGGCTTGTCGCCGGCCATCTCGATCGAGCAGCAATCGGGTTCGCGCAACCCGCGCTCGACCGTCGGCACGATCACAGAGATCTACGACTACCTGCGTTTGTTGTGGGCGCGCGTGGGACAAGTCCACTGCTGGAGCTGTGGCCTCCCGATCACATCTCAGACGATTCAGCAGATGGTCGACCAGGTGCTGGAGCTGCCGGAGGGCGCTCGATTTTCTGTGCTGGCGCCCATCGTCCGCGATCGCAAAGGCGAATTCGCGCAGGAATTTCTGAAGCTGCGACAGGACGGATTCGTCCGCGCCAACGTCGACGGCGAGCTGATCGAGCTTGGCGAGCCGCCGAAGCTGGATAAGAACAAGAAACACACGATCGAGGTCTTCGTCGACCGCTTGGTGTTGAAAGAAGGTATTCAGCAGCGACTGACCGATTCGATCGAGCTCGCCTCGAAGCTGGCGGGGGGGATTGTGAAGATCTCGCCCTTGGAGGGGGACGATCTGACGTTCTCCGAAAAATTCGCCTGCACGGCCTGCGGCATCAGCTACCCGGAAGTCGAGCCGCGGCTTTTCTCATTCAACAACCCGGCCGGGGCCTGTCCCGCGTGCGACGGAATCGGCGCCAAGATGTTCTTCGATCCCGAGTTGATCGTTCCGAACGAGGATCTTTCGCTGAAGGAAGGCGCTATCGAGCCCTGGGAACGACGAAACAGCGCATTTTTCCAGCAGTTGCTGGAATCCGTGGGCGCCCATTTCGAGATCGACCTGTACATGCCGTGGAACAAGCTACCCGAGACAACGCGACGGTTGGTGTTGCACGGGTCGGTCGGCCAGGAGGTCGCCTTCTCGTTCGAGAAGAACGGCCGCAAGCACACATACAAGAAAGAATTCGAAGGCGTGCTTGCCAACCTGCAGCGGCGTTTCGACGAATACGAGCGGCGGAGGCGCGAGCAAGGGCGAACGTCCGACCAGGACTTCGAGGCCATCTACGACGAGTTTCATCGCTACATGGCGCAGACATCGTGCGAGGAATGCGGCGGTACGCGACTGAGGAAGGAGGCGCGCAACGTCCGGGTGGGCGGCAGGAACATCGTGGAGATGACGGCGCTGACCATACGGGATGCCCACGACTTCCTGTCGGGGTTGCCGCTGTCATCCCGGCAGAAGGAGATCGCCGGGCGCATCCTGCGTGAGGTGGGCGATCGGCTGTCATTTCTGATCAACGTCGGCGTGGACTACCTGTCGCTCGACCGCACGGCGGCGACGCTGTCCGGGGGCGAGTCGCAGCGCATCCGGCTGGCCACGCAGATCGGCAGCTCTTTGGTGGGTGTTCTGTACATCCTGGACGAGCCATCGATCGGCCTTCATCAGCGCGATAACGAGCGCTTGCTCGGGACGTTGATGCGGTTGCGCGATCTCGGCAACACCGTTCTGGTCGTCGAGCACGACGAGGACACGATTCGCGCCGCCGACCACGTCATCGACATGGGCCCCAAGGCGGGAGTCCATGGCGGGCGCGTCGTCGCCGAAGGCCGGCCATCGGAAATTGCGGCGAACCCGCAATCGCTGACCGGCGCGTATCTGTCGGGGCGCAAGTCAATCGAGGTGCCGAAGCACAGGCGATCCTCCGCGACCAGAAACCTGACCCTGCGCAAGGCGGCCGGCCATAACCTCCGCGATCTGACCGTGTCGTTTCCCATCGGCCTTCTGACCTGTGTCACGGGGGTCTCCGGCTCGGGAAAGTCGACGCTGGTCATCGATACGTTGTTGCGCGCGCTCGCCCAGAAGCTTCATGGCTCGAAACACGCAGCCGAACCGTACGCGGGAATTGACGGATTACAGCACATCGACAAGGTCATCGACATCGATCAAGCGCCCATCGGGCGCACGCCACGATCGAATCCCGCCACGTACACGGGGGTCTTCACGCACATCCGGGATCTGTTCGCCAACCTGCCCGAATCCAAGGCGCGCGGCTACAAGCCAGGACGCTATTCATTCAACATCAAGGGCGGGCGCTGCGAGGCGTGCCAGGGCGACGGCATCCTGCGCATCGAAATGCACTTCCTGCCCGACGTCTACGTCGAATGTGAATCATGCGGCGGCCGCCGGTACAACCGCGAAACGCTGGAGGTCCGCTACCGAAATGCCAGCATCGCCGACGTTCTGGACATGACAGTGGCGCAGGCGGGCGAGTTCCTGGAAAACATTCCCAAGGTCAAGCAGAAGCTGGACACGTTGCGCGAGGTCGGGCTCGGTTACATCCGCCTTGGCCAGTCGGCCACGACCCTATCGGGAGGCGAGGCGCAGAGGATCAAGCTGTCCAAGGAGCTCGCGAAGAAGGCCACCGGTCGCACCGTGTACATCTTGGATGAGCCCACCACCGGGCTTCATTTCGACGACATCGCGCAATTGTTGGGCGTGCTTTATCGGCTGGTCGACGCGGGTAACACCGTCATCGTCATCGAACACAATCTGGACGTCATCAAGACCGCCGACTGGGTGATCGATCTTGGGCCCGAAGGGGGTCCCGGCGGCGGAAATGTCGTCGCCCAGGGAACCCCCGAGGACGTGGCCCGCGTCGCGGCGAGCTACACGGGAAAATTCCTGAAGAAGGTCCTGTGAGGGCGGGAACTGCTCGCGATCGCCTCGCGAGAAGGTGAAGCGCCTTATCCGAGACCCATGTTGAGGAAGGTCTCATCGTGCCTCGGCAGACGAGTAGAGCCCCCTACCCCTCACTAGGCGGAGCAGCGCCTGTTCGGCGGCGCGGATGCGCTCCGCGAGGGCCGCGTCGATCGCGATGGTCGGATCCACTTGGGGCAGCGCGTGCGGTCCGCCTGCCAAGGGAGCAGATCTGGGAGATTCTGCAGGCGCTGCAAAGTGAACAACGGAGTTGCGTGAGAGTTGTGAAAAACGGCCAGATGCAGATAATCGCCTCCGAATGGACCACGGCAATTGCCACGATTGGCTGAGGTGATGCGGGCGTGACCTCAAGCCAAGCTTCAACGGAGGCGGTCGGGAGCAGGCGCGCCGCGGCCCGGATCGATGATATCCGCCGACTCTTGTCCACCACGACCGATCAATCGGCGCGTTCGCGTCTGCACGTTCGCCTGGCCGACCTGTTGTCGGCTACTGGCGACCCGCGATCGGCTGTCGGTGAGCTCGGACAAGCCGCTGCGGAGGGACTAGTGTCGGCCGGTCTCTTGTTCGGCGTACGGGTCGTCGGGTCCCGCTTGCCCGCCGCGGAGATCGATGCGCTGACGACGTTGATCAAGGCCAGGCGGGCGGTCCACGCGTCCAGGGGAACCCGGTCGCGGCCACTCGTCACTGCCACCCTCGCGTCGACGTCGCGAGGGCCAGATCCGGTGATTCCTCCGATGATTCCACCGATGGCCGCCCTTCCTCCGTTGCCTCGCGAGATGCCCAAGGACACCGATCCTGTCGAGGCGGCGTTCGCGGCCTTGGCGGAAGGAAAGCCGGTTCGTGCCCGGGTGCTGGCCGAGGAAGGCGCGCGCGCGGGTGGCGCGGGCAGCGTCACCAAGGTGCGGATGGGGCGTCTCCGTGCCCTGGTTGTCGCCCTGGACCACGCGCGGGCAACACGGGAGTCCTTGCGGTTGGCGCGCACACTAGCGGAGGTCGACGGCGATCGCGACGCATCCATGGGGAATCGCGACGCGCTCCGATCGATTGTGGAGGGCGCGACGCGGGACGGAGCGCCCGACCTCGCCTCGCGTTGGTGGGCGGACCTCGGCCAACCAATGCCTCGCCCGCGGACCCGTGATCCCGGTATGCAGGAAACCGCGACGGCCTCTCCCTCGCTCCGTTTTCGACACGCACAACGGGCCGCGCTGATGGCCGTGCCCGAAGGTAGAAACGACGACAGAAGCGACAGGAAAAGTGACGAGAAGGGCGACAACCGGGCGGAGACCGAAAGGGTGCGCCTGGCTTTCGACGCGGAGCCGTCGCCGCTGCGCCGCCAAACCTTGGCCCTGCGATGGGCCGATATTCTGAGGAACGCGGGTGACGGCGTAGGCGCGCTGGCGGTGCTTGGCCGCGCGATCGAGGAGCTCCCAGCAGCCCGTTCGTCCCAACTGCGTCGAGTGCGCGCCGATTTGCTCCGCGCCGAGCGCCTCGATGAAGAGTTGTGCCAAGCGATCGAATCGGACGTACAGGTTGCGACCGCCCAGGAGCGGCGCGACCTGCGCGCCGAGCAAGCCCGTTTGTTGGATCGGTTGGGCAGGTTCGACGCGGCCCTGGACGTTCGGTTGGTGGCCCTCGACGACACGCCCGACGATCTGGGCCAGCTGGCGCTCGCGCGCCAGCGTTTGGAGGGCATGGGTCGACTCGATCTTTCGTTCGACCTGGCACAGGCGGCTCTGTCCCATGTCAAGGACCGCCTGGCTCGCGCCGGCCTGCTTCGCGACGTCGCGACTTTGGCCGAAGCCCTGGGGGGAGATCGCCCGCGGGCGGCGCTCGCATGGCTGGATGTGTTGTCTTTGGTGCCCAACGACGAGGTCGCGCTGGAGGCGGCCGAGCGGCTGCTTCGACAAACGGCGGATCACGACCGTCTCGGCGCATTACTGGCCTGGGGATCGGCGCGAGAAGGTGAGCCCACGCGCCGCGCGGCTATGTTGTGGCGCTTGGCCGAGTTTCGCCGAACCGAGCGGCAGGCACCGCTGTTGGCGCTGGCGCTCTATCGGGAGATCGTCGCATCGGGTGTCGAAAACAAGATCTCTCCGCCTTTCCCCGCCGAGGACTGGCAGCGGCGTGACGACCTGTTGGCCGTCCATACGGCACGCGCACTCGCCGCGCCAACTTCGGCCGAGACAGCGCGCGCCATCTCCGATCGCGCGGACCTGCTGACGATCGCTGGTCGACTGGACGACGCGGATCGCGATCTCGGTCGCGCCCTGGATCTCGACCCAGGCAACACCCATGTGATTGATGCACTCGAACACCTTTTCGAGCGACGCGGCGATTTGCGTGGCCTTCGTCAGCGGTTGTTGGCGCGGGTCGAGGGCGCGACCGACGCAGCGGCGTCGCGCCTCTGGTTGGGGATCGGGCGGGCCAACGAGGCTCTCGGAGATCCAGCCGCCGCGACCTCGGCGTACGAGCGCGCGATCACGGCGGACATCGCCTTTCGTCCACCCTTGACCCGATTGCGACAGCTCGCCATCTCGCGCGGCGATTTCGCCGAGGCCGCGCGCTTGTTTGAGAAGGAGATCACCCTCACTTCGGTAGCCGTCGAGCGCGCCAAATTGTCCGTCGAGCTCGGGGTTCTGCTGGCAGGCAAGCTGAACGCGGCGGCCCGCGCCGTCGAGGTTTTGGACGCGATCCTGGCTCTGGAGCCCCAGAGTCCCGACGCCCTGGATGCGATGTTCGGCGCGGCCCTAGCGGCCGGAGCGTGGGAAAGGGCGACCCAGGCGCTGGAAGCCATGCTGTCCGCGGGCCCTGCTCCGGTGGACACACCGGAGCGATACCATCGGCTGGGCCTGGCGGCCGAGAAGGCGGGTCAGCTCGATCGTGCCCTCAGTCTTTATTCGCGATCCTACGCTCGGAATCCGGCGTTCCGCCCGACGCTGGAACGGCTGTCGGAGGTATGCTTCGAGCGTCAGCAGTGGGAAAACGCCTGGAAGGCCACCGAACATCTGATGGAACGCCATGGCGCCGATCTGGATCGGGAGACCCGGGCCGAGCTGGCCCTTCGCTCGGCGCTCGCGGATCTGCACGCAGCCCAGCGCGTGGTGGCGACGAGCCGGATCGCCGCCATGGTCGTGGGGCCCTCGTCCCCCGGAGGACTGCGCGATGTGGCCGAGAGCTGGGCCTCCATGCGCTTTGACCCTCGGCTGTTGGCGGGTATCGACGGGGACCGGAGGTCCCGCGTCCTCGTGCGCCTTGCCGAGGTGCTGGCACTCACGAGCAGGAACACATCCCACCCCTCGCGAGCGCTCGCACGTGAAACCCAGGCCGCGTTGGCCATGGCTGATCAACGTTGGGCCGATGCGTTGTCGGCGCTTGACGTTCTCGGCGGCGACGCCGCCCTGGACACGCGGCGGCGGTGTCTGTTCCTGGTCTCCGCGGGGGACATATTGTTGCATCGGCAGGGCGACCCGGTGGGCGCGGCCTTGCGATATCGGCGTGCCGGAGCACTCAATCCACGAGAGCCGCGGCTGGCGCGCGCGGGAACTGCGCAAATCGCGACGAACGATCCCGGTGTCGCGGCACGTACCGATCCCAGCGTCGCGGGACCTGGCCGCGCGCCACCTCCCGACCCCCTGCGTGCCGACCCGATCGGCTCAGGATCCGGGACCGGTGGAGGAAAGCGCCGATGAAGGTTTTTTGCGCTGCCAGACGCGTTCGTGGATACAATGCGGCTCAGGCTTCTCCCACGCCCTGAAAGGAATTCCGCCGTCATGCTGAAGGATATTGGACGATTCGTCTCTGTCGGGTTGCTGTCGTGTGGTCTGTTTGTCGGCCTGTTGTCTTCGGGATGCGATGACAGCAGCGGTAACTGCCCACCCACCGCGACGGGAGGAAAAGGCGGCTCGGGAAGCGGAGGCAAAGGTGGCACAGCCGGCAACGCCTCGGGCGGCTCGGCTGGCTCTGCGGCGGGCGGCTCGGCCGGCGCCGCGACAGGTGGCTCGGCAGGTTCCGCGGCGGGCGGCTCGGC
>JADGRC010000002.1 GCA_017881245.1 Pseudomonadota bacterium
CTGCCCCTCGGTTGGCGATAGCGCGACCATCGCGACCGGCACGACCGGCAGCGGCGAGGACCAGCGCACCCCCACCCAGCGCCGCCCCGCCCCCGGCCGCCGAGACACCGGCCGATTTCACCGGCGTCACGATGACCAACGATGGTCCCGGCGCCGCTTGGGCCAGCGCGACCGGCAATGGTCAGGCCATGAAGGGCGCCGTGGGACGACCGGGCGGGCGAGTCACCAATCGCAACGTGGATGGCGATCCGTCGTCGGAAAGCCGTCGCCCGGGTCCGCCGATCGTCGGTCCGGGCGACCTGTCACGGCCTCCCGCGGCGCCCGACCTGACGAATGTCCTAGCCCGGGCATATCCGGAAGACGCACGCCGAAAGGGTATTGCGGGCAAAGCCGTGGTTCGGGCGCGCATCATGCCCGACGGCCACGTGCGGGAGATGGCGACACTATCGGAATCCGGCGCCAGATTCGGCGGCGCGTGCCAAAAGACCTTGGCGAACTCAATCTGGACACCCCCTCTCGACCACCAGGCCCGGGCGGTGTCGACCTTTATCAACTACACCTGTCGCTTCGAAGTCCAGTAGATTCCGGTTTCTCGACGACTCCACACACCGAGAGTGGGAGGCAAACTCGACAGGTTCGTCCAGCGCAGCATCCGCGGGCACTCGACCGAAGTGGTGTCTCGCCTCTACACGGTTGGACAGAAAGAGATCCGGCGCGCGCTGGGGAAAGTCATCTCGATGGCGGGGTATCGCAGGCTGACACTCTCGGGCGACTCCGGGTATGCAATGGGTATGCATGCCCAAAACAGCCCCAAAGACGGTCCGGAGAGGTAGCGCAGCGCCACGCTCGTCACTGGCCCGAGGTCAGCATCATGGGGTCGAGCGCGCGCGAGACGACGAGAAGAACGGCCGTGGCGAGCTCAACCGTCACACGGGGGTCACGGAGCGCCACGCTCCTCCACGGTCAGGTGGGGGAAAAAGCGGGGGACGGTTGGGTCGAGCCAGGCAGCGATCAGGCTCGCGTTCGGCCTCGTTGAGGCCGACGCGTCGACGAGCTCGCATTCGACCGGCGACGCGTCGGCTTCGTCGAAGGAAGCGCGGACCCCGAGGCGTCGCAGAGGCGCCCGAGCAGCCATCGTCCGGCCGGTCCCGGCGGCGCCGATTGTCGATAGAACGCGCGCAGCGGTAGCGAGGGGGCGGGGGCGTTCTTCTCGGAGGCGAGCTCGATCAGCCGGCCCGCGGCGATGTCCGCGGCGACCCATGCGCGCGCGAGATGCGTCCAGCCTGCGCCCGCGCATATCATTTTATAGCGCAGCATCGTGTCGGCGACCCGCCAGGTCAGCGGGCTGATCACGTTGAACTGACGATTCTTCGTGAGCTCGGTCGTATCCGTGGCGACGAGCTGCAGGTGCCTGCGCAGCTCGGCGGCGGGGACCGGCCCGCGTCGCTTGGCCAGCGGGTGATTGGGGCCGACCACCTTCGCCATGATGGCCAGGCCACATGGCAGGGCGACCATGTCCGACGGCAGGTCGAGCCCGGTGATTCCCAGAATCGTGCGACCGTTCGCGACGTCTTGCACGTTCGCTCCGAGGTTCCCGCCGAGGACGCGTAGCTGCGTGTGGGGAAAATGCTCGCGCATCTCGCACGTGATCAACCCGAACGTGTCGAGCGGGTAGATCGGCGTCACGCTGATCGAAACCTCGGGCTCGATCTTCTCGCTGAACGCGAGGCCCGCGGCCCGCAGGTGATCCGCGCGGTCGATCACCTGTCGGGCCTCGGCGAGCAGGATAAAGCCCTGCGTCGTCGGATGGGCACCCGCCAGCGATCGGTCGAGGAGCTTCACGCCGAGCAGCTGTTCGAGCCGGCCGACCCCGTAGCTCACCGCCGATTGCGCGCGGCCGAGACGCTTGGCCGCGCGGGTGAACGAGCCGACGTCGACAACCTCGACGAAGAGCTCGAGCTGATCCAGGGTGATCGCGTCGGCGTAGCGAACGGGGGCCATCGATATATTCGATGGAGTCTAACACTTGTTTTCCAGTTACCGGATGGCGGCCCCGGCGTAGGGTTTGGCTGTCGGCTTCAGCAAACGCCGACTTCGCCCAAGAAGGAGACCACCATGAGCGCACCCGGACAGCTCGACCCGACCCCAATCATCCAGATGCTCCAGGCCAACCAGGCCACCGCGGTCCTCAAGACCGCCATCGACCTCGGCGTTTTCGCGGCGCTCACCGAGGGTGCCAAGACCGACATCGTCGCGGCCAAGATTGGCTGCCCTGCGCGCGGCACCCACATCCTCCTCGACGCGCTGGCCGTCCTCGGCCTCGTGGTCCGCCGGGGCGACAACTACGAGCTCGCGCCGCTCGCCCGCGCGTTCCTGGTTCCGGGCGGTCCGACCTACTTAGGCGACGTTTCGAACATTCTCTCCGGGCCGCTGCTGTGGGAGCGATTTGGCCGCCTCACGGAGGCGGTGCGCGCCGGGGGCAGCGTCATGGAGGACGATGCCGAGACGCCGTCGCACAAGTTCTGGGAGACGTTCGCGCGGTCGAGCGCCGGCCTCGCGTTCCCGTCCGCGAGCGCCCTCGCGGAGCGCCTCGCTCCGATCGCGGCCTCCAAGAAGTCGCTGCGGGTGCTGGACGTAGCCGCGGGCAGCGGGATCTACGGTCACACGCTGCTGCGCCTGCCCGGCGTCGACGTGACGTTCCTCGACTGGCCGAACGTCCTCGAAGAGACGCGCGCGTGGGGCGACCGTTTGGGCATCGATCAGACGCGCGCGCACTACCTCCCCGGGAGCGTGTTCGAGGCTGACCTCGACGGTCCTTACGACGTCATCGTGGCCAGCCACCTCTATCACCACTTCGATCGCCAGACGTGCCAGACCTTGACCCGCCGCCTCGCCAGCGCGCTGGCCCCCGGTGGGCGGCTCGCCGTAAACGATTTCGTCACCGGTCCCGGTCTCGAGAACCCGGGTGCGACCATGTTCTCGCTCGTGATGCTCGTGTGGACCCGCAGCGGGATGGCCTACGCTCAGGACGACTACGCGGCGTGGATGATCGAGGCGGGCCTGACCCGACCGAACGCGCACCCCATGCCAGGAATGCCCAACACATGGCTCATCAGTGAGCGCGTCTGAGAGAGGTGGCGGACTCAACTGACGCGAGACCAGCCTCACTGTCCAAGCGGCGGCTAACCTCTCTGCGGCAGCCAGTACGGTCCAATCGCTTCGCCTGCTCCGACACCACGGCCTTCGACGTCTCGGGGATCTGCCAGCCCGAAGCTGGACGCTCTCTTCAGCTGTCTCGGGTTTTGAGGGCGGCGATCCGGATCGAGCTGGCCCCGGTGAAGGCCCGGGCCGGGTACAATCCCGGCGCATGCGCCGACCTCGTTGCTCTCCGCACCTTCGAAGGATGTTGTGCCGCGGCGCCGTGGCCGCGCTCCTCGCCGGGGCGTGCGCCAAGAACCCGAGCTACGGTCTCGGCGGCAACGACGGCGGCGTGGACGCCCCTGCACAGGCGGGGAGCGGCGGCGGGTCGAGCACGGGGGGGACCGGCGGCGCCGGCGGCTTCAGCCCGCCGGACGCCGGGCTTGTCAATCCCGGGGTCGACGGCGGCGCCGCGGGCGTCGTGGAGCGGGTGGACCTGAGCTTCAACGTCGACTGGCGCTATCACGAGGGAGACGTCGCCGGGGCCGACGCCCCGGCCTTCGATGACACCGCCTGGAGCTACGTCGACGTGCCCCACTCGACCCGCTTCACGACGCCGGAGAGCCCCAACGCCTACCTCGGGGTGAGCTGGTACCGCCGGCACTTCGCGGTGCCGCGGGCGTACACCGGGAGCAAGCTCTTCATCGAGCTCGAGGGCGCCATGCAGGCGGCGGACGTCTGGCTGAACGGCGTCCACGTGGCACGCCACCAGGGCGGGTACACGCCCTTCACCATCGACGCAACGGACGGGCTCCGATACGACGGTACGGACAACGTCCTCGCCGTCAAGCTCGACAGCAACGCGAACCCCGCCTGGGCGCCGGGCTGGAACGGCGTGGATTTTCAGTATCACGGGGGCCTCTACCGAAACGTCACGCTCCACGTGCAGAACCCGCTGCACGTTACGGACGCGGTGAGCGCCAACAAGCTCGCGGGGGGGGGCATCTTCGTGCGCTACCCCGCGGTGAGCGCGACCGCCGCGACCGTGGCGATCACCACCAACGTCGTCAATCAGTTCTCGGTCGCGCGGACCGCCACCCTGCTGTCCGAGCTCATCGACGCCTCCGGTCAGGTCGCGGGGATGGCGACCGACACCCTGACCATCGCGCCCGGCGCCGACGCTGACTTCGTGCAGAGCCTCGCCATCGCCAACCCCGCCTTGTGGCACCCGTACACGCCCAACCTCTACACGCTCCGAACGCGCGTCCAGGACGGGGGCGTCACGGTCGATCAGACGACCACCCGCATCGGGATCCGCCGCATCGGCTGGAGCCGGAGTGGGGGGCTCGTCGTCAACGGCGCTCGCTTCGTGGCGCGAGGCGTGAACATGCACCAGGAGATGTACGGCGTCGGCAACGCCGTGCCCGACTCAGCCGTCTACTACGACGTGAAGCGGATCAAGGATGGGGGCCTCGACTTCATCCGGGCGGCGCACTACCCCCACGCTCCCGCCTTTTACGCCGCCTGCGACGCGCTCGGCGTCCTGGTGTTGAACCCGCAGACCGGATGGCAGAACTTCAGCGACACGACCGCCTTCAAGGAGGCGACCTACCAGGAGCTCCGCGATCTCATCCGCCGCGATCGCAATCACCCGAGCGTGGTGGCCTGGGAGGCGAGCCTCAACGAGTCCAATTTCACGGACGAATGGGCGGCGCGCGCCCACGCCATCGTGCACGAGGAGTACCCGGGCGATCAGGCGTTCTCCGCCGCCTGGAAATGGACCCGCGCCGACGTCCTCGTCGACGCCTCGCAGCACGGCGTCCGCAACTCGGTGGACCCGCGCCCGACCATCATCGACGAGTACGGGAGCTGGGACTACGGCGGTCAGACCTCGACCAGCAACCAGCCGCGGGAGGGCGGCGACAACGCGATGCTGATCCAGGCGAACAACATCGAGGACGCGCAGAGCAAGAACATGGCGGTGAGCTGGTTCTCGGCGGACGGGTACTGGCACTACGCGGATTACTCCGGTTTCACTTACTTCGGCATCACGCGCGACGGCCTGGTGGACATGTACCGACTCCCCAAGCTGTCCTACTACCTCCTGAAGAGTCAGCGCGATCCGAGCGTCATGATCGAGGGCATCGACTCGGGGCCGATGGTCTTCATCGCGAACCAGTGGACGGCGACCTCGCCGACGCGGGTGCGCGTGTACAGCAACTGTCCTCGCGTGTCGCTGTCCTTGAACGGCACGCTCGTCGAGACACGCTCCCCCGACCCCGGTACCAACCTGGCCCACCCGCCCTTCAATTTTTCCCTCGCCACCTTCACCCCGGGCACCTTGCGCGCCGATTGCGTCGTCGGGGACGCCGTGGTCGCGACGCACCTGCGGCGCACGCCCGAGGCGGCGAGCCGCATCGTGCTCCGGCCGGAGGGCAGCTCCTTGCGCGCCGACGGCAGTGACGGCCGCCTCGTGTTCATCGACGTCGTCGATGCGAACGGCACGGTGGTGCCGACGGCCAGCGACTCGATCACCCTCGGCGTCACCGGGCCGGGCGTCATCCTCGGGCCGCCCGTTGTCCAGGTGAAGGGCGGCCAGCTCGCGACCTGGGTGCGGGCCGGCCGGACGCCGGGGACGATCACCGTCACCGCCAGCGCCCCCGGCCTCGATCCCGGCAGCGTCGACCTCACCGGGACGCCGGTCGCCAACGTGCCCCCCCTGCCGGCCGATCGCTGAGATGACCTCCCCTTCGGTCAGCCTGGACCGCGGAGAAGCAAACAGACCCACCGGCCGTCCTTTTTTCGGGCAGGATCACCTCCTCCGGTCCGTGGCGGTGTCGCAAGGGAGACTACCGAACGCCAGCAAAGTGGATCTCGCGGGTGATGGTTTCTTCGTCCTGGTGGACCTGCTCGAGGCCGCGAGGGCAGGCTTGCCAAAGGAGGCCCGTCGCCGCTCGACGACCGGTTCAGCGACATCGCCCACGACTATCGCAAGGCCGAACCGGCGCTGCGACAGCAGGTGCGCGAACAGATACCGCGAGAGTACTGGCTGCCGCTGATCGAGCTATGCGACCGCTGCCAGGTGCAGGAAATGGCCGACCTGGCCGACGTTGCGCGACGTTGCCCGCAGCCGGTTCAGCTTTGGATCGTGAGCTGGCGCCAGGGCGAGCAGCCAACCGCGGCCCAGGCGAACAGAGCTGTTGGTCTATTCCTGGCCGAGATGGGCCTGAGCGAGCACCAGTGTATCTATGCCCTCCACCGCAACACCGACAACTATCACCTTCACCTGGCCATCAACCGCGTTCATCCCGACACCGAGCGTGTCGTGACCGTGAATGGTGGGTTCGACATCGAGATCGCCCACCGGGCGATTGCGCGCATAGAACACGAGCAGGGCTGGCAGCGCGAAATCGGCAGACAGAACATTTCCTATCGGACGTAACGCGGCTGGATAAGTCTCTTGAACCCACTATCCTCACGCCACTAGTCGAGTCTGCCAGTTGACAAACCGCTCAGCTACACCCAGGTGGAGTAGGGACGTTATGAGATCGAGATTCAGTGCCATTGGGAATTTCATTGTTGCCGGCATGCTTGCAGGCTGCTCCACCAGCAAACCGGGAACCCCCGCAAGTGCTGCGGATGCCAGCTCCGACGGGACGGGCGGAATGGGGGGAGGCGGCGGCGACGCAGCGGTCCGCGCGGACGTGGGCGGGGCGGACGGCGCGGTCTCCGGGTGCGCGGCGAGCACGATCGCGTCCGGTACATTCAACTTCACATTCGACAACGTGCAGTACAGCTACGTCGTCCACGTGTCTCCGAGCTACAGCGGGAGCAAGCCTGCGCCCCTCGTGCTCAACTGGCACGCCTGCACCGGCACAGCCAGCGACGAGGAGCGCTACACGAACATGGACTCGGTAGCGGACGCCAACGGCTGGGTCCTCGTCTACCCGACCAGCCCGGACGGGTCGTGGAACGTCGGCTCAAGCTGCACGTCCACCTCGGCGGGCCTGAGCCGCGATGACGTCGGCTTCGCCGTGGCTCTGGTCAACCAGATCCAGAGCGAGGCGTGCATCGACCCCAAGCGCATCTACACGACCGGCTTCTCGAACGGCGCGTTCATGTCCTATGCACTCGGGTGCGAGCATGCGGAGCTTTTCGCGGCGATCGCGCCCGTCGGGGGCAAGGTCGGCATTCCGAATTGCCAGCCGTCGCGTTCCGTCCCCGTGATGGCCTTCCACGGCACGGCAGATCCTAGGGTCGACTACGACGCAGGCGGCGTGCCTAGCTTGCCTAGCGTGCCCGACACCGTGAAGGCATGGGCGACGCGGAACAACTGCATGGTAGGGCCCGACCAGACCTACCAGATGGGAACCGTGACCTGCCAGACCTGGTCCTCGTGCAACGCGGGGGCAACTGTCACTCTCTGCTCTGCGGAGGGAGGAGGGCACTGCTGGCCCGGATCCCCCCTCATGTGCCTCTTTGGAGCCGGGACGAACGACATCGATGCGACGGGCCAGATCGCGGCTTTCTTCACGAAGTTCAGCTTACCATGAGCGTCGTTGAGGGACGCCGCGACATCTGGCTTAGCGCAGTTGAGAAAGATCTGCGCAGGGCCGACCTCAAGTGGCGTCGATAATCGTGGGCATGTCGCGCGCCAACGTCTCGATATTGAGTCCCCTACCGCGTTCGAGAGCCGAGGCGAGTTCGCTGAGCGCTTTCAAACCATCATGTCGGCACAGCGGCAGCAAATATGCCACCTAACGACAAAGCGTTTTCGCGGCGGCGGAGCGCGGTAAGCCGGGGCCCAGGACGATCTGGGCCGGGAAAACTTGTTCAACTACGTGTTGAGACCGCCCATCGCCCAGGAGCACGTCACGTTGACGGCCGACGGCCTGGTCGCGGTGAAACTGAAACGCCCTTTCAGGGATGGCACAGTCTCCGTCGAGATGGACCCGCTGTCGCTCATCTCGCGGCTCGCGGCATCTGTGCACGCGCCACGCTTCCACAGCGTCCGGTACGGTGGTGTGCTCGCCCCGCACAGCAAATAGAGGCCGCTCATCTTGGGCCTTCCCACCGACGTGCCACCCCTGGCACCAGCTCGCGGGCCACCCTTCTGGCAGAGCCCCGTCCTTCGCCGCCGCTACGCAGAGCCGTCCGACGCGTAGCGGACTCCGAGACCGGCAGAACCTGATCGCCCCCGAAACAATCCGCCCGCCGCCGGAAAGGCACCCGTCTGCCCTCCAACGCGAAAATGGTCCCGATCGCCTCCGGTTCGCCTCATGCACCGCCCGCCCCGACGCCCTTCGCTTCACCGATCCCAAGTTTCCCTCCGCGCTTGACACGCCCACATGGCCTTTATGTCGCTTACGGACAGGGCGCACCTGGGCGGGCCCAACGCGGCTCAGACGGCGGCGCGTTTAGCGGGCGATGCGCGCCATCCTTATCGTCGCGCGGCGATCGAAGCGCTCGGTGAAATCTGCGACGCGGACGTCGGCGCGCGGGCCTTGGCGACGGTGCGAGCCGGGGCGGACGCGGCCTTGGCGGTCGACGCGCAAAATGCGGAGAAGAGGTGCGTGACCCGAGGTGCGGGTGAGGGAGCGCACTGAATGAATGAACGACGAGACTGGCGCAAACAACCCGGGTTCGTGGTCGCAGTACCGAATCGCGACAGTTTTGTCGCGCAGAGGCCCAGGTTCGCCTACTTTGGCGGCGCTGCCAGTTCGATCAACGTCCTGAAGGTGGCTTACGCTTTGCAGCGGAACTTCCCTCAGCAGGCACTGAGAGGAGACTCGCGTGACCCCATTTTCAGCCTCCAGGGTATTTCCAGCGATCGTCCTTCTCGTTGTTCCCCTACTCGGCCAAGGCTGCGGGAAACGAAACCCTTCGGGTGCGAAGGCTACCGGAGGCGTTTCATGGGCTGGGACCGGAAGGGACGGAGGTACCGGCGGCGCGACGACAGTCTCGGGAGACTCGTACGGAACAAGCACGTCTGGCTTTGAAAGCGGTGGCGCAAGTTCGAACTCCGGGGGAGCGGCGGCGGGCGCGGCGGATCCTGGTGAAGGCACGGGTGGCGCTGGAGGGAGTCCCAGCTCCGACAATGGCGGGACGACGACGACCACTACCATCATTGACCACGGAACTAACACTTGCGGCGAAATGGGCGGCAACAGACCGGGGGCACCTTTTGGCGATGTCGGTGCAATGGCCAACCCGGGCACGGGCGGCGTGGATCTAAGATCCTGCGACAGTGGCAGCGGGTCGGGGGGCTACAATGGAGGTCCGATTGGTATGGACGGAGATGCGCCCGGAGCAGGGGCCCCGACGTTTCTGCCCCCTGTCACGTATACCACGGGCGTCTATCCGGTCGCGGTTGCAGTAGGAGATCTCAACGGGGACGGTCACGCCGACTTGGCGGTCGCCACCCAAGGCAATGGGCCTGACGAGGGAGGGGTTAGCGTGCTCTTCAACAAGGGGAACGGGACGTTTGATATCGCCGCCAAATATGCGACCGGCAGTGGCTCGGGGTCGGTCGCAATCGGCGATCTGAATGGCGACGGAAAGCCTGACCTCGCTGTCGCGAACTCGTACGATCGCACTGTCAGTGTTCTGCTGAACAGTGGCGCGGACACGTTTAGCCCTGCGATCAAGTATGTAGCTTCGGACATCTACAATACATTTTCGGTGGCGTTGGGAGACATCAATGGGGACGGCGCCTTGGATATTGTCACTGCAAACAACGACTCCAACTACAAAGGCTACGTGAGCGTCCTTTTGAACAGTGGCGATGGCCGATTCTGCACCGTCCTCCATCTCGCGGCGGGTGTGGACCCAACAATCGCGTTCGTAGGTGATCTGAATGGCGACGGTAGGATTGATATTGCGGTGCGAAACACCTGCGGTTTCACGGTACTGCTCGCCCAGGGCAATGGGGCCTACTCGACCATCAGCACTGCCGCTGGCACCATCCTGAACGGGATGACCGTCGGCGATCTGAACGGGGACGGAAGGGCGGATCTGGCGTTCGCGAGCTACGGCGCGGCGAGGTTGAGCGTGTTCATGAACGAGGGAACCGGGACCTTTGGCGCGCCCGTCATCTATTCGGCCGCGCGACCAGTCGCCGTGGCGTTCGGGGACTTGAACAGCGACGGAAAGGTCGATCTGGCAACAGCGACCGAAATAGGCGGCACGAGCGTGCTTTTGAACACCGGAGCCGGAATGTTTGGCGGCATGCGCTACTACTCCTCCGACCCCAATGAGCCGAACGCGGTGGCGATCGCGGACCTCAATGGCGACGGGAAGAATGATCTGATCGCGACCTTCTACAACGACGTCGTCCGGGTGCGTCTCAATAACTCCCCATGAGAGGCCCGCAGTCAGCATGTGCGTTTGCTACCGGATGGATGGACAGGGCCATCCTCCCTCACGAAACTATGTGAGAACCAACAACGAGCATCTCCGCGACGTCCGCACAGCTTCCTTACATCCAGGCGGCGAGGATTCGCCTCCGGTCGTCGCGGGCGAGTTCGCAGGTGCGAAAGGCCTTGCCGGCCGGAGCACAGAGCCCATGTGCGAGCGCGTATTTGCACGCTGGATCCGATTCGGCCGACTCGCGTGGGCAAACCGCGCGCAGGGACTCGGACTCCTTGACGAACTGGTTGCTCAGCGATTGGAACGCCTCGCGACCGCCAATTGGGTTCCCGGTGAACAGTGTGCCCCATTCGTCAACAGTGCCCGGTGAAAATACCGGACGGCATCCCGCAAACTCGAACAAATATTTTCGCACCACATAGGTGGGCCTAGGTGACTCGAACAGCCGCGCCCCGGAAGACGATCGACAGTCGACGTCGTTGGTAAAGTACTCCGTCGGTGGGCTCATCCCGTTCTGGTACCAGTAGAACGTGCTGACGGCCGAAAGACACAAGGCTCCGACAATCGGCACCCTCTCCCAATGTCCCGATGGCATGTAAGTCAGAAGGTACAAGGCCGCCATCGGGAACATGACCTCGCAAATGGTCATGAAACGATGGTTCTCGATCGGGTACCCGTTGACGTCCACGACCAGAAGAAGGATCGTCGCAACGATCAGAGTGATCCCGAGAGCGACCATCGTCCCGCACACTTGGCGAGAGCGCCGACGCAGGGCGAGGCCCACGGCGCCCACCAGAATGAGAACAAACGGTCCAAGGTCCGTCGCGATTGCCTCCATGCCGCTTGGTCCAATGAGGGGGAGGGACGGTCCAGAAAATCCAGGAACGCGGAAAGCAACCAGTTTGAGCTTCTGTACGGGACCGCCGGGCGCGAGCGACGCCTGAAAAAACAAGTTGGGAATCAGGACCGCAGCAGCTGCGATCCCTAACACCAAGATGCCGCGCATTCGGCTCGATCCAAGAACCCCGGGGAAGAAAAGCCATGTTCCCCCCAAGGTTACCAGCAAGAGGGC
>JADGRC010000403.1 GCA_017881245.1 Pseudomonadota bacterium
ACGGCAAGATCCGGACGGATGGCTCATCGCCGTACGCGATGGTGCCGCTCGTGGCGATGCGCGACCGCTTCGACATCGCCTTCGCCAACGACGCCGACCACGATCGCCATGGGATCGTCGCGCCAACGGCGGGATTGATGAACCCCAATGGCAAAGGGATGATGCTCCCGCTTCGCTCTCCATTGGCGTACTCTGGTTGCCATCCAGGCGCGCAAGACCGCCGAGCAAATCGCGCCGACGAACCGAAACCGGCACCGCCAGATCGAAACAACGCTTGGATGGCAAAACGTTAACTCTGGATTGCAGGCCTCGCGACCAACATAAAACGACGCTGGCGGTTGAGATCGACTTTCCGTAGCACCGAAGTCCCTCGGGCTACGCTGAGGGAGGCGATGACGAAACCCGCGCCCGGCCTGTCAGACAATAACTGACTGACTTGGTCTTGGCGTGGCGGGGTGGATCGTGTAGTTCCAGTCGCCGTGAAACCGATGCCGCTTGAGGCGGACGGTCGCCAGCTGCGCATCGGTGACGGGGGACGCCACCCGGGTATTGGCCGCGATCGAGTTCCGAACGGACTCGGAGTCCGGCCCGACTGTGCGTCGAACCAATCAAGCTCACGATGGTAGCCAGGTCGACGAGCGGCGTCCCGCGCCAGTTCATGGCGATGTGCGAGAACAACCGATGCTCGATCTTGTTCCACTAGCTCGTGCCTGGCAGGAAATGACACACCGTGATGGCGAGCCCCGTATGATTCGCGATTTGCTGCAGTTCCCACGGCGTTCGATCACTTCTTTGTATAGACGGGATTTACAGCATTCAGTCCGGGACCCTGGATCTGCAGTGTGTAGCCATCCGGATCCTTGATAATGAAGCTGTCATCCGTATCCGGGCGGGGATTGAGTCCGCGGCGGTTCAATTCCGCTTCCACCGCGTTCTTGTCCCAGTTCGCGATCGTGAACGAAACGTGATCAACCACGGGTTTCGGGTTCGGATCAGGGCTCTGCCCTGGTGTCACCGGGTGATTGCGTGTGATGAGGTACTGATCATTACCTCGGCCCCACGTCAGAATACTTTCGTTCCGGCCCCTTCCATTGTCTATGGCGACCTTCATGCCCATCAGATCGACATAGAAGTCACGGCTAACTCGGTAATCCTTGACCTGAAGCGAAATGTGGTTCACGTCGACTGTCTTGAAACCTGTTCCCGCAGCCGCGGCCGCCGGAGAGGCCTTGCCGGATGCGGCCGTCGCAGCCAGCACTAGGCTCTGAATGAGCTGGCGCCGACTGATCCCACCCGTTTCGAAATCCTGCACCAGTTTGCCAATCAGACGTTCCATTTGCAGCCCTCCGAGAGCGCGACGGCGGACCGAGACTATCTGTCGCTGTGCGCTCGATTGTGCGCGTTTACGATTCTCGATCTCTGCTGTTTGCCTGTATGTCAGCTTGCAGATGAGAGATAGGGGCTCCTTTCAGTTATGAAACACGATTGTCGGCTTCAGCGAATCACGACTCAAACCGTCCGCTAGAATCGGTCCACGATCATGAGCTGGAAAGCCCGTGGGGACAGCCGCTGGATCCCCGACAGGTAGGCCGGGTTGTAGAGTTGGTTGGCTCCGTCAGCGTACTGGGTGTTCGAGCCCGAGTTGAGGAGGTTGTAGATGTTCAGCGCCCCCGTGAGCTGGCTCCGCCCGAACTTGAATTCTCGACCAACCCTGAGCTGCAGGGATCGGGTGGCCTCGTTGAGCACTGAACCATCCCCGCGCGTCGGAAACGCGAAGCGGATCGTCGTGGCGAGGGGGTTCGGCTGTTTCGTTCCATTGGCAAGGGTGACCAGCGCCGGTCCGACTCGCGAGTCTGGCGCCGACAGCTTGGTGACGATCGGAGCTGTGTAGTCGCCGGCCGACACCTCATAGCTACCCGACAGAATGATCCCCCAGGGGGCGAGGTACTGGCCAACCCCCCGAACCGCGTATGGCCGAAATCCCGCGAACGCCGGAGTCGAACCCGCGCCGCCGTCCAAGGTGTTGGTGTCACTGTTCCCGGCTGTTGCTGGGAGCTGGCGATTGGTCGCAAAGGCGTCCGGTTGAACGAAGCGCGCCGGGTCGGTCGGATTCCACGTGCCGTCGAGATATTGCCATTGGCGCGAGAGACTGAGCATCGCCTGAAAGTTGTGCGACATGTTCTTGGCCACCACCACCTCCAGCGCGGTCACCACGTCCTGGCTCCAGTTATCGTTGCGCTCCTGGAAGATGATCCCCCGATTCGGGTCGACCAAGCCAAAGCCACCGAAGGGCTGGTTCGGTCCGCTCGGGTAGACCCCGTTGATGTCCACGAGTCCGTATTGGTCCTTGTAGTAACGCCGGCGCCCCGCCACATCGAGAGTGACCTGCCCAGGAAACTGCTTCAGGAACCCGACGATGAACTCGTCGACGTACGGCTGATGCAGATTCTTATCGAATTGAAGGGCAGACAGAGCCGCAGTGGGGGGGGGCGTGATGACCGTGTTCTGGATGCCGTTCTTGTCGATGTAGACGTCGCGGGTGGTCACCCGGGAGGTGGTGGCAAATGACTCGACGACATCGGCACCGTTCATCATGTCGTGCATGCGCGTGGCGGAGACGCGCAACACGTTCCTGGCATCCTTGGTGACCATATACGACACGCCAAAGCGGGGCCCGACCACGGTGCTCTTCATTCGCTGGGTGCCCAGGATTCCGTCGTACCGGCGGATCGCGTCCACACGAACGCCGACGCTCGCCGTCATCCGGGCATTGGGCTTCCACGCGTCCTGGACGTAAATCCCGATGTCCTTGTCCCGAGCCGACTGTGTGGCGACCTCACTCGGTGTGAAGTATCGCATGTGGAACGGGATGACGCCCGCAGCGGTGTTGTTCGGGTCGATCTGCCGCACCTCTTGGAGGGCGAACCCGTCGTTCACGTAGCGATTCGTGACATCGAAGCGGCTCCTCGGCGCAGCCCAGACTCCACTTTTGAACTCGTGCGAGCCGCCCCACCCTCCCTTGAAGTAGGTGACGCCGGCTTGCAGGGTGACGGTCGAGGAGGGCTGCAGAGGCGTCGACTGTGGGTTGTTCATTTCCACGAGCATGCCGGTCCCGACAGGCAGACCGCTCGAGGTGAAGATGTCATTGTGGACCATTATCTGAGGTCCGGATCCCACATTCAGGTTCGCGTACGTCTCTTCAGAGCTATTCCCCTTGTTGCTGTAAGCCACCGACATCTCCGACGTGAAGTGCGAGCTCCACACAGAGTTCAGCCTGGCTTGCGCCAGCGACCCCCCGCCGGATTGAAAAGCGATCGGATCCTCATCGTACTCGCGGTTCGATGTGTAATACGAGCGGTCGTAATGATAGAACGCCGACAACACGTGGTTCGGGTTGAGCTGGCTGGTTATCTTGACAAAAGGGGTCTTAGTCCGCCATGTGTTGTTGAAGGGTTGGAAGCTGGGCCTGAACGCGGTCAGGTTGCTGAGGTTTAATGGGGTCCGGCTGATGCCGTTGATGTCAGATGCCCAGCGAAACGAGCTAAAGAACCACGTCTTGTTCTGGGCGATCGGGCCACCCAGCGACAGGTCGACCTGGCTGACCCCCACCGGCTTGGGCACGCCACCGCTCACCCGTCCGCCATTGCTGTTGTCGGAATTCCACGCCACGGGTTGGAACGCGAAATTCGCCGATCCCTTGAAGGCATTGCCACCTTGCGGCGCGACGACATTCATGAAGGTGCCCATGGTCAAGGGTGTGGACGCCTCAGCGCCGCCTGTCCGGAGCTCCGTGTCCGCGACGGTCTCGGCGCTCATGCTCGTCCGAGCGGGCGTGGGATTAGCGAAACCCCCGAACGGCGCACCATCCAGCGCGGTGTAGCCCGCGTTCTGAGTGGTACCCATAAAATAGTAAACACGTACGCCGCTGCCATCAACGCCCTCCCGCGATTGGATGCCGGGGATCATGTCGATAGCATCACTGTAGAGCCCCCGTGCGGTTACCGGGGCGGCTCGCAACAACTCCCCACTGATCGCGAACGACGTGCTCGCCTTGAGGGTCTCTATCATCGGCGACTCGGCCTTGACCGTGATGGTCTCTTCCAGCGTGCCCAGCTTCATCTCGACGTCGATGTCGAAAGTACTGCCGGCACGCATCAGGATTCCTTCACGGCGATACGGTGCAAAGCCGGTCAGTTCAGTCGTCATCGTGACAGTGCCCGGAGGCAGATTGAGCAGCCGATAATAGCCGGTGTCGTCGGTCAAACCGACCACGGGCGCGAGGATCTGCGGACCGGTCGCTGTGACCGTGACGCCCGGCAACGCGCCTCCCTGCGCGTCCTTGATGTAGCCCCTGAGACTGCCCAACTCAGTCTGGGCATGGACCGGAATCGAAGCCAGCACAGACACGGCAACGAGGGATGCGAAAAGAGTCTTCACTGTGATTCGCCTCACTTTTCGTTTTCAGCTCTCAACGAGGTTGGCGCCCCGAAAGACTCGCTTCACTAGAACCAGTCAAGTGGCAGAGGCTGCGGTCACCAGCTTAGGGGACATTTCTATTTCGCTCAGGAGGGGACACTATCCCTTCGCTACAACAACCTATTCTCTACTGTTCAGGAAACCTCGAAGCCTGCCGGGTTCGCGGCAGTTTTGTGCATAAAAGGGTATAGAGATGCAATAAGTGCGCCATTAAGTCTGGAACTGGTAAGCCGGCTCCGCGCTGTGGTGCCCGAACACGGAGCGGAACCGGCTGTCACTGGCGAATTCCCAATCGTGCAGCAAGGACTCCTGAACGAACTCGCATTGGGGTGATTCGGCCCGCGCCGAATCCGTCTCCGCACAAAGGGTTCCCTCAGGGGGTGCGCACACGGTGGCGTCCCCTCGGTCGACCCACCTCGCGAGATTCAGACGTGCCCGGCGCATCCGGTGCACTCACACGTCACGCCGCCATCGGCGTCTGATAGAGCCCCCGACAATGCGGCTGCCAGCGATACGAACGGACACTCGCCCGTGCGCCGCTCGCGTCCTCGCTGGGTTCCGGCGTACGCCCCTCCAGCCCCGCATGCGTGCGATGACCGTTGTCGTAGCGTTGGAAATCGCGGAGCGTCATCTCCAGATCAGCGGCCGTCCAGAAGAGCGCGCGGTCGAGACATTCGCGACGTATGGTGCCGATCAGGCGTTCGACGAAGGGAGCCGTTCGGCCAATTCGCAGGTCACCGTCGCAACTTCTTGTCAAGGCCGCCGCCTGTCGCTAGGTCACCTGCGACGGACTTGCCAAGCCGGTAAATGGCGAAGCG
>JADGRC010000404.1 GCA_017881245.1 Pseudomonadota bacterium
GCCCGCGAGCTGGTGCCAGCGGTGGCGCGTCGGTGGGAAGGCCCAAGTGGCGCAAGTATCGGGCGATGTTTTCGGCGTCTTGGACCAGGGCGACCAGTCTCATTTTGCCTCCGCAGCGGCCGCAGGTCTCGACGTCGATCTTCAGGCACCGGCGCATCAGCTCGTGCCACGGGCGACACCGGCAACGATGCGTGGGTGGTCGCGCGGGTGTGTCCGTTTCCGGCGGCAGCGAGTGGCAACCTGGCGCGGTGATCGCGGCGGGCGGCGGTGACGGCACGATCAGCGGCCTCCATTTGCTGTGCGGCGCGAGGATTCCACCATAGCGAACACTGTGGAACCTGGGCGGATGCACCGAGGCTGCCAGCCTCGAGATGAGGGACAGCGGGTCCATCTCGACCGAGACCGTCCCATCGCGGAAAGGTCTCTTCAGTTTCACGGCGACCAAGCCGTCGGCCGTTAACGTGACGTGTTCCTGATTGGGCGGAAATCGAGCCGGCGCCGTCACGCACCGCGTGCTCAGCCTTCCAGGCGAGAAACGCGCAACCCGTCCTTGGGAATCATCCGCTCGGCCAGCTCCACGATTCGCGCGTGATGCGTGAACAGAACCACCTGCGTTCCCCGGGCGTGTTCCGCCAGGACGCGCAGGGCCGCGCCGGCTCGTTCGTCATCGAAGTGGATGAGAATGTCATCCAGGATCAGAGGCAAGGGCTCGGCCAGCGCGGCCTGGCGTTCCAGCGTCGCCAGGCGCAACGCCAGGTAAAGTTGGTCGCGTGTCCCGTCGCTGAGCCCTTCCACGGACACCTTCGTGCCATCGGCGCGCACGCAGCGCAGGACGGGCCGATCGGCCTCGTCGAAGTCCGCGCGCAATCCCGTGTAACGGCCAAGCGTCAGGCGCGCCAGGATCGCGCCCGCGCGCAACAACACGGGGCCTTGGTGTTGTTCGCGGTAGCGCTCGATTTCGCGGGACAACAGCCGCGCGCCGAGGCGCAGGCGCGCGTACTCGGACGCCAGCGCGCGGACACGCGCCAAATGCGCCTGGGCCTCCTCCGAAGCCTCGGCGGCGCCGCCACCCGCGGGATCGTCCCAAACCCGCAGACCGGCGTCGGTGGAACCGATCAACCGGCTGGCGCTCTGGGTGTCGCGATCGAGACCGTCGATCTCGTCCCGTAAACGATCGATCTGTTCGTCGAGCTCATCCGCGTTGCTTCCCGGCATCTCCCGCAAGGCGGCATCGAGCGTTAGCCCGTCCGACAGGTCCAGGATTTGGTCTTCGATCTCCCGCAACTGGCGGCGCAAATCCAACAAGTCGGCCGAACGTCGCTCCGCCTCCTCCAGCGCCGTGACGTCCGCGACGCCGGCCGCGTTCATCAGCGCGCCAACCTGCTCCTTGGCGGTGGCATGCGCTACCTCGGCCGCGCGTTGTGCCTGACGCCGACGCTGCAAATCATCATCCAGCTCGGCGCGCGCTTGCCGGGCGGGGATCCCGTCGCGATAGCGTCGCAGCAGACTCTCCGCGGCTTCGTCTGCCGGCCGACCAACAAGATCGGGGGTCAGCGTCGCAATCAACGAGCCAACCGCTTTCTCGAAATGCTCCGCGTCCCGGTCAATCGCTCGCAGACGCCGCGTGATCTCCGCGATTTCGTCCTGCTTGCGCGAGAGCAGCGCGGCGAGCTCCAGGACCGCCTCGGCCTCGGCGGGCGACGCGGTGGCTGACAGCCCCAGCGGCGCGATCGCCTCGGCCCAGTCCGCACGCCACGCGGTAAGCGCGGCCTCGACCTCGGCGCGCAACCGGGTTGCTTGCGTTCGCTCTTCGACGAGCACGGCCTTCTCTCGCTCGCGGGCGGCGCGGCGGAATGCCGCGTCTTCGCGCGCTTGGGCGATCGCGGCCACCTGCTCGCACAGGACAACCACGTCGGCGCCGGGATCAAATTGACCTGAGCCACGCAAGACGAGACCGAGCTCGTCCCGCGCTCGCCGAATCTGTGTGCCAAGTTTGTCGACCTCGCCCGCGGATCTTTCCAGCCGGCGCGCCACCTCCGCGGTCTCCGCAAAGCCACGCAGCCAGGCGCGCATCTCTTCAGGACCCTGGGGATTCACACCGAGCGGCGCCCACAGCACCTTCCAGCCAAGAATCGCGGCGTCGCGCCGACGGCCAAGATCCGTCCGCTGAACTTCCGCGTCGGCGATCAGCCGCTCGATTTCCTCACGCTCCGAATTCAACGACGCGGCCCTGGCCACGCGTTCGGCGTCGCGCAACAACTGATCCGCGGCTTCGTCCGCGCGCGCCATCGTGCTCTCGAACGCGGCCACCCGTTCCGTCTCTTCATTCGATTCGTTCCCGGCGCCGCGCAAGCGCGCCCAGGCTTCGGCCCGAGCCACACGCGCTTGCCGCAACGTCAGAAGCGAAGGCACCTGCCCCCCTTGCGAGATCTCGACCAATTTGCGATCGACGGCCCGCTGCTTGCGGTGGAAGGCCGCCAGGTCCTCGGCTTGCCGCTCCTGCCGTACGGACACGGCCTGTAGCTCCGTGGCGTATCGGTCAACACTCTCGGCGGGCGGCACGACCAACGACAAAATCTGGTCGCCGGTCAGCGCCTTGGCAGCCTCATTCGTACTGTCGCCAATCGGCGCCGTCACGCCGACCACTCTTCCTGGCGGCATCCCGGTCTTCCCGGCCAAGGCCAGCGCCGCCACGCGCCGGCTCAACTCCGTCGCCAGGCGTTCTCGTGCCTCCACCGCAGACCGCCAGCGCTCGTCGATGTCCCCTTCGCGCTCGACGCGGCGGAGCAGCCGGCGCAGGGCCCCGCTGTCCTCGTTTGGCGACCCGTCGTTGAGCTCGTCCAGACGCGCGCGAAGGCGGCGATCGAGGTCATCGAGCACCCGCTTCGCATGAATGTCTTGCTGAACCAGCCCGGCCTCCAACGACGACAATCTCCGAACGCGCGCGCGCTCCGCCACGCCGAATCCCAGGACGACTCCGCCGGCCGCCGCTCCCGCGCTGCCTCGCAGTTGCCTCGCCAGCGCGTCGGCCTCGGCCTCGTGAGCCGCGAGCGTGCCAATCAGGGCAGGTCGATCCTGTGCCGCCTTCCGGTAAGCGCCCAGTCGATCCTGCAGATCCGACAGCCGGACGACCGCCGGAGCATCCATCCAATCCGGCACGGAAAGATTGTCGCGGCGCGCGCCAATCTCGGCGATCTCGCGGCCTAGGCGCGCCAGTTCCGTCGTCGCCTGCTGCCGATCGCGAAGTGTCGACTCGCGCGTTTGCGCCGCGTCCGGCGGCAGCAGCGTCACTTCGCCGAGCGCCCCGATGCATTCGAGCACGTGACCGCGACGGCTGAAGAGCGGGAGCAATCGCCGCGCGCGTTCCAGGCGGGTGAGGTCCCGCTTGCGACCGCGCGCCAATTCGGCCAGGCGGCCGTGTTCCTCCCGCGCCTCGTCCAGCGCCCGTTTTTGCGCCAACCATCCCTCCGCGGACCGGGTCTTCATCCGGACCATCGTGCGCGCTTCGTGATAGGCGTTGATGGCTTCGTTCAGCTTTCGCTTGTGTCCCTTGGATGTGAATAGCGCGTCCGCCTCGCCTTCCATCTCCTCCAGAACCCGGTGGATGCCGCGCCCGGCACCAAGCGCCGCGTCGAACAGACTTTCTCCGACGTCGCCCTGCCCCGCCAGCAAAGCCTCGGCCCCCGCCCGCAAAGTCACGTGGTCGAGGCCAAACAACGCCCGGAAGGTCGCCTCCGTCGCTGTGCCGCACAAGCGCCGCAAGAGACTCTCATCGAGGGGGTTGCCCTCCGGATCCAAGAGGGTGTTCCTTCTGCCCTTGCGCCGTATCAGATTCACGATGCTGCCATCGGCCGCCTCCAGCACCGCGCCGACCCGGAGATCGGTCATCGGGTGGTGGTGAGCGTCCGTCGTCTGCGCGGGAATACCAAACAACAATCCCGAGACGGCCCGCAAAGCCGTGCTCTTGCCCGCCTCGTTCGCTCCGTACACGATGTGCAGGGCGCCGGCCGGAATGCCGTCGCCTGCGAAGACCAGCTCGCGCTCCGTGAACGCGCCGAACGCGGTGAGCCGCAACGAACGTATCTTCAGACGAGATCTCCGCGCGGGCTCGTCAACCGTCCGACGACCAGCGATTCCACTTCGTCCAGCAACCGGCGCAGGGTCCCCGGATCCGCCAGCCGCACCCCGTCCTCGCCCTCGTCGGCGTCGCTCGGCAGCTTGCGCCGCAAGTCGGCGAATTCGTCTCCCAGCATCGCAAGTTGAGCATCGTCGGTCCGCAGCGCCCGCAGCGCGTTCACGAACTGGGCAACCGCATCTTCGTCGACCAGCGGCGTCTCCGCGGGGCGATGAATCCTCGCGCCTTTCACCGGACGCCCAGGCCGCGCGATCCCATTTTCAACGCCCGTGGTCACGGATTGGAACCGCACCCGTTCAACCCACAGGCTGTCGCCCGCGACGTCGAGGCCGATCGCTCTCACTTGCTGCGTCCACCTGTCGGCATCGGCGACGAGCGCGCGGTGCACGGCAGCGCCTGCGCGTAAGGTGATCGGCGCCGCCACCAATCGACCATCGGCCGCGACGACCGCGCTTTCCAATATCGCGCGCGCCGTGTCGACCGCGTCGTCCGGCGAGGCCGCATCCGACGCGTCCACGTCGCAGGTCATCCACCGCACGACGTCGAGCGGCCGCGCCTCGACGGTCTCCACCCGCCCATCGTTCACGGTTACGACGGTCGCGCCCTTGGGACCCGTCTCGCGGGCGTGACGCCCTTGCAGGTTCCCCGGAAACACGATCCAGGGCTCCGTCGCCAGCACCTCACGCGCGTGCACGTGCCCGAGCGCCCAGTAGTCGTAACCCTTCGCCGTCAAGCCGGCGACCGAGCAGGGCGCGTACGGCTCGTGTCCGACCCGGCCCTCGACGCTCGTGTGCAGAAGCCCGATGTTGAATAGCCCACGGACGGGCTGCGGGTAGTCCACCGCCAGATCGTCGGTCACCGCTCGCGTCGGGAAGCTGCGTCCATGGATGGCGACCCCGTGCGCTTCGAGGATTTTGGTGTCCGCGTGGCGTGAACCCATCTCGTGTACATGATCGGGAAGGGCCAGGACGCGCGTCACGTGGCTGGCGGCGTCGTGGTTACCGCGCACCAAGATCGTCGGAATCCCCGCCTGCCCGAGGCGCGCGATCTGCGCAACGAAGAACAGACCAGTCCCGTAGTCCCTCCAGTCCCCGTCGAAGATGTCGCCGGCGAGCAACAAAAACGCCGCGTCCTCGGTCAGACATAGATCCACCAGATTCTCGAACGCCCGACGGGTCGCTCCGCGCATTCGGTCGACCGGTGCTCCTTCGTATCGCTCCAGTCCGCGCAGCGCACTATCGATGTGGAGATCAGCAGCGTGAACGAACTTCACGGCCTCGATGCTGAACGTTCATGCAGGTATTCGTCAAGGGGCGGCGGCATGCGCGTGCTGGGTCAGAACAACACCAGCTGGAGCCGCCGACACCAAAAGCGGCACTGCGCCGCGTTCCACCGGCACTCCTCGTAGGCGATCACCGATTGTAAATCAGGAGCATCGGCGCCGAGTTCGCAATCCCCAGGTCCAAGCAGCACCTGCGACCACATGCGGGTCGATAACATCGCTAGACTGGTCAGTAGACTGGTCCTGGCATGCAACTCGTGATCGCCGAAAAGCCGTCCGTCGCGCGCGATCTGGCGCGGGTCCTCGGCGCGCGCGCATCGGGCCGCAACGTTCTTGAGGGGCCTGGTCGAGCGATTACATGGTGCATCGGCCATCTGGTCGAGCTGGAAGAACCGGCGGCGTACGATCCCCGCTGGAAGGCTTGGCGCATGGACACGCTGCCCATGATTCCGCCAGCGTTCAAGCTCCGCCCGGTCTCGGGAACGCGCGATCAGCTGCGCGTCGTGTGCGATCTGTTGCGCGATCGGAGGTTCTCCGAAGTCGTCAACGCGTGCGACGCCGGCCGCGAGGGCGAGCTCATCTTTCGCTACGTCTATGAACTGGCCGGTAGCCGGTTGCCGGTACGGCGCTTGTGGATCTCGTCGCTGACGGACGAGGCTATCCATCGGGGGTTCGCGGGCCTGCGCCCCGGGGCCGCGTATGACCCACTCGGAGACGCCGCACGGTGCCGTTCCGAGGCCGACTGGCTGGTCGGGATGAACGCGACCCGCGCAGTGACGATTCGCTTTCGCGCGACGCCCCGATCTCCCTTGGGGACGACGGTTGCGGAAGACCCGTCCCCGATACCAACCGGGACGGCCAAAGCCGCTACCCCTACCAGGACCAGGTCGGGAAGCCGCGGGCGAGGAAGAAGCGACTGGAAATCGTCGCTGCCGCCCGTGTATTCCATCGGCCGCGTCCAGACGCCGACCCTCGCGATTCTGGTGCGCCGGGAACAGGAGATCCGCGCGTTTCAACCGCGTGACTACTGGGAGGTGCGCGGAACGTTCTCACCCGAACGGCTGCCGGACACCAGAGAGGCCACCGGCGGCGCGGGCTCCCCGCCCCCGCCCAGTTTCAACGCGCTTTGGACCATCAAACCGGACCCCGCGAAAGGCGCCGTCACGCGTTTCGGCGCGCGTGACTTGGCGGCCGACGTGGCCACGCGAACCGGCAAGCACGCGGGTGCCGGCGATCCGGGTGGTCCGATCGTCGAGTCCTTGATCGAAAAGCGCAGTCACGAACCGCCGCCTCAACTATTCGACCTGACGTCGCTGCAGCGCACGGCCAATCGGCGTTACGGGATGTCCGCGTCGCGCACTCTGGAGGCCGCGCAGGCGCTCTACGAACGTCACAAGATCTTGACTTACCCACGCACGGATTCGCGCCACCTGCCGGTTGATTTGAAGGGCGAGCTGCCCAGGATCTTCCGCGGATTGTCCGGGATTTCGGACTATGCGTCGTTCGCGCAACCCCTGATTCAGGGCGACGTCGAACCGACCGGTCGGTCGCGTCGTGTGTTCGATGGCACGAAGGTCCATGACCACCACGCGATCATTCCGACCGGCAAGGCACCGGCCGCGGGCTCCCTGGGACAAGACGAGCAGCGTGTGTTCGATCTCGTGGCACGACGGTTCCTCGGCGCCTTCCATCCGGACGCCGAGTTCGCTTTGACCGAAGTGATGATCCGCGTCGGGGCGGCGGTCGCCAAAACCCGAAGGGACGTGCAGCCGGATCCGGCGGCGGGGGCAGGCATACCGGCGGGACCAATGCCAGGCGGCGAGCCCGTGCCGACATCCGCGAGGCCGGAGCAGGTACGACAGGCCACCGCGCCGTCATCCGAGGACACGTTGTTGACCGTGCTGCCGTCACCGCCGGATAGATTCGTGGCTCGCGGGCGGGTCCGTCTGGTGGCCGGCTGGCAAGCGGTGGCGGGGTTCGACGATACGAAGAATCCGGGCGCGAAGAAACGCCCCATCGAAGCAGGGGATGCGGAGACCAAGGACGACCTCGGTTCCACGCTCCCTGCTCTCACGAAGGGGCAACGGTTGAACGGTCGATTCGAAGCGCTGACCCGTCAGACTCGGCCGCCCATGCGCCACAACGAGGCGACACTTCTGGGGGCAATGGAGTCGGCTGGCCGAGAGATCGAGGACGAGGCTCTTCGTGCCGCGATGAAAGAGACAGGCCTCGGTACGCCGGCGACACGAGCCGCCACCATCGAGACGCTGCTGAAACGTGGATTCATTGCCCGCGAGGGCAAGCAGGTCGTGGCCACTCAGGCGGGCATCGCGCTGATCGAAGGGTTGCCGGTCCCGACGCTGGCCTCGCCCGAGCTGACCGGAGCCTGGGAGGCGCGCCTCGTCCGTATCGCGCGCGGTCAGGACACGCGCGCCGCCTTCATGACGGACATCGTGCGGTACGTTCATGAAATCATGGCCGCGGTTCGACACGCGCCATTCACGCCCGGCGCGGCGCGAAAACCCGCCGATGGACCTTCCGACCCGCGACATCGGCCCGAACCCGCACGGCCGGCGCGTGCCGCGCAGGCGCTTGGGTCCGAATCGCCCGGCGACCGGAGCGACGCAATCCGGCCGGCCCCTATCGTGCAAACGGATTTGCCGTGTCCTCTTTGCCGGCGGGGACACATTGTCACGGGCAATCGCGGTTGGGGATGTTCGCGCTGGCGCGACGGTTGCGCGTTCGTGATCTGGTTCGCCGCCCGGGGCAAGCGGATTACCGAAAGTCAGTTACGCGACTTGGTAAGGAAAGGCAGGACGCGCAAGGCGAAGTGGACGGGACCAGGAGAGACCCCCGAGACCGGCCGCCTCATCTTAGATCTCGCGGCGACGCACCAACACGGGGCGGCGCGCTTTCTGGCCGAGTGAGAGGGGACGCGGGCAATCCAGCCACACTGCCGTCTGTGGTGTCGCTCGGATGACCCGATCCTTAAGCAACTCGCGGGTTTCTGCCCGACGACAGCGCAGATCACGTAAGCGCCTTCACACGTGTGGAATCGAGTGCGTCAAACAAATTTCGGCGAGGCGATAGGCCGACATCGGAGTATGCTGGCGCCCAACCACCAACCAGCGAGAGACCATGTCTATTTTCGCAAAAAAGTCGGAAACCAAGCACCCGGAACCGAAGCAAGATCGAGAGATCGACATCGACCTCGACGACGGGGCAACCGAGGGCAATGGTGCCGCGGCTCCCTACGGCATCGCCGACGCGATGCAGTTGATGCGTTCATTGCCGGTCGATCAGAACATCGATCTGGTGGTGCGTGTGGTGCGCGTCACCCTCGGCTCAGTCAATGTCCGAATCGAAGACATCGTCGAGGACGCGACCCGGCGCCAACAGGCCATTCAGGACAACATCGCGGCGCTCCACGAACAGATCGCGGAGTTGGAGGAAGAGCTAGAGTTGCGACGCGGCGAAATCGCGACGCAAGAGGCCGACTTCAAAGAGACGACCGCTGTGAAGGAACGACTGCTGCTGGCCGAAAAATCTGCTGGCTTCTCGACGAGCACCCAGCGCGCGGCCGGCACGCCCACGCAAGGCCACGGCATCTCCACCGATACGCTCCAGGCGCCACCCCCCCCGCCGCCACCGCTGCCACGCGCGTCCCTGCCACCGCCGAAGCCCGCGCAACGCGAATAACGACCGCCGCGAACAACGAGGGGCGCTGGCCAACGCGCCCACTCGATGCGGCTCTCCATCGTCGGCGTGTCCAGGACATTCGCCGCCTCCGCGCCATGTGGTGCATGCCCATTCCGGCCGGTCGAGCCGTTTCATGATATGCATGTGCGCGCTCCTTTCATCACATCAAAGGCAGGTACGGAAATGATCTCGATTCAGCCCCGAAAGATCCTTGGTCTGAGCGCCGTGATTCTCTGCGGTTCCCTGCTGGCGGGTGGAGGCTGCAGCAACGAGAACGCGACCCCCGGAAAGGGGACCGGCGGCAAGACCGGCTCGATGGGATCGGGCGGCGCGACGAGCTCGGGCGGAGCAACCGGCACGGGTGGCGCGAACACCACCGGCGGCACGTCCCCCGCCACTGGTGGTGACACAGGCGTTGGCACCGGCGGCAATGCCAGCGCGACCGGCGGCGCGGCCGTGGGTGGCGACACGGGCACCGGCGGCGCGGCCATGGGAGGCGACACGGGCACCGGCGGCGCGGCCATGGGAGGCGACACGGGCACCGGCGGCGCGGGCGGCATGCCGATCCTCCTAAGTTGCAGCGTCGCGCAGGCACAGGCGGCCGGCCTGGTCGTGGCCCTTGACCCGATTATCTCCGATTTCACGTACACCGACGGAACGACCGCTGTGAAGCCGAACAACTTCTCGTTTGGTGATTTCTACAACACGGCGTCCGGCTACAGTTTTCACTACCCCGACCGGGTCGTGACGAGCGCGGGTGGGGCGGGCGGGGGCGGCACGGGTGGAGCGGGCGGCGCAGCGGCTCTCGGCGCACCGGGCTTATCCGAAGATTTGACCGGCAGCGACTGGCACATCACCGGCGTGATGACCACCTATTCAGCATTCGCCATCAACCTGGCATGCATCACCGATGCGTCCGCGTTCGCGGGCATCGAGTTCACCATCAAAGGCAACGCCGGAACACCGAATCGACTGACCTTTCAGGCCTCGTTCTCCAGCGACGACCTGGGGTCGCGCATCACGCCATCGCTCGGGATGTGCGAGGCCGCGACCTGTTCGGCTCCATCCGTGTTGGTGAATGTCTCGGCGACCAAGACGTTGGTTCAGATACCCTGGAGCAAGATCGTGGGAGGCAAACCCATCAGCATGCTGAATCCCGCCCAGCTCACGGGGTTACGTTGGATCTTCAATTGGAGTCCTTCGTCTGCCCCCTACGCGGTGGACGTGACGGTCGATGATCTGCATTTCATGACGGCGGACCAACTCGCGGATGGGGGCACGCCCGACACGTCGGCAGGTAACTGACTTTCTTTCCGCGCGGCGGGTTTCGACCAAAGTGGGCACACGGAGTCCCCCAACGACTTCCTGCCTCTCCCTGCTAGCCTTACTTGTCCAACCAACATGTTCCCCTCCCTAAGGCCCCGGCATCGTCGTGGGTCGTCGGGGCCTGATGTGCCCGGTACCACAATGGTCGCCCGTATTGCATCGATCCTCATGGCCGTCGCCGTCGTCGGGTGCTCGGCGCCCGAGCCGGCCCAAATGGGTTCCGACGCAGGCGCGGGAGGAGGCCGTTCTGGGGGCTCAGTAGGCAGCGGCGGGCGGGGTGCATCCGGCGGCGCCTCCAACGCCGGGTCCGGAGGCAGATCCAGCGGGCTAGGCGGTGCGACCGGTGACCGCGCGGGCGCAAGTGGTTCCTCGGGAGGCGCGATGGGCACCGCGGGTTCAAGTGGCACCCCAGCGGTCTGCAGTTTCGCCAGCGGACTGAACGTGGCCTGGGTCAAGTTCGGGGGCGACGTGCCCAATCCCAACATGGCGACGTTTCAGACATTGTTCAAGAACACGCACGACGCCGGTGGCCGGGTGGTCAGGTGGTGGCTGCACACCAACGGCACGGTCACGCCCGGGTACGACGGCGGCGGAATGGCCAGTCCCCTGTCCCAGGCCGCGATCAGCGGCGTCAAGAACGTCCTCGACTGGGCCCACGCGGCGGGGGTGGCCATCACGCTCAGTCTCTGGTCGTTCGACATGTTGCAGGGCGGGGAAAACATCTCGACGACCCTTCGCACCAACAATCGCAACCTTCTGATGATCGATGCGAACCGACAGGCCTATATCGACAACGTCCTCACGCCGCTCGCAAACGCCATTAAAGGCAACCCCGGCCTTTACGCCTGGGAAATTTTCAATGAGCCCGAGGGTATGACCACGCAGAACGGGTGGACAGGTGCCAACGGAGGCTCGACCGTCGACGAAATGTACATCCAGCGCACCGTGAACTGGCTCGCCGCCGCGATCCGCGCGGTCGATCCGGCGGCCCTGATCACGAACGGCTCCTGGACGTTCAAGGCGTGTGCGACCGGCGTGACCGGCATGACCAACTACTACTCGAACAGCGCGCTGCAAACCGCCGGAGGCAAACCCAACGGCACGCTCGACTTCTACGAGGTCCATTACTACACGTTGAACGGCTCGCAGTATTCGCCCTACCTGAACGCCGCGACACACTGGGGCCTCGACAAGAAGCTGGTGATGGGCGAGTTCTGGGCCCAGTCCACCGACGGAGTCGCGAGCGTCGATCTGTACACCAAGCTGTACGGCAGCGGTTACAACGGCGCGTGGGCTTGGCAGTACAATGACGGCTCGGCGACCGTCAAGTGGCCAAGCATGCAGGCCCCAATTCAAGCCGTTTACAACGCCCACCCGACGGAAGTCGGCGCCTGCCCCTGATTGATGGTCCGAGGGTGAAGCGTGTCCGTGCGCGGGTGCTGATTCTGGGGCTCGCGCTGCTGGCCATCGGTTCCGCCGCGCTGCTGGGATTGTTGGTGCTCCGACGTGTCGCGCAACCGGCGGCGTCCGTCTCGGCGGAGGTTCCCTCCCTGCCGTCGCGCGGCGGCGCCGCGCCCGAATCCACGCAGGCGACTTCCCCGGCACCCGTGCCGCCGGTCGCCGATTCCGCGAAGGTCGCCGCCGACGCGGAGGTCCTCCGTCGGGACGAGCGCCCGGTATCGGTGGCGTCGACTGCAGCGGCCACGGCGTCAGCGCCAGCCGCGCCGATCGATCCGAATCCCCATTCGACGTTCGCTTCCAAGATTGCCGAGCCGGTGCTGATGGCGCGATTGCGCGAGGCGGCGGGATCGGACCCGGCGCTGGCGATCCAGCTTGCGCGCGCGGGTAATCGGCGTTTCCCCGACAGTCCCGACGCTCCCGAGAGATACTCGATCCTGATTCGCGCGCTCGCGTCCCAGGGTCAGACCAGCAGCGCCCGTGGCGAAGCGGAATACATGGTGAATCACTTCTGGGACTCGACGTGGGTTCGCGAGATCGAGAGTTTCTCGGGGGCCCACCGTCACCGGAACATCCGCGTCACCGATGCGGGGATCATCCAGGCCGAGTGATGGCCTGTGTACACTCGGTGGCCCCAGCAAATCGCCGTTCACCGTGACGATCACGCTATCGTGGATGGCACCAAGCCGACCGCGCTTCGATCGACTAAGCCAGCGCCGCCGTGACGACCTTTCCGCCCGTGATGGAGGCGTCGACCGCTCCAGAATCGGTACCAACCGCCGCCAAAATCGTCCGACCAAATGAGGGCAAAGTATCGACCGTGTGGATGTCACCGCCGGCGGCCCCTTTTCCAGTGGCCGCATCAATGGCGAGCGCGCCATAGTCGCCTTGTACGGGTCCCACGCCGCCGATCACGCCGCCCCGAAATGGCTTGCCGATCGTGATCGACACCTGGTGATTCGCGTTGTGCTGACGACCGTCCGTATTACTCGGCCCCAAGGTCCGACCGAACACGTTCAGTGACATGAACGTCACGTTGTCCGAAAGCCCGGCCGTCGCCAGTTGCTGAAACAGCGCGACGATGGTTGCCACGCCCGACACCGTCTGCGCGGTTTCGGTGGCCAGGCCCACGTCCCGGTGGTTGTCGCCGCCGAACGGAATGTGGATCGCGACGACCGGAGTGACGTTCATTTGGATCAAGGTCACCGCCGCCAGGATTTGTGACGCCGCGCTGTTGTCCTTGATCGAGGCGAGCGTATTCAGCAGGTCCTGGTTGATGTCGCGCACCTGCTTTTGCGAGATCACCAACGAATCGATGTATGCCCTCCCGGCCGGCGTAGCGCTGTTCCTGTACAGGTCGTACAGTTGGCTGAGGGTCTGGTCTCGCAGCGGCTGCAGATTGGTCAACGGGCCGGCAGGATTCGTTAGCGTGGCCTTGAGCGCAAGCGCTGGAATGATGGGCAACGCGGCGCCACCGTAGCTCAGTCCTTCAGCAGGCGACGTCGCACCGATGGTGATGGGCTGCGCTTGAATCGTACCCAAGCACGGCGCCAGGTTCTTGGCCAGCAGCGAAGGAAGCATTTCCCCCGCGTAGATAGCGCCCATCAGCTTCAAGACGTCCGGCTCCTTGGGGTGCACGGGGGTGTTGGTCATCAAGTGCCAGAAGCAGGTCCGGTCCAACACCGCCTGCGGCAACGTCGACCACGGCGCGGCGGCGGTGTACGTCTGTCCCTGAATCGTCAAGGGTGTAGGAGCCATCGCGGGATCCAGGCTGTGCGCGATCAAGGGATCGTCGTAGGTTCCAGGAACACTCGAATTGATGGGATCGCCAGCGCCCGAGGTATTGAGGATGATGAACTGCGCCTTCTCCTTGGCGCCGCAGGCCGGCGTCGCGATGTCCGCCAACGCACGTCGTGGGTTCAACAGGAACGACACGGGAAGACCCGTGGCGAGCGCACGCAATCCGACGGCGCCGGTTCCGAACAGGGTAGATGCAATCGCTTGACGGCGGGAAATCATCATGACGTTTTCTCCTCACAACCCAATGGAAACCGCGGACGGCGCCAGACACGCCACTACGAAAGTGGACTTCAGCGCGTCGGACGCGCTCGACCCCTGCTGGACTGCCGTCGTGAAGTGGTCCTTCAACAATGTAGTCGCCGGGGCAGCGCGGGGATCCGACGGAACAAGCGCCATGATCGTCCCCACGAAATCCGCGATCGCGACGTCCGGCTGGGCGCTGGACCAATACTTCGTGCCAGCCGTCTGCTTCGCGGCGCCCACGTCAATGACAACGGCGGCAATCGCTGAGCAGATGTTCTCCGTGCCGGCGCGGTAGAACAGCGTCGGACGATTGGGCAGAACAGGCATGACGGAGCCCCGTCCGTATCCATCGGAAGGAAGACCCGATACGATCTGCGGAACAGTGGCCTGAAGCTGTTTTTTGGTGACGGCGTCCAGCCCGCAAACGTCGTTCAGACCCAGGCGGTTGTTCAGCGCCGCGCAGAGATGATCCCGGCGGGCCACGGCAACGACCACACCGTTACTCGTCGTCGTTTCGGTCGCCGCGGCGTTCGTCGTGATCGGGGATGACAGCAGCTCCGTCACCAGGGTATTCCAGCCCAGGCCGCTATCCTGGAACGCGCCGACAATCCGCTGAAACTCCGGATCCGTCGTCAAGCACGGCGCCGAGTTCACGTACGTGCAAAGCTTCTGCGCCCACGCCTGCGCGAACAGAGGGTGCGCCGCCAGCGCGTCGCCCATCTCGGCCATGGTGTTCACGGGCTGCACGACCCCTTGAAACGAGAACATCCCCTTTTGCGCCGTCCAAGCGGCGTCAAGCTGGCCGTGATAGTTCCACGAGTACGTCGCCGAGAAGATCGACCGCAGGGGGTCCAAGGTCTGGTGGCACGCGAAGCAATCGCCTCGGGCGGCGTGCACAAAGTCGACCCCGGGCGGCGGGCTGCCGGGGGTCTTCGTCGTGTCGGTTCCGTCGACCTGAGCCCCGAGCGCGACGATCAGCGTCTGGTTCATCGTGACGCGCATCTGGTTGCTGATGTTGGTCTGCCAGTTCGCGAAGAACGCGGGCGTGCTGTAGAAACCCGTTCGCGGGATCGACAAAACCAGCTCGTTCGTGGCGCGCAAGGCTGGAAGATCAAAGAAATTGGTGACCGCCTCCCCCGCCCTCGGTTGTCGGACGGTGACCATGGTCCAATCGGTGAAGTCGCTGGCGGTCAATTGAGGCGCCGTGGCGGTGCCGCCGAGCGGCGGACACTGCACGCCGGACGCTGATTTGTGTCCATCGAGCGCGCCGTAGAGCAAATAGTGCAGCGACACCGCGCTCGGGTTGTAGACGATCGGATCCTCGGTGCAGCCCGCGACGGCCGCGCCGTACGTGGCCACGTCGGGGTTGTACCAGTGCATGTAGTTCGCGCTGGTGGGATCCAGGGTTTCGGAAATCGGGATGGGCCCCTGCGCGGTGCCGACCGTGATCGACTGCCCGGGGTGCGCTTGCTTGAATCGATCCGTCACCTTTCCGTTGTCGTCGACTTCCCAGACGTCCAGGAATGCGTACAGCTCCTTCATCGCGGGGGTCATCATGTACCGCCCGGTGGTCACGCCGTCCGTCAGGGGGCGGCCCTCGGAAATGAGCTGCATCATCGTCAACGCGAAGCTCTGTTGGGCGTTCTGCACCAACAGAGGCGTGGTCGAATTGTTGATGCTGATCTGCTTCGGGTACGCCTGATCCGCGAAATCGACCGCCGAGACCTGTGTCTGCTGGAACGCCAGCTCGAAGAACCGTTTCATCTTCTGTTGGTACTGCGGTTGCTGCATCCATCCTTGGATCAGCGTCTTGAGCTTTGTCGGATCCGTTGCGACCTGCTGAACCTCGTCGTCCGTGGGCGCGAGCCCGACCAAGATGTTCTTTACTTTGGCGACATACGTGGCGGGGGGATCCGGCTCGAATGGCGAAACAACCACTGCCCCGTCGGGTTGCTCCATCGTCGATCCGTCCGGTTGTCCGGTCACCGCGGGCGGGGATGTATGCCCACCCGAACATGCGGACCCAACGGCCAGGGCCGAGGCGAGCCACGTCGCCCAAAACGCCCTTGTCAATCGTCCACCACGTCGTCGTTCGTGCCTCGACTCTGTCCGCATATCGACTCCTTGTCATGTAAGCGCGCGCCGCTCGACCGATCGAAATTGACCTCCGTCGCCCCTTTTCGTATCGCCTCTTCCGTATCGTTTTTCTGTATCGTCCTTGGCCTATCGTCTTTCGCCCATCGTCGGTTTCGCGCGCATTCTTCATCCGATTGCTACATGCGATTGCTGCGCGCTATGAGACCAGATCTGAAGCCGCTCGCTCGTCCTCC
>JADGRC010000405.1 GCA_017881245.1 Pseudomonadota bacterium
CCAGACGCGGCGGTGGCCGCAAAGGTGGACTCCTGCTCTATCCCAATATACTCGGTCACGTACGGACGAAAGATGTGCTGATATGGTTTCGTGCCGCAGCCCACGTCCAGCAGGCGGCCACGCGCCTGCGGCGCGACACGCGCGAGCAGCCGGTTGATGTGCCACCACTGCAGGTCCACCCAGTCGGACACTCCCCGCGCTGCGCGCACCACGCCGGGAAGACTCATGACTTGCTCGATCAGAGCTTGCCTCCGGAGTTTGCCAGCGGCTCGCCCGCCAAGGCCACCAGCTGCCACCCCCGCGACGTGTCGGCGATGTTGAATCGAAAGAGCGGGGAAAACACTCGCATGAACGCGCGCGCGGCAAGCGGCAGATCACCAGACCCGTGCGCGGCATCGTCGATGAGCGCCCGCCCGCGCGCGATCACCGTCAAGCGATAGAGATTGAAGAACGGGAATCCGGCGCCACGAACCTCGACCGGCAGAAATCCCGCGGCGGCCAATGTCTGCATCAGCGTGCCGGGCGTGAAGTGGCGCCGATGTCCGATGTGCCTGTCAAAGGCCGACATGGGCCCGCCGGGCACCGTGACGACGAGGCGGCAGCCGGGTGCCAGGTAGCCACGCGCGTTACGAAGCGCGGCCACCGGATCGTCCAGGTGTTCCAAGACTTCGGAGCACACGGCGTGGGACGCCCATGAACGATAGGCCTCGGGAATGACCATCGGCATGGTCAGATCCTGCTGGATGAAAGTACCTCCCGGCACGCGCTGTTCCGCGATACGCACACCGGTCAGGCTCCGATCGATGCCCAGCAGCTCAAGATCCGGGTGACGCGACAACACCTCGCGCGACATCTCACCCTGGCCGCTGCCGATTTCGAGCAGCCGCACGGGCCGCGGCGCGCCCCGCAAATCCAGCGCCTCAAAGATGAGCCTGCGCCGATAGGCCTGGGCCGGATTCAGAGCATTGCTGTCCGCGTAGGACGACCAGTGTCGGTCCCAGTCGTCCGTGATGGCGGTCAGCTTTGCGTCGTCGCTCACTTCAATCACGCAGGCCCCGACTTTGCACCCGCGACCCGGCAAACAGCAAAAGTGTTCAGGCCGAATTTATGGGAAAAGCAACGAATGGCGCTGGGGGCGAAGCCAGCCCGTACCAATAGCGGCCACAGGTCCGGCACATCGTAGTACATTTTGTGATCGTCCATCTCCTCCGCGGGCGACAACCCCAGTCGGAACGCCGACAGCTCGAGGTAACGTTTGCCCCGCCAGGACGGCACGTTCACGAGGCAGGCTCCGCCCGATCGAAGGAGTCGCCGGCACTCCTGCAAAGCCCGCAGGGGCTCCCAAAGATGTTCGAGCACTGAGACCATGAGAACAACGTCGAAATCAGCGTCGGGTAAGGCGGCCAGGCTTTCCGGCAAGCCGCCTTCGATGGCGCGCACGCGTGGATGGACCTTGAGATCGTCCGCCAGCGCCACATCCACCAAAACAGCACAGTCAACCTCGTCGAGCACCGTGCGCGAGAACGCCGCCTGGTAGCCACATCCAAGATCCGCGAGGCGCTTGCCGCGGAAGTCGGAGACGAAGCGGCGTATCTGGTGCCCGGAAAGCCAAACGCCGAATCGATCTACGGCGCTCGGCGCATAAGCCTGACCGAATGCGGACGCCCGCAACCTGATCACCGCCTTGCCACCGCCACGACGGTCGATTGCAGCATCAGTGTGAACGTGAAGGTCATGAACCCCACGATCATGAGCAGCAGACCGGTGACACCCAGGTTGTTGACGGACGAGCCCTCGAGCAATCGGTAGCCGTTGCGGACATAGGCCACTGTCAGCAACCCGGCGAGGTAAACGCCGCCCGCGAACAGCGTACCCGACACGACCACGGTGCGCGTGTAGGGAAAGCGCACCAGCCATTTTCGCGTCGCCTCACCCGTGTAATCGAAGAAAATCTGCGACAGGATCCCCATGTACACACATTGCAAACCCAGGACCGCCAGACACACTCCGAGCAGCATCCAGTGCAGCGAGAAGGTGATGGGACCGATGGCGAGCGAGCCGAACGACAGCGGCAGCGTGAGCAACAAACCCAGCGCCAGCAACAGCAGCCCCGGTTTGTACAGGAAGAAATTCGCGCCGTACACGGCCATCGCGCGCAGGTTGATCCAGGCCGCCTGCCACGGGGACAGCCAGCCGGCCCGCTTGTGGTGGCTGAGGCGCCCTTCGCGATCGCGCAGGAACCGGATGGGAACTTCCTCGGTGCGCAACTTCATGTGCACCGACTTCAACACCATTTCGGAGGCGTACTCCCAGGACTGCGAGCGGAGATCCATGCGGATCAGGGCGTCTCGCGCGATGCCACGCATGCCGCAGTGAATGTCCGAGAAATGGCTGCCGAAGATCACGTTCAGGATGAACGTCGTGACGGGGGTCCCGAGGTAGCGATGCAAAGGCGGCATCGAGCCCGGCTCGATGTAGCCGCGGAAGCGCGACCCCATCACAAACTCGGCCCCAGCTCGAAAGCGCTCGACGAACGGCACGATTTCGCGAAAGTCGTAGGTGCAGTCGCAGTCACCCATCAAGACGTAGCGCCCCCGGATGTACGGTATGGCGTCTTGATACGCGCGTCCCAATCCGCGCTTGGGGGTTTTGAGCACGCGCGCGCCACCCGCCAGGGCCAACTCGGTGGTTCGATCGCCGCCGCTGTCGACAATCAGGATCTCGCCGGTCACGCCGGCCTCTTTCATTCCTTCGTGGCACCAGGCGACGAAGTCGGCCACGGTGAGCTGCTCGTTCAGGGCCGGGATCACGATCGACAGCTCCGGGTCGGCGACGTCGTGCTCGGGAATGAGCAAAGTGACGTCGGGATCCGAACCGGCAGGCGTTGCCGGGGAAACGGCCACAACGCTCACATTTTACCTGCCTTCAGCGCCGGAATCATCGCCAGCATCGACTGGCGCAGGGCCTCGCGCGAATTCAAGCGACAGCGCCATCCCAGCGCCTGAATTCGTTCGGTGTCCAGGCGAACCACCGGCACGTCACCCTTCCACCCGCGATCGCCGCCCGCATACGCGAAGGCCACGCCGTCCAGCGCCAGCCCCACGCATTCGACCGCAAGCTCGGCTATCTCGCGCACGGTGATGGCGTCCCCCGTCCCCACATTGTAGGTGCAATAAGGCGATTCGGCCCGGGCGTGCGCCATCAACACGGCACGCACGACATCATCGACGTGGATGTAGGACTTTGACTGCGAGCCATCGCCCAAAATACGCAGGGGGACAGGCCGGTGCCCGGCGCCGAGCCCTTCCCACAATCGCCGCGCAAAGTCCAAGCCGACGCCGTGGGTCTGGCGGGGCCCGACCACGTTGGCAAAGCGGAAGACGCAGGCGCGCAGGTCGAACATCGCGACATACGCCGCGATCAGCGCCTCGCCGGCCAGTTTGCTGGCGCCGTAGGTCGAGATGGGGACGAGCGGCCCATGATCCTCTCGCACCTCGCGCGTGCCGAGATCGCCGTACACGCCGCTGCCCGAGGCGTACAGCAAGCGCTTGGCGCTCGTGCGGCGCATCGCCTCGACCACGCTGCTGGTCAGCACCGTCCCTTGGGTGAAATCGATGGTCGGCTCGCGCGCGGCCCGCGCGATGTCGGGGTTGGACGCCAGGTGGATCACGACATCGTGTCCATCCATCGCCCGCACCAGGGCCTCGGTGTCCTCGACATCGCCGCGCACGACGTGCAGCCGGCCGTCCCCCAGATGGTGCCCAAAATGCCAATCGCGGCCCGAAGAAAAGTTGTCATAGAGAGTCACCGCGGTCGTGTCGCCGGACGCGAGCAGATGATCGCAGAAGTGGCTGCCGATGAAACCGGCTCCGCCGGCGATGAAGAAGTGTGAACCCGTCACGGTGCTATTTCGTCGATTCCGTCGATTCCCATTTGGTCGCGGCGCGCTTGAGCGCCGGATGGCTGACCAGCAGATGCCAAATCACGGCGCACAATCCTTCTGTGTGCGGGGTGATTCGGTCGGGCGAGACCGTTGGGATGATGACACAAGCGGTGGCGCTGACCCTGGTGGCACCGCCATCCTTGCCAACCACTCCAAAGATCGAGGTACCGACCTGCCGGCCAAGCTCCAGAGCCCGTACCAGGTTCATCGAAACGTTCCTTTCTCGGCTGCCCCCGCCGACCGAGAAGATCAACATCCCGTCGCGCGAGGAGAGGCGAGACACCTTGAGCCACTCGGCGAAGCTCGAGTCCCAGCCTTCGTCGTTCACCCGCGCCGTCAGCTCGGAGACGTTGTCGGTGGGCGTGTAGGCCTCGAAGGCGCAGATCTTTCGGAAGTCGTTGACGGCGTGGCTTGCGTGCCCCGCCGAGCCACCGACCCCCAGGATGAACAGGCGGCCGCCCCCGTCACGCACCCGCGCAAGGCCGGCCGCCACCGCGTCGATGGCGATCGCGTCTAGCTCGCGCACGGCTCGCTCCGTTTCGGCGAGATACTGGCGCACGAACGCGACACCAGCACCGATGTCGGTGCTCACAGGACGTACCCCGCGGTCGCCGCGTCTCGATGGAACATCCGCACCGTTTCCAAGCTGAACTCCTCCAGATCCTTGCCAATCAGGTCCAGCTTCTTCAGCAAGTCGTTCGTCACCGTGATGATATCGCAGCCCACTTCCGCGGCCTGGACGATGTTGAGGACCTCGCGAGGGCTGGCCCACAGCAGCTCGATTCGTGGGTCCTCCGCGCGGCACACGGCAAGCGCTTCCTTCATCAGAGGTACTGGGTCCCGGCCGGTGTCGGCAACACGCCCCGCGAACACCGAGATCACCGAGGGGGCTCCCCCGCGCAGGGCACGGGCGGTCTGCCGAACTTGTTCCAGCGTGCAGAGGGCCGTGACGTTGATCTTCACGCCGGCGGCCGCCAGCGCGCCCACCAGGGGGGTCGCCGACTGCCCGCGCGTATTGGTGATCGGGATCTTCACGTAGACGTTGTCCCCCCAGCTCGCGATGTGGCGGGCCTGAAGCTCCATCTCGGCGAAGTCGTCGGCGAACACCTCGAACGAGATTGGCTTGTCGCGAATCTGGGCCAGGACGTCCCGGGCGAAGGCTCGGTAGTCGGTCACCCCGGCTTGACGCATCAACGTCGGGTTGGTGGTGAATCCGGCGATGCGGTCGTTCCCCGCCAACAGCAACATGGCCGGCAACGACGCGCCGTCTGCAAAGATCCGGATTCGCGACAATGCCGAGGGAATTTCAGCCATTTTGGTTACGCGCGACCGAGAACGAAGCGCGCAAAGTCTCGCAAATCGTTCCCGCGAAAGAAAGGACGAATCGCGCGCGCCGCGAACGCTCCCTCGTC
>JADGRC010000406.1 GCA_017881245.1 Pseudomonadota bacterium
CGCGGGCCGGCCGCCTCACCAGAGTGGAAGAACACGAGCGGGCAGCCTGGACGCAAGGGGACTTGCTCCGCGAAACCCGCGTCCCGCAGCCTGTCGCTCTGGTCGCTCAGTTGCCGGCCGATAGCGTCGGCGTCTTCGATCGCACGGCGGTAGATCGGCGACGCCAGCTGCGCAACGCGCGCGTCGCGTGGATCGAAGATCAACAGCCCCTCCTCGGAGAACACGCTCGCCAAGGTCCCTGCGAACGCATCGGCGAGCGACCGTCCCGCGACGTACTGGGCCCGCAGCACGGAGATCACCTCATCGGCGGCCAGATCGGAGCCAAGGTGCGTCGCGAGGGTGTCGAGCAGAGCAGTCACCTCGGAACCAAGCCGGCGGTGTGCGATGGATTGGCGGCCATCGCCGTTCGGGTCTTCGTCGAGCGCCAACGACACGAGGTTTCCGTCCGCGCTGGGCACCGTGCAGCCGGCGATCTCCGCAAAATCGTGGTCTTCCGTCTGAAGCCAGAACAGCGGAACGCACCTCACGCCCGACTCGGCCTCGATTGTGCGCGCCACGGCGATCGCGGAAGCCGCCTTGTAGAAGGTGTAAAGTGGGCCGAGGAACAAGCCAACCTGCTGGCCGCTGACGACGACCGCCGTATTGCCCGAGACCAGCGCGTCGAGGTTGGCTTGACGGGCGGGGCTACGGGGTAGGCAGGCCTGTTGGGCGGTCAGGACTTCACCGAGCGCCCGCGGCAACGAACGCCGCGCCGCCTCACGCGCACGTGTGATCCGAGCCGATGCTTCCCGGAAATCGAGGGGGAGAAAAGTCAATGCCGCCGGGTCGCCGGCAAGGTAGGAAGATGAGAATGCGCGAGCCACCGGGGGGATCCCACTATACTCTGCGTCCGTGAACCGCGCGTCCTTGGGCGCGGCCAAGCCCCCCCATGGTGCCCGTCGACTTCCCTCCCCCGAGACCTCCCGAATCATGCGAACAACACACCTTGTCGGCGTTGGTCTGTCGACGGTCGGCATCCTGTTGTCGATGACGGGTCGCGCACACGCCGCCGGTCCTCCCCCGCAGCCAAGCGCCGCGCAGATTCAGCTCGCGATCCGCAAGCTGGGGGTCGTCGGTAGCGTGCTTTACATAGCGGCCCACCCCGACGACGAAAACACCGCCTTGCTCGCCTATCTGGCGAACGGCGCGCTGTTGCGGACGGGTTACCTGTCGATCACCCGGGGTGATGGCGGCCAGAACCTGGTGGGGCCCGAACAGGGACCCGAGCTGGGCCTCATCCGCACGCAGGAGTTGCTGGCGGCCCGTCGTATCGATGGCGCCGAGCAGTTCTTCACACGGGCGCGCGACTTCGGCTATTCGAAGAGCCCCGACGAGACGTTGCGCATCTGGGGCAAGGACGCCGTGCTCGCCGACGTCGTGTGGGTCATTCGCCGGTTCAGACCCGACGCGATCATCACGCGGTTCTCGCCGGAACCTTCCGACACGCATGGCCACCACACGGCATCAGCGATGCTGGCGGTCGAGGCGTTCCGCGCCGCCGCCGATCCGCAGTTTCATCCCGAGCAGCTCGTGACCGGCGTGACCGTGTGGCAGGCCCACAGGCTGTTGTGGAATAGGTCGACATTTTTCGCCAAGCCGGGGGAGGATTTCTCCCACTTCGACAAATGGGATGTCGGGGGATACAACGCGCTGCTGGGCGCGTCGTACGGCGAGATCGCGGCGGATAGCCGCAGCATGCACAAGAGCCAAGGTTTCGGCGTGGCCCGCGCGCGCGCATCCAACGTCGAATACTTCTCGACACTCGCGGAAGCGGGCGGCGGAACCACGAAGAAGGGAGCGCTGCTCGATGGAATCGATTTCTCCTGGGGACGTATCGCGGGAACGGCTGGCTTGCACGCGGCGATCGAAAAGGTCGTCCATGGGTTCAATCCGTTCGCGCCGGAGGCATCGATCCCCCATCTGCTTGAGTTTGATGCGGCTCTCGACGCCGTTTCCGATGCGACCTGGCGCGCGCGAAAGAAGGGCGAAGTGCGAGATTTGATCGTCGCCTGCGCAGGTTTATTCCTCGACGCGACGGCGGCCGATTTTCGCGCGGCGCCGGGGACGGACATCGAGGTGACCGCGACCGCCATCGGACGCAGCGGCGCGCCCGTGATTTTGAAGGAGGTGGGGTTCCCGGTTGCGGGCGGGACGGCGGTGGTGGGCAAGTCGTTGACCGCGCCTGCGGGGGGGGTGACGGGGCCGGTCGAGATCAAACGCAAGCTGACCATCCCTCCAGATTTTTCCGTCACGACGCCGTACTGGTTGGCGTCTCCCCCGACAGCGGGCCTCTTCTCGGCGCCCGATCCACGCAGCATCGGGACGCCTCAGGACGAGCCTCCGCTGCGCGTCGATTTCGTTCTCGACGTCGGGCACCGGCCGATCGTCGTGTCGCGGCCGATCGCTTTCAAATGGACCGATCCAGTCGCGGGCGAGCGATATCGCGCGTTCGAGGTCACGCCGATCGTGTCGGTCAAACCCGACACCAAGGTCTTGATGTTTCCCACCCAGCGTCGCGGACCGGCACCGCTGACGGTTCACCTCATGGCCGGCGCCTCGACCGTCGTTGGCACCCTGCGGGCGGACGTTCCTCCTGGTTGGACTGTCGAGCCCGCGCATGCGCCGTTCGAGATCGGTGCCCGGGGACAGGAGATCGAGGTGAAGTTTCAGGTGCGGCGCGAGGCCGTCAAGGTTCGTGATGGGGAGGGAGGGATGGCCGCAACGCTGCGCTTCGTCGCCGAAGTAGGCCCCGCGCGCCTCTCACGGGGCGTCGTTCACATCGAGCATTCCCATATTCCCATTCAGACATGGCTGGCCGATGCCGATGTGCGACTGGTCCCCGTGGCGCTCGAAACGGCGGGGAAGAAAATTGGATACATCCCGGGCCCGGGGGACGAGGTCCCGGCCAGTCTGCGACGCGTGGGCTACGACGTTTCCGTGATCGGGGACGAGGCGCTGCGGGAAGGTATATCGGGGCTGGTCGGCTATGACGCGGTCGCGGTCGGCGTGCGCGCGTTCAACAGCAACGAACGTCTGCGGGCGGCTCACTCCGCGTTGATGAAATACGTCGAGTCCGGGGGCACGCTGGTCGTGCAGTACAACACCAACAGCCGACTCGGACCGCTGACGGTCCCCATCGGGCCGTTTCCGTTCGAAATCGGTCACGACCGCGTCACCGACGAGGCGGCGACGGTCACGTTCTCGAACGTCACGCATCCGGTCCTGACAACGCCGAACAAAATTGCGTCGAAGGATTTCGACGGGTGGATTCAGGAGCGGGGTCTGTATTTCGCCACCAAATGGGACCCGAAATACGAGACGATGCTTTCCATGCACGACCCGGACGAGAAGGCGCTATCGGGCAGCGTGTTATGCGCCAAGTATGGCAAGGGGACGTTCGTCTACACCGGTCTCGCGTTTTTTCGCCAGCTCCCGGCGGGCGTCCCCGGGGCGTATCGGTTGTTCGCGAATCTCCTGGCGCGGAGGCCGACCGTACATGCTCGATAGTCCCACGCGCCTATCGCCAACCGGCGGCGAACGGCGAGAGGAGATGCACGCCGCGCCGCCGTTTTTGAGTTGGCGTGCCATCTACGCGATCGTTCTTGGAGCGCTGGCTGCCGAGGTCGTGATCTTCGCGGTCTTGACCGCCGTCTACCGATGACCCCGCGATGAGCCTGCTCGACTGGGTGGTGCTGTTCGGCACGCTGGGCGCGATCGTCGTGTACGGTCTGTGGAGGACGCGCCACACGCGCGATGTGGCGGGCTACCTGCACGGCGGGTACGCCGACAAATGGCACACCATCGGACTGTCGGTCATGGCGACGCAGGCCAGTGCCATCACCTTCCTGTCCACACCGGGCCAGGCCTACACCGACGGGATGCGGTTTTTGCAGTTCTACTTCGGTGTGCCGCTCGCGATGGTGGCGGTATCGGTGGCGTTCGTGCCTCGCTTTTACGGCCTCGGCGTGTTCACGGCGTATGAGTTCCTCGAAACGCGCTTCGATCGCAAGACGCGCCAGTTGACAGCGTTCTTGTTTCTCGTCCAGCGCGGATTGTCGGCCGGCATCACGATCTATGCTCCGGCCATCGTCCTGTCGACGGTGATGGGCTGGTCCCTGCACGCAACATCGATTTCGATCGGAGCGTTCGTGACCCTGTACACGGTGGTGGGGGGGACGCGCGCGGTCAGCCAGACGCAGAAGCATCAGATGGTGGTGATGTTGGGCGGAATGGCGGTCGCCTTCGTCGTGATCGTGACGCGTCTTCCGGCGGGTTTCACGTTCGGCCGGGCTGTGGGGTTGGCAGGGGTGCTCGGGAAGATGAACATCGTCGACTTCTCAACAGGCCTCGGCAGCCGCTACACCTTCTGGTCTGGGATGACAGGCGGCTTCTTCTTGGCTATGTCGTACTTCGGCACCGATCAGTCGCAGGTACAACGATATCTGTCGGGGCGGTCGATCACTGAAAGTCGGCTGGGGTTGCTGTTCAACGGGCTGGTCAAGATTCCGATGCAGTTCCTCATCTTGTTCGTCGGCGTGATGGTGTTCATCTTCCATCAGTTCAACGCGCCGCCCGTGTTCTTCAACGACGCGGCCCTGACGCGCGTGCGCGGGTCGCGTCGCGCGCCCGAACTCGGCGCCCTGGAACAGGCGCAGCGAGCCGCGTTCGGGCGCAAGCAGACTGCGATTGCCGGCCTCGAGGCGGCCCTCGACAGACATGACGCTGTCGAAGCTAACGCCAGATCGGTACGTATTCGCGCGGCGGAAGCGGACGAGCTGGCCATTCGCGAGACCACCCGTCATCTGGTTCGCGAAGTTCTGTCGCCCGCCGACGCGAATGATACCGACTACATCTTCATCTCGTTCGTAAAGGCGAATCTTCCGAGGGGTGTAATCGGGCTGTTGTTGGCGGTGATCCTGTGTGCGGCGATGTCGTCGACAGCCAGCGAGCTGACCGCACTCGCTTCCACGAGCGTCGTCGATTTCTACAAACGCAGCGTGCGCCCAGCGGCAAGCGATGCCCACTATCTGCGCGTCGCGAAACTATTCACGGCGGGGTGGGGCGTGTTGGCGCTTCTATTCGCGACCTTCGCCTCACTGGTCGACAACCTGATTCAAGCCGTGAACATCTTGGGGTCGCTTTTCTACGGGACCATCTTGGGCGTCTTCGTAGTGGCATTCTTCTCGAAACGGGTTCGTGCGACAGCCGTGTTCGTTGCGGCGCTGTGTTCGGAAGGGCTCGTCATTGCCGTGTGGTTGGCGACCCACTTAGGTTTCCTGTGGTTCAACGTCATCGGGTGCGCGTTCGTTCTCGCGCTGTCATGGCTTTTCGATTGCTACCGCTCGGTCCCCGCGGAGCCCAGACGCCCAGACGCCGGATGAGCCTACTTCTTCGTGGCGGCTTTCGGTTTCTGTTTGGCGTAGGCGCAATCTTTCGAGCAATTGCACTTTCCGTCCTTGTCACAGTTGCAGTTGTTTTGGGCACATGCTGAACAGGTCATGGGGCAATCTCCTTTGTGGGCGC
>JADGRC010000407.1 GCA_017881245.1 Pseudomonadota bacterium
CCGGCGACTTGGAATCCGGCTCCGGATGCCCTCCCTTGCCCCCAATCTCCGGCTTCGTCGGGCGCAGCGACGCGACGCTGATGACCGAAGGCTTTTCGCCCTTTCGCGCGACGGGCTCCAACCTTTACTACCTGCAACAGCTTTTGACCTACGCACAGCTAGACACCGACGCGCGGCTGGCCGCGACGGTGGGCGAGGTGTTGGACGACATGGTTTGTCTGTCCCTACCCGTCGCCCGCATCTGGGGATTCAACGACACAGCCGATCGTTCGTCGATCCGGAAGGGTCCGAACAATTACCAGGAAAATGGCCTCCGGGGGCTCGACCAGGCCATCTGGGAAGTGAAGCGCCGGGGCATCCGGGTAATTGTCCCTCTCGTCAACAATTGGGCCGATTACGGGGGCCTTCCTGCCTATGCCGCATGGGCAACCAGGGAAGACGGCTTCGCGCACGCGCATGACGACTTCTTCTCCGATGCGCGCATCCGCCAGTGGTGGAAGGACTACGTCTCCGTTTTGGCTGCGCGCGTGAATACGTTCACGGGCATTGCCTACAAGGACGAGCCGGCGATCCTGGCGTGGGAGATCGGCAACGAGTTCCGTTGCCCCAGCTGTCGCGGCACCAGCCGCCTGGCCGACACGATTGGCGAGCTAGCCGCGTACCTTCGGGCGGTGATGCCCAATCACTTGATCGCCGACGGCGGCGAGGGATTCGACGACCGTCCTGGGCTGTATCAGGGTCTATCCAATGGATACCCCATTCGCGGAGACGAGGGCGGCAGTTTCTCAAAGCTCGCGGCCATCGATGAATTGGACATGATTAGCTACCACCTTTACCCGAAGAGTTATGGCCTCGAGTCACCGCGCGACACGGAGATCTGGATAGAGCGGCACCAGGACATCGCGTCCGTGTTCGGCAAGATCGCATATCTCGGCGAGTGCGGGTACGAGGCTTCCGACGCCGACCGCGCCGACAGCTACGACGCGTGGCTCCGACACTTATTCGACGAGAACGGCGGCCTGCTCGGGCTCATGTGGCAGCTCTTGCCGAACGCGCGTTTGGCCAACGACCAGTTTTCCATTCGATCGCGAAAGGATCGGGCCACGGCGTGGATCTTGTCGCGCTGGGGATCGTCGCTGCGCTGACCGACAAGGCGGCACGTACGCGACCGAATCACCGGATATGACTGGTGCGGCCGTTGGCGTCGCTGCGCTGATCGCGAAGGCGTCATGTAAACGACACCTCCGTGGCCTTGGCGGCTGACGCGTCCAGACGTCGAGGCGCCACTTTTCTGTCACGGAGGGCAAACAGGCCCTATAATCAAGCGGTTCCATGGCTTCCACGAACGGCACGAGCCTTGCGAAGAGAAGGGGTTCCACCGCAAGGAAGGCCCCCATGAAGTTGCTGATGTCGACACGGAAGCCATCGCCCAAGACCGACGCCGCCGAGGCCGCCACGGATTTGGCCGCCGAGATTGCCCGCTTGGAGCGACAGAACACGACCCTCAAACGGGCGATCGCGCGGCTCCAGGTCTACCGGGCCATGGCCTACAGGGACCCGCTGACGGGATTGTGGAATCGGCGGTACTTCGAGGAGCGCCTGAAGGAAGAATTCAGCCGTTCGCGGCGGGCCGGCGCGGGGCGGCGGTTCTCGGTCGCCATCATCGACATCAACGGCTTCAAGGAGATCAACGACGAGCACGGCCATCAGGCTGGCGACATGCTGTTGAAGTGGGTGGGAGAATTTCTGGTCGCGCACCTGCGCACGCACGATGTCGCCTGCCGCACGGGTGGTGACGAGTTCATGTTGCTGTTGCCGGATCTTTCGAGCGAGGACTGTGCTCCGGTCATCAGCCGCCTTCGCGATCAACTGGCGCGATCCAACGATGGGCGGACCGTACCGGTCAGCCTGAGCATTGGCTCGGCCAGCTGGCCGCAGATCTCCGACAGTTGCGAGCAGATCCTGGAGATCGCCGACGCGGCCATGTACGAGGACAAACGCGCGCAGAAATCCGCGCGCGGCGAGGCCCCACGCCAGTCGTCCTTCGCGCGCGCAGGACGCAACCGCGTGGCCAGCGTCGGCTGACCGCGTTCTCGGACGAACACGACCACAAGCGAGAGTCCTCAGAGAGTATGGCGTCCGGGGGCGGATTCCAATCGCGCCTTGACATGCGAATCTGAGGTTTGCATGCTATGAGCATGTCAAAGATGGTTCAGATTCGTTCCGTGCCGGATGATGTTCATCGTTCGCTAAAAGTTCGGGCCGCCCATGCGGGCATGACGTTGTCTGACTTCCTATTGGTGGAAATCACGCACGTCGCAAATCGTCCATCGATCGAAGACATCGTGGCGCGGATCCAAAAACAGCCTCCCCCATCGATCAAGATCGACTCGGCCCGCCTGGTGCGCCAAATGCGCGAGGGGCGGCTCTGATCGTTCTCGACGCGTCCGTAGTGATCGACTTGCTGTTGGGGATCCTGCCCCAGGCGGTCGAGATTCAACGGCTGGTCATCCGTCACGCGCCTGCCATGGCGGTCCCGCACTTACTGGACGTCGAGGTCACTCAAGCTCTGCGGCGCCTGGTCATAACCCGCAAGATCTCCGCGGCGGTGGCGCACGATGCGCTCGCAGACCTTCGCGATTTGCCCCTGCAACGCTATCCGCACCTGGCGTTACTCCCACGGGTGTTCGACCTACGTGCGAACATCACGGCCTACGACGGGATCTACCTGGCCCTGGCCGAAGGGTTGGCAGCCGATCTCTACACCCGCGACCGGCGCCTCTCCCGGGCACCCGGATCCCGCGCACACGTCCACGTCATTGGGTAGCGGAAGACGAATGAGGAGCATTTCCGAAGGACGATAGGAGCGCCGTACCAAGAACGGAAGGCGTGCTCATAGTCCTTCAACCCGGGCGCTCAGGCCGCTCGTAGCGGCGCTAGGTCGGCGGGTTCAACCTCGTGGACGTGGAGATCGTGTAGGAGGTCATTTAACGCGTCGAGTTCGACGAGGGCGGGGGCGGTGATTTCCACGCCGAATGGCTCGCCATCGGCTGTGAAGTCGACCACCAACCCACGTTCCCGCACGTCGCTCCGGGTCGCCTTCGCACCGTTCGCCCGCGGCAGGTGCAGGTATGCGGCGAGCGGCTTGCCCTTCCGAAAAGTCACCTCCAGATACGGTCGTTTCATGAAGCGTGGTTGATTCTAGCCTACGCGGTAGGCCGTGACTACGACCAGGAGACTTTCGTCGTGGTCCGGCTCGACGATGACGCGCCAGCGGTGTCCCCGGACCGGAGATTCGATCACGAAGCGGCCCTCCACTACGTCTGGCACCAACCCGGTGGCTGCCTCCAACATCTCTCGTACATCGACCTCGGTGAAATCGCGTTCCTCCATGCGTTGTTCGAGGTGCGGCGTTATCTCCAGCTCCCAGTCCCACCAGTCGGGCCACGATGCTGATCTGCGCCTCCTCCTGGTCATGGGGTTCAACCGTAGAGGCTAGGAAACGCGCCCGCAAGACCACTAACTGTGGCCGGCTCCAATCCATTTGGTGCCGATCGAGGTGAAGGCCGGAAGCACCACCCCGGGCGACGCCGTCAACGGCCTTCGTTTCTGGACCGGGCTGACAGGCAATCCCGACCGTGGTGGCGTGCTGATCCGTTCTCAGATCTCGAGCAAGATGCGCTCGGGTGTCTCGACGCAGTCTTTCACGCGCACCAGAAATTGCACGGCTTCGCGGCCGTCCACGATGCGGTGATCGTATGAGAGCGCCACGTACATCATGGGTCGAATGACGATCTGATCGTCGACCACCACCGCCCGTTTCTGGATCGCGTGCAGGCCCAAAATTCCGCTTTGCGGCGGGTTCAGGATGGGCGTGGACATCATTGATCCGTAGACGCCGCCGTTCGATATCGTGAAGGTGCCGCCTTCCAGCTCGGCGATTTGCAGCTTGTTGTCCTTTGCCTTCGCGGCCAGCGCGGCGATGGTCTTTTCCACCTCGGCGAACGACAACCGATCGGCGTCTCGCAAGACAGGAACCACGAGGCCCTTGCCGCCACCGACGGCGACGCCAATATCGTAGTGATCTTTGTAGATGACGTCGGTGCCGCGCACCTCGGCGTTGACGGAGGGGAATGACTTCAAGGCTTCGATGGCGGCCTTCACGAAGAAGCCCATGAACCCCAACTTCATGCCGTATTGCTTCGTGAACTTGTCTTGATAACGCTCGCGCAGCGCGAGAACACCCGACATGTCGATCTCGTTGAAGGTGGTCAGGATCGCGGCCGTGTGCTGCGCCTCGACCAGGCGTCGCGCGATGGTCTTGCGCAGCGGGGTCATGGGAACGACCCTCTCGTTCGCGGCAGCCAGAGCCGACGGCGATGGCGATGGCGATGGCGATGGCGGCGGTGACGGTGCCGGCGTCACCCCTGGCGTGGAGAGGGGCGTGCGTCGGTCGGGGCCACCCTGCCGGGCCTCGAGAGCACGCGACACGTCGACGGGCTGAATACGCCCTCCTCGACCGGTGGCGGTGACGTCTTCCGATGTCAGCCCGGCATCCGTCATCATCCGGCGAGCGGACGGGGCCGCGCGCACCTCCCCAACGCCGTCGGCGGCGCCGGAGACGACCACCGCGCGGGACGACGCGGTCGTGGTCCCACCCACGGTCGCGCCTCCGTTCTGACTCGCATCTTTGCTCTCATCTTTGCCTTTGCTCTTGCCGGCGGTCGGCGGGGTGTCCGACTTGGAATCGGATCGCACGTCGGATTTGGAATCAGATTTGGCGGCCCGGGCCGTGTCGTCGATCTCGGCCAGTGCCTCACCAATCGCGACGGTTTCACCCTGGCGCCGCAAGATCTTCTTCAAGATGCCCGCCGCGGGCGCGGGAATCTCAAGCGTCGCCTTTTCGCTTTCGATTTCGACCAATGGCTCGTCGATGTCCACCCACTCCCCTTCCGCTTTCTTCCAAACTCCGACGGTGGCCTCCCGAATCGACTCCCCGATGCTCGGAACCTTCAACATCAATGACATCTAGGCGATCCCCTTCCCAAGCGAGTCCTCGAAAGCTTCCTCCAGCAACCTCGCCTGTTCGAGCTTGTGCCGCTTTTCCGATCCCGCCGCGGGACTGGAGGACCGTTCCCGCGTTACGCACGACCACGGGTGCAGGCCCAACAATTCACCCGGGAGTTGGCGGTTGATGTACGACCAGGCTCCCATGTTTCGCGGCTCCTCCTGGACCCAAACCACCGGCGTGCCCTTGGGATAGGTGCCGAGCAGGCTCATCAATTCGTACTTGCGCAATGGATATAGCTGCTCCAATCGGATGATGGCCACATCGTTCAGACCCTGTTCCGCGCGCGTGACGGCGAGATCGAAGTACACCTTGCCGGTGCACAACAAGATGCGCCTCACCTTCATGGGATCGATCTCGGCCTCGTCGGGGATGATGCGCTGAAAGCCACCGCCTGTGAAATCGGCCAGCGTCGATGTCGCAGCCGGATGCCGCAGCAGACTCTTTGGGGACATGATGATCAAGGGCTTCCGGTATAACCTCAGCACCTGACGCCGCAACACGTGGAACAGCTGGGCGGGCGTCGTCAGGTTGCAAACCTGGATGTTGTCCCGAACCGACATCGTCAAGAACCGCTCCAACCGCGCGCTCGAGTGCTCTGGGCCCTGCCCCTCCATCCCGTGCGGCAACAACAGCACCAGCCCGCTGACACGGTTCCATTTCGACTCCGACGAAACCACGAACTGGTCCACGATCACCTGCGCGCTGTTCACGAAATCACCGAACTGAGCCTCCCAGATAGTCAGGCCATCCGGCATGTCCAGGCTGTAGCCGTAGTCGAAGCCCAGAACTCCCGCCTCCGACAGCGGGCTGTCGCGGACCTCGAAGGCACCCTGCCCTTTGCCGAGCGCGTCGCCGACGTGATCGAGCGGCGTGTATTCGGCGCCGGTCTCGTAATCGATGAGCACGCTGTGACGGTGACTGAAGGTGCCGCGACGGCAATCCTGCCCGGACAACCGCAAGCGGGTTCCCTCGCCGAGCAGCGATCCAAACGCCAGCGCCTCGCCCATGCCCCAGTTGCACGGGCGATCACCGGTGGCCATGGCCGCGCGGTCCTTCAAAACCGTCAGCTTGGGATGCACGGTGAATCCCGGGGGCACCGCGGTCAAGGCCTGACAGAGCGCGGTCAGGGTTGCGCGGGAAATCGCGGTCGCAACATCCGGCACGGACGCGTCCGAGCCTCCCCGCACGCGGGACCATGCGCCTGCGAACGTGCTCGGCCTCACCGGCGCATCCAGTTTTGCCGCGACCTCAAGCTCGGCTTCGAGCGCGTGCCGTTTGGTCGCCGCCATCTCGTCGGCGTCAGCCTCGGTCAGGTCCAAGCCTTCTCCGAGCGGACGGCTCCTCAAAGCCTGCAGGTACGCCGTGCGGATGGAACCCTTGCGCTTGATGGCCTTGTACATCAGGGGCTGCGTGAATTCTGGCTCGTCGCCTTCGTTGTGGCCCCACTTCCGATAGCACCATACTTCGATCAACACGTCGCGATGAAACCGTTGGCGGTAGTCGACGGCCAAATCGACGACCTGTGCGATGGCTTCGATGTCTTCGCCGTTCACATGAAAGATGGGGATCTGCAGCATGCGCGCGACGTCCGTCGCGTAAGTCGTCGAATATTCGTTCTTGGGTGTGGTTGTAAATCCGATCTGGTTGTTTATGACGACGTGCACGGTGCCGCCCACACGGTAGCCATCCAGCTCGGACATATTCAGGGCCTCGGCCACCACACCCTGGCCGGCGAACGCCGCGTCGCCGTGCAACAAGATCGGCAGGCAGCGCACGCGCTCGGTGTCGCCAGTCCGATCCTGTTTCGCGCGGACGCGTCCTTGCACCACGGTGTTCACGAACTCGAGGTGGCTGGGATTGAAGGCCAGCGAAAGGTGAACCCGAAAGCTTGATCCGTTCGCACCGAAGGTGCGGTCAACCGAATGCCCCAGGTGATATTTCACATCGCCGCCACTTGGCCCCTGCAACGTCGTTTCGTTGTCGATGAATTCGGCGAAGATCTGAGCGGCGGGCTTCTCGAGGACATTGGCCAGCACGTTCAGTCGTCCGCGATGGGCCATGCCGATCACGATCTCCGTGACATTCTTACTGCCGGCACGTTCGATGAGACGATCCAAGAGCGGGATGACGCTCTCGGCGCCCTCCAGGGAGAACCGCTTCTTTCCCAGGAACTTCGTGTGAAGGAACTGCTCGAACACTTCGGCGTCGATCGCCTTGCCCAACAGGCGCCGCCGCTCGGACAGACTCAAGTCCAGACGATTGCGCGTGTTCTCCATGCGGTGGAGCAACCACGTCCGCAGCTCGACATCGTGAAGGTGCGCGACCTCCACGCCGATGTGGCGGCAATAGGTTTCGCGCAGAAGGGCGATCAAGTCACCCAGCGTCGTCCGATCGGGACCAGCGACGTTCTCGGAGCTGAACACGTTGCCCAGATCCGATTCACTGAGTCCGAAGCCGGCGATGTCCAGGCTGGCACCGGCGTTTCGCCTCACCAAACCCAAGGGATCCAGGTCCGCCGACAGATGTCCCATCTCGCGGTAGGCCTCTACCAGGCGTTGAACGCGCTCGGCGCTGACCGATGACGTTTTGCGAATCAACGGCGCCGCGGCGGCAACCAAAGCCGCGACCGCCTGTCCACTGCCGATCCCACCCGAAGGGGCTGGCACCACGCCTGCCGTACCCGTCGTAGCTCCCCTACCTGTTGCCGTGCTCGCCCCTTCGCCACGATCGACTCCGCCCCCCGACCGAGCCCCGAGGCCATCGCCACGGCCGTTTCCCGAGCGCGCGTGCTCGGTCCCCGTCGTCGGGCTGGCGAAGATGCTGCGCGAAAAGGCTTGCGGGGGCGGCGGCGGGGGTGCTCCCATCTGGCTGAAGTATTCCTGCCAGGTCGGCTCGACCGAATCGGGATCGGCGGCGTACTGGTAATAGAGTTGCTCGACGAAGGCGAGGTTCGCGGGTCCAAGACCCCGATAGAGACGATCGGGGAGATCGCCCTCGCCCGAAATCGCCGAGCGGTTCTGGTGGTCGTCGTTCATCATGGTACCCAATCCGTTAAGCAACCGGCACGACAAGGACCGTGTCGATACGCCGGTGGATTGTAGTGTATGTGGGAGCGACGCGCCTATTTGACCAGCGACAGGGTCACGCCCGTCCACGAAGGTCGGCGCCCAGGGCGCCTTCGCAGGCGACGTTTCTCGGCGTACATGGCCCGATCGGCCTTGGCAACCAGTTTCGTCGCGACCCACGAGTCGGCCGGCCAGCTCGAGCAGCCAATGCTGATGCTGACGGGCACTTCCTGGCGAGAGCCCTCCCTAATGACCGCAACCCGCAGCCGCGCCATGACCAGACGTGCCCCAGGCGCGTCCGTGTCGGGCAACAGAATCATGAATTCGTCCCCGCCGATACGACAGCAGACATCCGAGGTCCGCAACGCGCCACGCAGGACTCCGGCGACGTCCCGCAGAACGTGGTCACCGGCTGAATGCCCAAACCGATCATTCACCAGTTTCAGGTCGTTGACGTCCACGGCCAACAGCGATCCGCGGCTCGATGGGTTTCGAGACGCCCGCGACAATTCCTCGGCAAGCCGCTGTTCGAACAGGCGCCGATTGGGCAGGCCCGTCAGGGCATCTAGATGGGCCAGCTGCCGCAACTCACGCAACTCTTCGAGTTCGCGCGTCAGGAACACGTTCTCGTCCCGCAAGCGACGCAACAGTTTACGGCCACTATGTAGGGAATCAGCACCCGCCGAACGCCGCGCCGTTCGCGCGGTCGATATGAAGCGCACCATGGACGTCGAACCTCAAGACATCTTCGGCTCCGACGCAACGTCCGATAAGCCCCACGTACACAACCAACCGGGTGTTCTCGAAAGCTACGCCCCTCGCGCCAAAAAAAACGCGCCGGCGGGGAATTCCCGACCGGCGCGTCAATACTCCGTGAAACGGAGGATGGGCAAGAAAGAGTTGTGCCGCCTAGGCGAGCGCGTCCTTGGCGGCTTTGACCGGCCGCGCGCGAACGATTTTGCGCGCCGGTTTGGCCTTGAAGACGGTCGGCTGACCGGTGAAGGGATTGATGCCATTGCGCGCCTTCGTGGCCGGCTTCTTCACGACCAGAAACTTGGCAAAGCCGGGAACCAGAAACACGCCGCTCTTCTTGAGCTCCTTGTAGCCAATGGTACACAGCGATTCGAGCACCGACTTGACATCCTTTCGGGTCAACTTGTCGGAGTGCTCGTCAGCGAGTTTCGAAATGAGCTCGGATTTGGACATAACCTTGGCCATCGGTTCTCCTCTTTCCCGGCACGACACCGGTTCGTTTTTTGAAGCCGCCGAAAGGGTCGATCTGCCCGATTTCCTGGCGGCAAGTTTTTTGGTGCGATGGACTGTACGGGACAAATCGAAAACTGTGAAGCAGAAAGATCGAATTTTCTCGGTAATTCCAGGGGTCGGAGCACATCCCGTCACGCGCCATCACCCACCCATCACGCGCCCATCACGCGTCGAGCCACGTTATTAGGCTTATTTCCCCTAACGAGGACGGTAGCCCAGCATGCGGGGCGCATCAGTTTCCGGAATTAGATGGACCGCGATCCTGTCGTTCCGGTCGGTGTAAGCCCGGGTGTGAACGGTCAGATAGCCCGGCGCCCGGAGGATTAGGTCGAGCGGCCCGGAAGACCGCGGCCGCGCGATTTCGAGCGGGGTCAGGCCCAGATCCTTGGGCCCCCAATACACATGCGCACCCCTGGGGGAATCAACCTGGACCTTGATTGTGACGGTCTCGGACCGTGGGTCTGCCTCGTGCTCCTCGATGCGCAAGGATTCTGGCACGCGAACATCGCCACCCACCCCCCCGTCGGGGAACGACGCGGCCCCTATACCGGCCAACGGCGGGCTCACCGGATCAACCATCCGCGAATTCGATTCCGCCCCGACCGGAACACCCGCCGGCGTTGTCACGAGCGTGGCCGGCACCGCGACCGCCGCCGAATCCACGCCGGCCGTCAAAGCCCAGCGTGTCGGATCACGCGCCCGGCACCCGCCTGCCACAGCGGCCGAAAATACCGACAACAGAGGAAGGGCCGCAAATGGCAACAGGCGGTTGCGCAACCATTCCGGCAACAAAACCCTCGAACCACGCTTCGTGTAGCCATTCACGCCCCGCTTCACGCTGGGCTTCATGGCTCGCCCCCACCGCCGGCCTTGCTGTCCGGGGAGTCGGTCAAAGGCGGGGGTTTCACCGTCCGGTACTTCACGCCGGGTTTGCGCACATATCCCAGCACGGGAGTCTGGCGCTCGCCCCGAATGCGCCCCTCGAGCGTCTCGACAAGTATCGGCGGATCCAACTCGAAGTAGAATCCACGATTCGGCAAGCGCAGATCATAGAGATCTCCGGCCGACCAAAACGTGCGGCGGAAGTTGAGCTCGACCGGACCCATGGTCCGCGATTTCCGGTGCGCGATGACGAAGCTGAACACGCGCACCGCCAGATTGTTGTACAGGCGGTGACACCCGTGGGAAAAGCGACCACGTAGCGACAAGTAATCGAAGGAGCCGTGGGTGCGAATGCCGTTGTCCGAATACACGGGACCATCTGGCCCGCGCCGGAATTGTTCGTGTATGGCGGCGACCAACCCGTACGCGGACAGGTAGCCCGGGCCCGTTTCATCGTAGTTCGTCACATTCACGAACCCACCGTTCACGCGCTTTTCCTTCACCATTGACCCGAGCGGCGACGACACCGGAGGCAACCAGACAGGCGCCGCCACAATGTGTCGCCATACCCGCGGACCGACGTCGGAAATTTTGAACGAATAGTATTCTTGACCATCCGAGGCAAGCTCGGAGCGCCAGCTACCGACGGTGGTGCGCCAGCGAACCAAGGGAACGCGCTCGCCCCGCCACTTCGTATACAACGTGAAGGTTGGATAACGCTCTCGTGGTTGTGGCACACGGTTGCCCTTTGCGTCGAACGGAAAGTCGTACCAAACGTCGCCGCGATCGATTTCGGCGGACAGGTCCATGAGTCGTCCCGCCTGGTAGTACTCGGGCCGCTCCGGAAAGCGGACGGCGACGCGCAGGCGTCTGAAATCCTGGCTCGGATGACGTCGAAAAAACGCCAGCGCCTCATCGGGCGTTACGAGATCAAGAGCGGCGAGAACGGCATCGGTGGCGGCGGCAGCCAAGTTGGGGACGGGGTGACGTTCGCCATCCGCGCCCAAATACGTCGCGGGTTCCTGCCCTGCGCTTGGCGCATTCGTGGCGCTCCCGTCCTCGACAATCGCACCCGCGTGGACCGCCCGCTCGGTCAGCGCGCGACGCAGGGCCGCGAAATCCAGCTCCAGCGGAGGCTTGGCCATTGCCTCCAACGTCGCGCGGTTCAAATCGCCCTGTGCGAGGACCGCGTGTTTCTGTTGGAAGTTGTAGACGGCGGTCCGCATGGCGGTGTCGTAGCGGCCGGCCTTGTGGTGCGCGCTCGGCGGCAGCAAGCCCTCGCACGACACGCGTTTTTCGACCTCGGCGAACGCCGCCCGCTCGGCGATGAACCGCAGGTGTGTCTTCACGTCGCGTGCGATCTTGGTCGGGTTCTGGGTCGCGCTTTTGGTCTGGGTCGCGTTCTGGGCGTTTGTGGGCGCGATAGCGCCCCGGGACGCGAGCGCGCCCAGGTCCGCCGCGCCCATTTCTTGGCGAATGGACTCGAGCCGCGCGCCGCGGGCTTCGTGACGGGCCATTTCCTTCTTTTCGGTCGTGGCGCCCCAGGTCGGGATCTCCTGAACCGCCAGCAGCTTCGTCAAATCCACGTCGGCACAAATCTGGGGTGCGTCCTGCAGCATGCGCGCGCGCAGAACGGACAACGATGGCGGGATGCCTAGCAGCTCCAGATAATTCCTGTCACCGGGGCCGACGGGCTGTCCGTCGCCGTCGGTCCTGTCGTTCGCCAGGCCGACAAACACCGCCCGATAGCGGTTCGGTAAGACGGAGCCGTCCGGAGCCTTGCCGTCAGCGAATATGACCGGGGCCCAGTCGTCGGACAAGTCGACCAAGACGAGCCCCGCCTCGCGCGCCACATCGGCATCGACCGCGCGTTCACGTCCATCGACAACTTGCAACGCGCGGCGGTCCGCGGGGACATCCGAGCCGGCTGGCGGCAGAGGATCGGGGTTAGCTGTCGGCGGACGTGGCGGCGCGGGGAGCCGCGTGGCAGGCGTCGGAACATCGGTGGCTCCAGCTGGGCGCCAAGTGGGTGACCGATGGTCGTTCACGGCCCCGGTCCCGGCCTTGGGATCGGCGGTGGCACCGGTGCCCGATCGCCCACAGGAGACCGCGCCGGTCGCGAGGGCCAAGAAGATGCCGAATGGGATCTGGCGAAGAACAGTCAAGGCCGTGGGAACCGAGTATGCGGGAGGACTCGCTGCGCGCCCAAAAAGACAAGCGTGGGGGTTTCGATGCCTGAATCTCGTCGTACACTCACGCGCATGAATCGCCTTCTGACGACCACGACACTAGCGGCCGTTTTGATGTTTACCGGCCTTGTCGGCTCTGCCCGCGCGACGGAGGTCGGCTATGGCCGCAACCTGGGGCTGGGATTCGAGCTGGGAAATCCAACGGGGTTTGTCGGCAAGTACTGGGTTGGCAGGACGAATGCCTGGGATTTCGGCTTCGGCGTCGATGGCTACTACGGAAACGTCTGCACCTATGACCAACGCCTGTGCGACGGAAGGTTCACGTTCAACGCCGACTATCTGTGGCAGTCGAACCTGGTCAAGAGCACGGCCCAGCTCGACTGGCACATTGGAGCCGGGGGCCGTATCAACATTTCGCAATCCGGCGGACGGAACTACGCCGCGATCGGCGGACGCATGCCCGTTGGTTTGGATCTGATGTTCAACAAACCCGACTTCCTCGAGGTATTCTTCGAGATTGCGCCGGTCCTGTACCTGGCGCCCAACGTGGGAAACCCTCTGGGGTTCGCCTTCGACGGGAATCTGGGCGTTCGTTTCTTTTTCTAAAGCGGCTTCGCCGCCGCAAGGGGCCTGGCTCAGACTTCGTCGACTTCGGCGTCCGTCAGATCCAGCTCGCCGGTGCTGTCGCGGACCTCGACAGAGGCTTCCGAGGCCGACACTTCAACCAGGACCACCGGGGCGGCTGGGGTCGCGTCGCCTTCCGGCGGCGGCGGACTCTCGACGGCACCGGACTTTCGGGTCTTCCAGCGCCCGAGCGCACGTTCCAGTTCTTCGTACGGGATCATGATGCTGTAAACAGTACAAGATGTGGGCGCGGCCGCCCAGTCCCGTCAGTGGATCAACTTCTTGTAGTGAATCCGATGGGGCTGATCGGCCGCGGCACCGAGGCGCCGCCTCCGGTCGGCTTCGTAGTCCTGGTAGTTGCCTTCGAACCAGACCGCCTGGCTGTCGCCCTCGAACGCCAGAATGTGCGTGGCGATCCGATCCAGGAACCAGCGATCGTGGCTGATCACGACGACGCAACCCGCGAATTGCAGCAACGCGTCCTCGAGCGCGCGCAACGTGTCGACGTCCAGATCGTTGGTCGGCTCGTCCAGCAGAAGGACGTTGCAAGCGGAACGCAGCACCTTGGCCAGGTGCACGCGGTTGCGCTCGCCGCCCGACAGATCCTTTACGCGCTTCTGCTGATCGGTGCCGCGAAAATTGAACCCCGACACATAGGCGCGCGCGTTGACTTTCCGCTTGCCGATTTCCAGAAACTCCGCGCCCTGGGCGATCTCGTCGAAGACGGACTTGTCGCCGTCCAGGGTGTCGCGACTTTGATCCACGTAGGCGAATTTCACCGTGTCGCCGATGCGCAGCGTGCCTTTGTCGGGCTTCTCCTGCCCAACCAGCATGCGGAACATCGTGGTCTTTCCGGCGCCGTTGGGGCCGATGACACCGACGATTCCGCCACGCGGCAGGTTGAAGGACAGGTTCTCGATCAGCAGGCGATCGCCAAACGATTTTTCCAAGCCTTCCGCCTTGACGACCAGATCGCCCAAGCGAGGTCCTGGCGGAATGCTGATTTCCGCCGAATCCTCGCGTTTTTGCGCCTCCTCGGCCAATAGCTGCTCGTATGCGGCCAGACGCGCCTTGCTCTTGGCCTGACGCGCGCGCGGTGACGCCCGCACCCATTCGAGCTCGCGCGCCAACGTCCGCTGCCGGGCCGACTCAGTTTTCTCCTCGCCCTCCAGCCTTTTCCGTTTTTGCTCCAGCCACGACGAATAGTTTCCTTCCCAAGGAATACCTGCACCGCGATCCAATTCCAGGATCCAGCCGGCGACGTTATCCAGGAAGTAGCGATCGTGCGTGACCGCGACGATGGTGCCCGGGTACTCGTGAAGGTGATGCTCAAGCCAAGCGACACTTTCCGCGTCCAGATGGTTGGTCGGCTCGTCCAGCAACAACAGATCCGGCCGCTGCAACAAGATCCGGCAGAGCGCCACGCGGCGTCGTTCACCGCCTGACAGCTTGGTGACGTCCGCGTCGGGCGGAGGCAGGCGAAGCGCGTCCATCGCGATTTCCAGCGTGCGATCCAGGTCCCAGCCGTTGGCGGCCTCGATCGCGTCCTGCAGCTTGCCTTGTTCCTCGAGAAGCTTGTCCATTTCCCCCGGCTTCAAGTCCGGGTCCCCCAGCTTCATGTTGACCTCGTCGAACCGGGTCATGAGGCCCTTGGTGGCCGCGACCGCCTCCTCCACGTTCTGCTGAACGTTCTTCTTCGGATCCAGGCCCGGCTCCTGCGACAGAAATCCTATCTTGATCCCGTCGGCGGGCTTGGCCTCGCCAAAAAAGTCCTTGTCGACACCGGCCATGATGCGCAACAGCGTCGATTTTCCCGCGCCGTTCGCTCCCAGGACGCCGATCTTGGCACCCGGGTAGAACGACAGATAGATGCCTTTGAGAACCTCCTTGTTCGGCGGGTGAACGCGGCGCAGGTTCTGCATCGTGAAAATGTATTGGTGGGCCATTGAGGCGCGCATTCTAGCAGCGTCCGTTGACAGCGCCTCATGGGTTGTCTCATTCTGCCATTCCGTATGCGGCCCATCACTCGTCTTGGAACCTTGATGACGTTCATGGCAGCCGGTTGCGGCGGGGGAGGCACGGCGGCAACGCCTGATGCCGACGCCGTGCTGGACCCCGACGCCGGCTCGCCCACCCCCGACGCCGATCAGGAAGGGCAGGCAAGCCTCAGCCATTGCCCAACCGAGCCCGACGTTCACGGTCCAGACATGGCCCGCGTTCGCTGGCAAAATGGAGTCGCCTTCTGCATCGACAGCACCGAGGTCACGAACGCGGCGTACGCCAAGTTTCTGGCCGCCAACGTGTCGATCACGACGCAAGGCGCGCGCTGCGGTTGGAACCAGGCCTTCGCGCCCGAGGCAAAATCCACCAACGGTCCCGCCTGCCCGACCTTCGATCCCACCGGTCGCGCGGATTACCCGGTTGTGTGCGTGGACTGGTGCGACGCCGACGCGTATTGCCGTTGGGCGGGAAAACACCTGTGTCAGAAACCGGGCGGTGGCAGCGTCGCGTCGAATCTGGCGAAGGACGCAAGCGAGTGGGTGATCGCGTGCACGGGCGACGGCGCTCGGAAATACCCATATGGAGACGTGGGCCTGGCCGGCCAATGCGTGGACCAAAAATATCTAGCCACCACACCGGGCCTGCGTCCCGTCAAGGACGCGCCCCTGTGTGAAGGTGGTGTTCCGGGTCTGTTCGACATGAGCGGCAACGCCTGGGAATGGCAAGACGACTGTCACGAACAATCGACGACCGGCGACGAAGACGCGTGCGACCCGCTTGGGGGATCATTCTCCGCGGACGTGGCCGGTGCCACGTGCACCGCGGGCGCCCCATTCTTTCGGAAGCAGGTTGCGGGCGACACCGGTTTCCGATGCTGCGTCGACGCCCAGTTCTTCTAAGTGCGCCTTCGGCGCCGCAAGGGGCGTCGGGAGGCATCGCGTGAGCGTCCTTCACGGTGTCACCGTTTGGCTCGCCTTGGTCGGGGGATGGACGTCCACGACCAGGCAAAAGGATCCCGAAAGCGATCGGGATCACGGGATTCGCGAGTCGGAAGCTGGCATTCCGTTTGTAACTCGTCCCGGGCATGCCTAAGGGTTCAGCTCGGTTGCATGGGGTCGGGATTCTGGTCCTTGCTTGCGTCGGTTGTGCGACGGCGAGCTATCGCATTCCTGGCGAGGAAATGGAGCGCCTAGCGACGACCGATGTCGCCGTCCGCGGCCATTTGCTGCGCGTCGTTCCCACTGACGAATCCACGCGTGCGCTGGCGGCGATACCGGAGCCGATTTCGCCTGCGCCACCCGCGGTGGCGTACGGTCCACCTGGCTTGACCCTGCCCCCGCCGGCGGGACCACCGCCCGAGCCGATGGTTGCCCCACCCTATCCCACGATCGTCGAGGAGGTCTCACCCGCGGAACCAGAGCTGGTCGTCCAACCGAACATCATCGTGGAAGAGCACGTCGCAGTTGGTCCCGTCGGTCCAACCTCACCGCCACCCTTCAGACCTTGGGCTCGCGAGAGCCCGCGTGAGGCGCCCGTGGTACGGGGATCCCCCTCCCGACCACCTGAGCTCGGACATCCTGTGTTCGTGCCCGCCGTCGGCCCGATGCGGGCGGGTGGGTTCCCGATCGGCAGCGGGGCACCGCGCGTCGCTGCTGGGGCTAGCATGGCACCGCCCGTGCGGGGCACGGCGGGGGTTGGGAGTCGATCGATGATGGCTGGGTCCGCTGTAGTTCCGACAACGCACGCGGCGGGAGGCGGCGGAGGAGGACGTGGGGGCGGCGGGCATGCCTCATCGGGTGCGGGTGGCGCAATCGCAGCGATCGCGGCCGTCGTCATCGTCGTCGGCCTCATCGCGGCGGTCGCGGCGGCCTCCGAGCCTCCACCACCTTTTGATGGCTGGGTCGAAACGAATGGCGAACACCCGCTGCATCTCAGCTACGGTCGGGGGGTGGAGCGGGTCGTAAGGCTGAAAGACATTCGGCCCGTGGATCTCGTCGGCCTGCGCGACACCATCCTAAAAGACAGCGAGGGAACCGTCCTGCGAGCACGGCCTGCCCCACTACCGGCGACCTTGGCCGCGCGCCGATAGTCCCGGGTTCTTCCCTGCGGCTGATCGAAGGAATCGCCGCTACAGCGCCAACGTCACGACGCCGGCACAGGCGACAGCGGCTCCCAGCAACACCATGCGGGCGGGCCGTTCGCCCAGGACCACCCACGCGAACAACACCGTGAAGGCCGATGCCAGGCCGGCCAACGGCGACACGATCGCGACCGGCGCGCGCGAAGCACCAAGCGAAATCCAGACGAAGCCCGCCGTTTCGAACAAACCCGCCGCCGCCACGACGGCCCACGCCTCACGCGGGGGGAAACTCAAATCGACGCGACCGCCGAGCGCCAGAGGCACGCCGAGCGCCATATCCATCAGGAATACGATCGGGATCGCGCCCAGCGTCCCCAGCACCGGCGTCAGTCGATCGATCGCCGGAATCAACACTCCAAAGCCCACCGCGGCCCCGACCGCGGCCAGCAAAGCGCCGCGAGCACGTCTCGGATCCTGGGGCCCCGCAGCGGCGACGTCCGTCTGAGAGAACCGCGAGACCAGCAGGACGCCCGTGATGACCAAACCGGCGCCGAGCAGATGCGTGCGCCGTAGGGTTTCGCCGAGGACTCCAATCGACAACCCCGCGGCGATCACAGACCAGCTGGACATCACGGGCACCACCACCGTGAGTTGGCCCCGTTCCATGGAAAAGAAGAGACACGCATAGGCGACGACCGCCGCGACGCCGGCGACGGCCGCCCACGCGACCACGCCACCGTCGATGGAGCCCGGTCGGTGGTCGAGGGCAAGCGCGATGGGAGCAAGAGCGACGCCACCCACGATCTGCGCCCAGACGACGGCCCGAAACGGTCCGACCGCGCGGCTCGAGCGCGCGATGAACACGTTCGCGGCCGCCCAGCTCGCGGACGCGGCCAGACCCATCATGATTCCAAACAGCATTGGGGCGCGGAGAATACGCCAAAGGGAATCGCGCGGCGCCTCGGGCCTCGTCGTCACCGGGGCGGTGGGTCCGCGCGAGCTCAGCCGCCCGACCCGGCAGTGAAGACCGCCCTGCCCGGCGCGCAACCAATCTGATAAGAATCGCATGTCGATGGCCAGCGAACGCGTGGAGATCCCTGGCGGCGAAGGTGTCGACGGACGCCCCTGGGTGATTGTGAATCCCAAGGCGGGCGGAGGGATCAGCCAGAAGAGATGGGCGCGCATGGTCGGCGCGGTGTCCGCCGGCCTAGGCGAGATCAACGTGCGCTTCACGGACGCCCGGGGCCACGCCACCGAGATAGCGCGAGAGATCGCCATGCGCGGAAGCCAGTTGGTCGTCGCGCTCGGCGGCGACGGGACGATTTCCGAGGTGGCCGCCGGCCTGCTCGCCGCGCAAGAGGCGGGCGCGCCGCCGTGCGAGCTGGGCATCATTCCGCGGGGCACGGGGGGGGACTTCCGGCGTACCCTGGAGTTGTCGACGGACATCGCGCAAGCGGCCGAGCACATCCGGAGGAGCACCGCGCACGCGATCGACGCTGGTCGAGTGGTCTTCACGACCGCGGACGGAACCCCGGGGAACACCACGTTCGTCAACGTCGCATCCTTTGGATTCTCGAGCGCTGTCGCGGCGCGCGCGAATCAGTCGTCAAAGTCGCTTGGCGCGAAGGCCGCGTTTCTCGGCGCGACCGTCCGCACGCTGATGAGCCACCAGAACACGGAGGTCTTCCTGGAGCTTGACGGCGCGGCGCCAATTCGCAGGACGTTGATGCTGGCGGCGGTGGGGAACGGACGTTACTTCGGTGGTGGGATGAAGATCTGTCCCGATGCGAAGCTCGATGACGGCGTCTTTTCCCTGGTCACGGTGGGCGATCTGGGCAAGATGAAGGTGCTGGCCAGCATGCCGCGTCTCTTCGCCGGAACGCACCTCGGCATCGAGGACGTCCGCAGCGCGACGGTACGCAAGCTGCGGGCGTCGCCGGTCGATCCCGCGGAAGTCATTCCGGTCGAGCTCGATGGCGAGACCCCTGGGCGTCTGCCGGCGACGTTCGAGGTGTTGCCGCGCGCGCTGCTCGTACGATTCTGACTCTGAGCGGGCAAGCTTCGTGGCACGCGCTCCGGCTGCCCGACGCGGGACAGCGTGACTTGCCATGTTCGCGCGACTACGATCAATCCATGTCCCGCGGAAGGCTTCACTCGCAAGTGGCGAGCGCCCTATTCGGGGCTCTTTTAGGCATCTCGTGTGGGGCGGGCCCCGGACGCGCCGCGCCTGTCGTTCGTGGAGCACCTCCTTTCACGAGTTCCACGCCCGCGTCTACGGACCCGGTAGCCCCCGGAGGCAGCGGCGGTAGCGGCGGTGGCGCCACTGGCGGACACGAGCCATTGCCCTGTAAGAACGCGAACGGTGGCGGCGGTGCGTCGGCCGATGTCGGAGCCAGCGGCGGCGCCGGCATGACGCTGCTCGGAGGTTCTTCAGCGACCGACAACGTGGGCGGCGCCGGGGGGAACGGGGCGACAGGCGGCGCCGATTGTCCGCGAGAGATTGATGCCGAGATCTACGACCGTTTTACGATCGGCAAACCAGTGTACTTGAAGGTGTCGGCTGTGGACTCGCGTGGTGGCGCCAATGGCCCTCCGGACACGTTCTCGTGGAGTGCAATCAATGAACGTTGTCACTCGAGGGGTGGTACCTTCTCGGACACGACGAACCTGCCAGGGACTACGTTTACTTGTGACGAAGAAGGGCTTGTGACGTTGACCCTCCACATCGGCCTCGCCAATACCTTGTGCGATTCCGTTTACACTCACCCCGTGCAGTGCGTTCCATAGTC
>JADGRC010000408.1 GCA_017881245.1 Pseudomonadota bacterium
ACGGGCGGTACGCCGGCCACGGGCGGGCACTCGTTTATTCCTCAAAGCGAAAGCGGTGGCGCACCCGGCTCCGGTGGCGCATTTTTCGGCTCCGGCGGGGCACCCACCACCGGAGGTAGCGGTCCCGGACCTGGTTACGGGCCGGGCTGTATTGGAACCAACGGCGGCGCCGGGGGGCAGGGGGGCAACGTCCCGTCGTTTCGACCCGCAGTCACATACCCCGTTCGGGGTGGCCCACGGAGTGTGGCGCTTGGAGATCTGAACGGCGACAAGGTGCCCGATCTAGCGGTGATCACCTACAGTCGGTCCGACCCGCCGAACACCGGAGGCGCCACGTTTGCGGGCACCGGAACCGGCGGCGCCAACAGCGGAGGATCGAACCAATTCGGCGATGCCAGTGTGAACATTCTTCTGAATGCCGGGGACGGAACCTTTGGATCACCCACGATCTATCCCGTGGTCAGCCCCTCCGCGGTGGCCATCGGCGATCTGAACGGTGATGGGAAAGGCGATCTTGTCATTGCCAGCGCGGCCGGAACCCTGATTATCAGGCTGAACGACGGTAAAGGCGCGTTCGGTGATCCCGTCGAGTACAGCGTCGGCGTGGGGCCGCGTGCGGTCGCCCTAGCGGACATCGACGGTGACGGTAAGCTCGATATCGCGGTCGCCAACTCTGGCGGCGTCAGCCCCGGGGATGTCGGGGTGCTCTACAATTCCGGCAACGGTACCTTCACGAGCACCAACTATCCGGCCGGCAGCAGCCCATCCGCGATCGCCATCGGGGATTTGACCGGCAACGGAAAGCCGGCCGACTTTGTGGTTGCGAACCAGGGTGGAGGCGTGGGTGTTCTGATTGCCGCACAAGAATTCAAGAGCTACGCCCCTGGCTCGGTTCCAAACGCCGTGGCGATAGGAGACCTGAACGGTGACGGTAAGCCTGACATCGCGGCATCGGACGGCGGCTTTGGCAGCAGCGCTGGAGTCGCAGTCCTTTTGAACGGAGGCGGCACCTTTGGCGCGGCGATCATTTATGGAGGTCACATGGGAACGGGTTCCGTGGCCATCGGCGATCTGAACGTCGACGGGTTTCCTGATCTCGCCTTCACGAACACCGACTCCGACTGCAGATCGATGGGTATCCTTTTCAACAAGGGAAACGGCACTTTTTCAGCTCCCATGGTCTTGGGCGCTGGGGCGCTCGCGGCGCTTGGGGATGTGAATGGCGATGGAAAGGCGGACGTCGTGGCGCTTCGGGACGACGGCGTGAGCGTTCTCCTGAACGCACGCTGACCGACCCAGCAAGCCTGTGCCGATTTCGCCAGGGAATCGCCTACCGTTTGTCGCCTGTCCCCGGCTTCGGGGTTTTGTCTCGCCTATCCGCCACCACCCGCGACCGCCGCGCGAAAATCGCGCACCGCCTGGGTCAGCGTCGGACGATCTAGAAACGAGGCGAGCAACTCGAGATCCAGATCGGGCACGACTCGGCTGCGGGTGACGTTCTGATATACGTCACCTTCACGCACGAAGACGTGAATCTCGCCCTTGCGCCAAATCCACACTTCATCGACACCCAGGCGACGGTACACCTCCAACTTGTCCATCCCGCCCCTCGTCCACTCGACTTCGATCGCCAGTTGGGGCCGGTCGCGCACCTCGGTTCCGAACACGTAGCACTCATCGGGCTCCGCGCCGCGCTCTTCTTTTCGTTCTTTCAAGGTCCAGGAACCGTAGGGCATCATCTCGATCCCCCGATCGATGCACCAACACTCCAGAAGGCGGGCGATCAGCGATTTTATTGCCTCGTGGTCCTTCGACGGGCTCATGATCTCCAGGGTTCCCCGCAGGTAGGTGAAACGCGGCGCTGATTTGTCGCCGCGGACCTCGAGCAGGTGCTCGTAGTCCTCCCAGCTCACACCCCGCAGGTGGACAACGTGGTCTTCCCGGGGCGTGTCGTCGTGCAAGCGGAGCGACGCGGCGGACGGCATGCCGTGAATATAGCGCGGAACGGCTTGGGTGGCCGTCCCCGACGGCGAAACCGCGCTAAGGCTGCGCTACGGCACGCTCGCTCGGAGATCCGTCAGCGTGATCATGAGAATCATAGGATCGAGCGGCGACGCATCGAAGCCGACGCGACGGTAGAACGCAGCGGCGGCATCCGACAAAGCGTGGACAACCAGACCGCGGATGCCGATCGCGTCCGACGCATTTAGAACCCGCCGAGCCGCATCCTGAAACAGGGCCCGGCCTATCCCCTTTCCATGGTGGGACTCGGCAACCGCGAGTCGCCCGAGCAACACGATCGGGATAGGGTCGGGCATATTGCGCCGGAACCGTCCAGGCGTCACGGCAACGCTCACGGCGCCTGAAGCTAGCGCGTAGTAGGCGATAACGACACCCGACTCGCAGACGACGAATGTCCGGGACGCTCCGCTCGCCTGGTTCGCGATCGCTCGACGTTTGAGCCAATCATCGAGGGGCGGCTCGCCGCAAGAAAAGTCATCAAGCCGGTGGTGTGACGCAAGCGGTTCCGGAGGCGACAGCATCAACCCATTTTTTTCCAGGGCACCGGCGCTCGCATCACTCGCAACAGTCGCTTGTTCGGCTTCGCGGGTGCGTCGAGGCGCGTGAGAAACTCGACGTAAGCCTTAGAGGTCACTGAGATCAGCGCGCGGCCGAGGATTTCGTCCTCCGCGGCGCGTCGGGCAGCGTCGAGAATGAAGTCCGTCCGGTTCGTCCCGCGAGCCCGGGCAGCGTAGTCGATCAGACTGCGCTCCTCGGGGCGAATTCGTATGTTGAGCGTCTCGCGTGGGCGAACTTGTCGTTTGTTGGGCAGTGTCATTCGATTTCCCCATGCGGCATGGACAAACGAAGTTAGCAGGATGCAATGACGTTGTCATTACGGGGGACAACCGGCCCTTCCAGAGACCCGCTTCCGCGTGTGGCGGCCGTAGATCGCGTCGGCCTGCCGAGACGGCACGGGGGCGCGTTAGGCGGCTTCGCGGCGCGCGAATCGCAGGATAGCCAGATCGTCGAACTCGCGGCGTTCGGCGGTTTCTCGGGCCTGTACGATTTCGCCGACGCGAACCGCGGCGACTCGGCGCAAGGCCTCGGCTTTGGAATGAACGACCGCGTATCGATCGCGCGTCATACTGGATTCCTGGCCGGCGGTGTGAACGGCCTGCTCGGCGGACCGAACATCGGACAGCGCGCGTGTGTGCGACAGCTCGGCGAGCTGCCAATCCCACGCGCTTCCCAGGCGACGCTCATCGGCTTTTGCACGGGCCCGCTGGTCAGCGAGCAGACTCTCGGCGGTCTCCAGTTTGCGGCTGGCCTCCGCCATGGCGCGCAGACTCGACTCCTCTTTCTGCTCTTCGAACTTCACGACTGAATCGAGGCGGATCCTGGGACGCACAAGAATCCCTTCGGCACCCGCCCGTTCCAGCTTGAGAAGGAAACGAGCAGGAAAGTGCGAGACAGCGGCGATAGCGCGGCAGGAAAGCGGCAGTAGAGTCGATGCGGGAACAAGACTCACCCGCTCTGTGGCGTCACAAACCCGACAGAAAAACTTGGCCCTGGCCTTGCTGTACCCCTGGGTATCGGAAGGAAGAGGTCAAATGGCTGACGGCATATATGTAGGCATGGCGGCGGCTGCCGCACGCGCCGAACAACTGGATTCGATCGCCGACAATCTTGCGAATATCGAGACGCCCGGCTTCAAGGCCTCGCATCCAGCGTTCGAGTCGTTCCTTCCCCGGGGCGCCAGCGCGACGTCCGACAAGGTCGCGACGGCGGTCGTCGGCACGGGCGCCGACATGGCCCGCGGGACCGTCGTGACCACGGAGAATCCCCTCGACGTCATTCCCCAGGACGACGCCTTTCTGACGGTACGCACTTCGGCCGGACCGGCCTACACGCGCAACGGCCGCCTGACCATAAACCCGGACGGCTTCGTGATCTCGGGTGGACGTCTGGTCCTGGGGGCGTCGGGAAATCCCATCCAGGTTCCCCCCGGAGCACAGCCGCTTGTCACGGAGCACGGGAGCGTGATGGTCGAAGGCGTCGAGATCGACCGCCTGGCCATGTCCACCATTCAAGGCAACGTCGCCCACGTGGGCCCGTCCCTGTATGGCGCCGGTCCCGGCGGCGCGGTTGTGCCCGCGCCCGACATGGGGGTGAGGGTGGGGCAACTCGAAATGGGAAATTCCACGGCGCTCGACGCGACCGTCCAGATGATCGGCGCCCAGCGCCAGTTCGAAACCGCGATGCAGGCGATCCAGACGTATCGGCGTCTCGACGATCGCGCGCTCGAGGTCGGCAAGTCCCGCTAACGAAGAAGGAGAGACCCATGTTGCGTTCGCTGTACACGGCCGCCACCGGAATGGAGGCCCAACAACTGAAGATGGACGTCATCGCGAACAATCTCGCGAATACCAGCACGACCGGCTTCAAGAGGGTCCGGGCGGAATTTCAGGATCTCCTGTCGGAGACCGTCGTGCAGGCGACGCCGGCGGGGCCCCAGGGAGGTGGCCAACCGGCGCCGTTGCAGGTGGGCCTGGGCGTGAAGACGGGCAGCACGACGCGGTCAATGGCGCAGGGGGACATGCAGAATACGCAGAATCCTTTGGACCTGGCGATCGAGGGCGGGGGGTACTTCCGTGTCCAACGACCGAGTGGCGAGATCGCCTTCACACGCGCCGGCAATCTGCGCGTCGACGAAACCGGCCGAATGGTCACGCAGCATGGCGAGATCGTCGAGCCGGGTATCACGGTGCCGCCCGAGACTACCGGGCTGACGATTCGTCCAGACGGTACCGTCCTGGCGACCTTGCCCAATAAGACCGATCCGACGGAGCTTGGCCGGTTGCAACTCACACTGTTCACCAACCCCGCCGCGCTGGAGGCCATCGGTCACAACCTATTTCAGCCCACGGGGGCAAGCGGTCAGGAGATTCAGGTGCGCCCGGGCGAGCAAGGCGCCGGTGCCATCTCGCAGGGGTTCCTGGAGAGCGCGAACGTCAAGGCCGTGGAGGAGATGATCGACATGATCTCGACCCAGCGCTCGTACGAGATGAATTCGAAGGTCATTCAGACCGCAGACCAGATGTTGCAACGGCTGACGCAGCTTCGGTGATGTTCATGGCAATGCCCACTCAAAGTTCGAGGTCATGCTGGCGGCGACCGCGCAGCACGGCATTGTTCGTGGTCGCCTTCGTCGCGGCCCTGGTGCCGCAAATCCACCGGCCGGTTCACGCCGACCAGGGGTTGGCGGCGCTCGCGCTGCAGGAGGCCTTGAAGGCGGCGGTGACCATTTCCGGAGCGCGCGTGGACGTGGTGGCCCTCGATCGACCCGCTGGTGACTGCGTGACGACCGGCGCCGCGGCGCTCATGGAGGCGTCACGTCCCATCGACGGATCGGGGCGCGTGGCCGTAAAATTGACCGGTCTTCGCCCCGCGGGAAGCGCGTGCGAGATCTGGGCCTGGGCGCGCGTGCGCGTATTCGCCCAGGTGCCGATCGCGGCGCACGCGATCCGTGCCGGCGAAACTCTGATGCCTGCGGTACGCACGGAGGAGCGCGAGATCAAATCCGGGCACGTGCCCGCCGTGTTGACGGATACGTCAACAGCGGCAAGGGCCGTGGGCGTGGGCCAGATAATCGAGGCCGGAACGGTGAGCGCGGACGTCCCACGGGCGGGGCAACCCATCAAGGTCCTGATTGTCTCCGGAGCTCTCGTGGTCGAACAGATTGGACGGGCCGTGCCTTGTGGACGCGGCAGCGCCTGCGCGATTTTGCCCTCGGGTAAGCACGTGGAAGGGACCTTCGCCGACGGGCGCCTGACGGTGCAGCTGCCATGACGAAGGCACTGAACCTGAAGACGCAAGCGGTAGCCCAAGTGATCGCGAGAGCGGCTGGAGGACGGACGCATTTCTTTGCCCTGACCGCGGCAGTGCTCACCTTGACAGTGTCGGTGGCGGGATGCGCGCCCGCGCACACGGGAGCCTACAAACAGAAGAAGCGCGATTACGCTCCCGATGCCCAGACCGACAAGAAGAACGCGTCCCTATCCGAGGGCAGCCTGTGGCAGGACGGACGCCCGGCTTCGATGCTCTTCACGGACGCGCGCGCCCTGCACGCGAACGACTTGGTGGTGATCAAGGTCGAGGAAATCGCGTCAGCGAATCGGTCGGCAAACACCAATTTGGCACGCGAGTCCTCGTCGGCGGCGAAGATCGACGCGTTCCTGGGATTGCTTGGCAAGTTGCAGAAGGCGGGTCTGGACCCGAACTTGAGCTTGGGCGGCAGTTCGACGAGCGCCTTCAAGGGCGAGGGAAAATCCGACCGCAGTGAATACCTGACCGCCACCGTTCCCGCACTCGTCCGCAAGGTATTGCCGAATGGAAACCTGTTCGTCGAAGGCCACCGCGTCGTTCTGGTCAACAGCGAAGAACAGCATTTCTACATCTCGGGAGTGGTGCGCCCGATCGACATCGACCAAGAAAACAGCGTCAAAAGCTCGATGGTGGCCGACGCGGAGATCGAATTCGTCGGGGCCGGCGATCTGACCGACAACCAGAAACAGAGTTTCATGTCGCGTCATTTTGGGTGGTTGTGGCCGTGGTAGCCCCGGGCGGCAGGCCCGTGGAAGGCACGGAAGCGGGCCCGCCGGGAAGCCCGAACACAAGCCGGATGACAACACCGCTGACAAGTCCTCTGAAAGGTCCGATGACAAAACCCTTGGCCCAGAAATCCGCCGGATCGTCGTTCTCTTGGCGCATCGCCGCCATGTTGTTCATGGGGCTGGCGGCGGTCGGAGCGCCATCGCTTCGCGGCGCGCGCGTCGCCCAGGCGTCGCCGGTACGTCTGAAAGAGTTGGTCGACGTGCAAGGGATGCGCGAAAACGCGTTGTACGGATATGGCTTGGTCGTTGGTCTGGCGGGCACCGGCGACACCGAATACGTGTTTTTCACGTCGCAGTCCATCAGCGGCATGTTGGGGCGCCTCGGCATTCGAATCGATCCGCACGATGTGCGCGTACGCAACGTGGCGGCGGTGATGGTGACCGCCAAGTTGCCATCGTTCTCGCGCCCGGGCACGCGCATCGACGTCAGCGTCGCATCGATGGGGAACGCGCGGTCGCTGGCGGGCGGGGTTCTCCTGGTCACGCCGCTGACGGGCGCCGACGGTCAAGTCTACGGGCTGGCTCAGGGGCCCGTGCAAGCCGGCGGCTTCGACGTCGCGGCGTACGGATCGTCATTTCAGAAGAATCAACCTACGTCGGGCCGGGTTCCGGCCGGAGCGACGGTCGAACGTGCCGTGACCCCGAATATCGAAAAGGACGCTCTGACGCTCGGATTGAAGCGACCCGACTTCACGACCGCCAACAACCTGGCCGAGGCGATCAACAAATCCCTCGGCGAGGACGCCGCGAAGGCGATTGATCCTGCCGCGATCGAGATCAAGGTTCCGGCCGCGTACAAGGGCAAGGCGGTCGGTCTGATGACGAAGCTCGAAACCCTGGTGGTCGAGGCGGACGAGCGCGCGCGCGTCGTGATCAGCGAGCGCACCGGGACCGTCGTTGCCGGCGAGCGCGTGCGCATTCACCCGGTGTCCGTCGCGCACGGGGGCGTGTCCATTTCGGTTCAGGCGATGCCGGTCGTTGTCCAACCGAACGCGTTCTCGCAAGGCAAGACCACTCAGACGAAGCAGGCACAGATCGACGCCAAGGAGAAGGAAAAGCCGGTCGTGGCGCTGCCAGCGACCGCCACCGTCGAGGAGCTGACCAAGGCACTCAATCTCCTCGGAGCGTCTCCGCGCGATTTGATCGCGATTCTGCAGGCGATGAAGGCGGCGGGCGCCCTCGACGCCGATCTCGAGGTACTCTGATGTCGGGTCCGGTGCGCAATCCGGCCGAGGCGTTCCAGCAACTGGAAGCCATCATGCTGCGCCAAATGCTCCAGTCGAGTGGGGCCTTCAAAGCCGACGGAACCACACCCGGCGCGCAACTGCGCACCGACATGTTCGTCGAGACACTGGCCGACGCCGTCGCCAAAGCCGGAGGCCTGGGCATCGCGCGCATGCTCGAACACCAGCTCGGCGGCGGAAGCGCGACGGCAGCGGTGACGGGGCAATCGGGCCGGCCTCGATCAGGCGCGCCGTCACCAGTCGGAGGTGCGTTTGGCGAGCGCGTGGCGGCGCCGTCGCCCCTATCCCCGCGCGGCATCGACGATCTCGACGATCCCAACAGCGAAGCCCCCCTGCCAGAGGACCCGAACGCGCTCAGCCTCGACGACTTTCAGCCGCCCGGTCCGATCCAGCACGGGCGCCGCGTCGATCCGGGGCAGACAGTGCGTACATCGGGCAAGGTCGCATCGCCGATGACAGGACCCCACCTGTCGTTCGAGCTGCGCACCCCAACGTCGCCGCGCGAATCGCCCGAGCGCCTCGAATTCACCGGACTCAGTGGGATCGACCATCCGGCAAGTCTGGCATCGGGCAATGTCCCTATTTCCGTCGCCCGCTCCCTTAATAGATATCGTGAACGTGCCGAAGTTCCCAGTGCGAGCACTCCATCAGGCGCTCGCACTGGAGAGCAGCCATGAAGGTCACCGAGGTAAAAGGGATGGACGGCGTTCCAAGGGTCAAGGCCCCCGACGACGCTGCGCCAGAAGTGAAAACGCCCAAGGATCGCGTCTCTGTGCATGCGACAGACGACGCCGCCGCGGCGGCAGCCGTCGCACGCCAGGCCGCGGGTGGCCGCAGGGCCGCACGCGCCGAGCAGCTGGAAGCCGAGGTTCGTTCGGGTGGATACCGCCCGGATCCTGGCCGCGTCGCCGAGCAGATCCTTGCGGACGCGGAGATCGATGCCCGCATCTCCGCGCTGATGAGGCACTAAGGGAGTGGCATGAACAGTTTGCAGCGCGCGATTGCCACGACGGAACAAATCCGCGATGCGCTCGCGTCCGAGATCGTGATTGCGCGCGAAGAGCGCGTGTTGATTCGCAACATGGACCTCGACGGTTTGAATCGACGCGCCGCCAAACGCTCCGAATTCAATCAGCGCACCTTGAACCTTCAGCAAACTCTGGCGGCGGAATTGGCCGAGGTCGGGCAGGACACGGGGTTCGTGACGGTTACGTTGGACGGACTGATGGAACGTGCGCCCGCCTTGGGGCAACGGATGTCCGCGGTGCTCGCCGAGGTACGGGCCCTGGCGTCCGCCTTGTCGGAGCTGGATCATCTGAACCGATTGCTGGGACAACGGGCGCTGTCGTACGTGCGTGCCCACCTGGCTGTGATTTCTCCCAAGCCGTCGGCTTACGATCGCCGAGGAGGCAGCGCGACCGGGGGTCGGGCTTCCACGGTCGTGCGGGTCTTGTGACATGGCAGATCTCTTCGCCCTTCTGGTTCAAACGGGTAACGGCCTCGGCGTACAAAGCGGGGTCATTGCCACCGCGGGGCAGAACGTCGCCAACGCGAACACCCCCGGTTACTCGCGCCAAATAGCCAACCTCGTGGCGAATCCCGCGCTCGGGGCTTTTGGAGCGTCGGCGGTGGGAACGGGCGTGTCGCTGCAATCCATCACGCAAGCCCGGGATCAGTTCGTCGAGCGTCAGATCCCCACCGCCCTCGCGTCGCAGTCTTACTCCCAGAGCGAGAATTCCGCGCTGCAATCGGTAACCGCGCTCGACCCCGATCTTCCGGGTGGCCTGCCCTCCACGCTGGGGGCCTTCTACTCGTCGTTGCGGACGCTCTCGCAGAATCCCGGCGATATCGCGTCGAGGCAGGCCGTGATAGGTACCAGTCAGGCGCTGGCGCGCTCGTTCTCCCAGACGGTGTCGGCCATCGAGGACGCGCGTACAGGCATCGACGCACGTATCGCGGGCGACGTCAGCGATATCAACGCCACCGCGAAACAGCTGAGCGCCCTCAACAAACAGATCCAGATCGTCAAGGCGTCAAGCTCGGTGCCCAATGACCTGATGGACCAACGACAGGCGGCAGTCGACAAGTTGGCGCAATTGACGGGGGGAACGCCGTACACGAACAGCGCCGGGGACATATCGATCGCGTTGCCCGGTGGCACGGCCTTGGTCACGGACTCCGGGGCGGGTCAATTGTCGGTGGTTGCCGATCCGGCCAACGGGGGTCACTTCGCTTTGCAGCTTGTCCGTGCGGACGGCTCGGGCCCTGTCGCTCTGCCCGTCTCATCGATCGCGGGCGAAGTCGGCGGATTCGTGGCGGCTCGCGACGGCGCGATGAAGACGGCCATCACGTCGCTCGATCAGTTCGCGTTCGACCTAGGGACATCGTTGAATGCCATCCACAGCGCAGGCTATGCGATGGACGGCACGACCTTACGTCCGCTCTTCACGATTCCGGCGACCGCGCCCGGGGCGGCATCGCAGATATCGGTGAATGCCTCGGTGGCGGCCGATCCGCGACTTCTGGCGGCGGCGACCACGCTTCCCGCCGCGTCCGGCGATAATCGCAATATTTTGGCGCTGATTGCGACCGAGACACAGGCGCTGGCGAGCGGCTCGAACCCCGACTCTTCGTTGCAACAAATTGTCACTTCGTTCGGCAACAGTACGGCGCAGGCGAAAGCGTTCGCCGACCACGATGGTGCGCTGGCGACGCATTTGACGCAGCTGCGCGACAGCACGTCGGGGGTCTCGATCGACGAAGAAATGATCAACCTCACACAGGCCCAAAAGACCTATGAGGCGATGACCAAGGTGATCGCGACGACCGACACCATGTTGGACACCCTGCTGAGCTTGATTGTCGGGTGAAAGGACTCCGTCCATGCGCGTAACAAATCAAATGATCTTCGAAGCGGCGCGGCTGCAAACGGCGGCCGCTCGTGACGCGGTGATGGACGCCCAGCAGAAGGTGGCGACCGGCAAGCGGGTTGAGCACCCGGGAGACGATCCGGGAGTCGTGGGTTCCATCATCTCGCATTCGATGTCGGTGCAGCGCTTCGACACCATCAACCAGGCGGTTGGGCGCGCATCGGACGAAGCCCAGTTGGCGGACGGCGCCCTTCAAGATGTGAGCACGCTCCTGGCCCGCGCGCGCGAGCTTGCCGTTCAGCTGGGAAGTGACACGTACTCCGCCAGCGAGCGAGCGGGTGGCGCTCAGGAAATCAAGGACATCTCCAGTCAAATCGTGGTTCTGATGAACACACAAGAGGGCGGGCGATACATCTTCGGGGGCAATGTGGACCACACGCCGCCGTTTGACGCCGCCGGCAACTATTCCGGGGACGCGAACACCCGCCAGGTCGAGGTGGCCCCGGGCCTGCTGCAAAATGGGTCGGTACGCGCCGACGTGGCGTTGAAAGGGGTCGGGGGCGGCGTGGACGTGTTCGCGTCCCTCGCCACGCTGGCCACCGCGCTCACCAACAGCGACGGGGCGGGGATTCGCGGCACCATCGATAACCTCTCGACTTCGACCGCTCAAGTGTCGGTCGCGCTGACCCAGAATGGTGGAATTTTGGATGGGTTTCAGAGTGCGGGCAGCATCGGGTCGGCGGCCAAGGATGCCGCGACCAAGCTGCTGTCGTCCGTTTCGGACGTCGATATCTTCGACGCAACGTCGAAGTTGACCCAGGCGCAGCAGGGGCTCGAAGGCTCCCTGGCGGCCGCGGCCAAGACCTTTAGTCTGAACCTTCTCGACTTCCTGCCGAGGTGACGCGGGGCTTCCTACGCTAACGAGAACGGGAGGCCTGATACGTCAACAACGCGCGGCGATGGTTGTCGTCACGGAGGCTCTCCGCATTCAACGCGCGGACCAAACGGGCAAGCGATATCCCGCAGCTCTCGGTTAGGTTCTGCAACGCCGCCGCGTTTTGGGGCGAGATTTGCAAGCCGCCGCCCTGCAGGGCCCGACAGATGTCCGCCGCCTCCGCCATCGCGATGTTGGCGGATTCGGCGTCGCCACGCGCCAAATCGGATTCGGCCCGTTCGAGAACGGTTTGCAGCGCTGTCCAGGGCGGGGAGTGACTCATGGACGCCGGCGTCGGCTACGGCTTGGGCGAGGTCGTCCGCTGTGCCTCGATGGCGATGGCCCGGGCGAACCCGTCGGCAATCGGGGCGAAGGCTCGTTCTGCCTCGCGTACGTCCGCCGGGTTTCCCGTTGCCATGGCGCGCGTCAGGCGCGCCACGGTGAAGGTGTAAAGCTCGGCCAACTCGTCGACCAAGCGGGGGGCTACGTCCCGTCTCAGCGTGGCGTGCAGGTGGCCGACGATGGTCGAAGCCTTGGCCAACAGTGGCATGGCTGCCGGTCGCCGCTTCTTCTCGAGGTGTCCCATGGCCACGCGCATGTGTCTGACGGCGGTCTCGAACAGCATCACGGTCAATCGTTCGTTTGACGCGGTATCTTGCTGGACGACGACGTAGCGGTGCGCGGCGCTCATCACTTGCTCCCGTTCGTGGCGGCGGCCGCCGAGGTGTTTAGGAACGTTCCAATCGAGTTGTAGTTGGAGATCAGGGATTCCATCGTTGCGAACTGGCGTTGGAGCTGGAGCTTGTAGTTGTCGACGTACCCTTGCAGACGAACGTTCGAGGTCTGCAGATCTTTGATGGTCTTGGATAGCGACTGCTGCCTTTGCACCAACTGTCCGTCGATTGGATCGGTAAACGACCTCGACAGGTCACTGACCTTGGCGGCGATGCCGGTGCTGGCGGTCGAGAAGATCGCATCGACGGAGGCGGGATCGTTGGCCAGGGCCTTGTTCAGAACCGTGCTGTCGATCGTCAACGTCCCATCGTTTTGCAGCTTGACGCCCACATCCGCGAGCGTTCGGTAGGCTCCGGTTGCCACGACCTGGGTGGACAGAAGGCTATGAAGTCTCTGTTCGAGTCCGAGCACCGTGCTGCCGTCCAACGTCGTTCCGTCCGCCGGAGGCGATTGGGGGTCGGGGCGCAACGAATTGTTGAGGACGGTCATGATGGAGTTGTACGAGTCCACGAAACCCTGAAGATTCGAGGTTCCCTTGCTCGAGTCGGCGCTGATTACCAGATCGCTTGCGACCAGTTGCTGGGCCTTGGCCGTGATCGTGACTCCGGGAATCGCGGTCGAGATGTCATTAGACATACTTTCGACGGGCAGGCCGTCGACGGTCAGTTGCGCGTTCGTGGCGTTCTGCGTGACCCCCATGCCGATGCCCGTGGGATCCGCGTCGACGGTGAGCCCGCCGTTGGCAGCGCTGCCGATTGGTTTGCCAGTGGCACGATTGGTCAACGACACGTAAAAGTGCGTACCGTCGCTGACCACCGCCGCCGCGACTCCCTTGCCGGCAGAGTTTATCTGGCGGACCACGCTGCCAAGATCGCTGTTGGGCGTGATGGTTATGGTCGCGGCGACCCCCTGAACGTGCAGGGACAGGTTGCCCCCGGCGACGGTGTCGTTGGGAGACGAAAACTGTCCTGACCGCGCTTTCGCCGCCGTGGCCACGGACGTGACGGCAATCGTGTATTGACCGGGTACCGCGCCGGTGCCGGCCACGGCCGACACGCCGGCCGGAACCGTCGTGATGGAACTGGCCGCAACGCCATTGGCCAGGGTCGTGGCCGTCGACGAGAAAGACTTGAGTTTGGAGACGAGATCTCCAATCGACGAAATCTGTACATTCAGCGCCGCCTGGCGCGTCGTGTTCTTGGTGATTGGCGCCGATTCGAGCGCCACCAGCTTGTCGACGATGCTGTTGGTATCAAGCCCGGAAGCGAGCCCGCCAGACTGAAATACGGGAGTCGTCGTCGCCATGGAGGATCCTTCTGTTTGCGGAAACGCCCCGCGGACAGTGTTGACCGCGGGGCGCTATTCCTTACTTCTGTGTTCGGGTGATTAGCCGAGCAGCTTGAGGGCCAGCTGGGGCATCTGGTTCGCCTGGGCCAAGACCGAGACAGCCGATTGGCTGATGATCTGGGCGCGGGTCATGGCCGAGGACTCGGCCGCCACGTCGACGTCGCGGATACGGCTGTTCGAAGCGGCCAGGTTGTCCGATGTGGTCTTGACGTTGTTCATCGTGTGCTGCAGCGAGTTCTGCGAGGCGCCGAGCGCCGCGCGGCTGGTGACCAACGAGGCGATGGTGCTGTCAACGTTGGTGAGCAGGCTGTTGGCGTTGGCGATGGTCGTCGCGCCGTTGAAGGTCGAGATGGCCGTGTTGAGCGCGGAATAGTTCGAGGCGCTGATGCGCGTGTCGAAGAAGGTCGCCGTTTCCGTTTCGGACGCATTCGCGCCGACCTGGAAGGCCGCCGAGCCGCTGCCGGCCGCCGTGATGATCGTCTTGCCCGCGAGGTCGACCAGGGTATTGGCGGCCGTCGTCGCGCCGTTGGCTCCGATCGTGAACTTCACTCCGAAGCTGGAGAAGTTGAACGTCTGCGATCCACCCGAGGCCAGGACCACCGGGGTGACGTCCTGCGTGGTGGCCACGCCGTTGATGGTGGCGCTCATGCGCAGGGCGCCGGCGACGCTGGACAGGGTGTAGGTCGTGCCCGCCGTGGCCTTGGTAACGTCGATGTCCATGACGGCCGCGGTGTGCTCAGTGGTCAGCGGACCGCCGTTCAATACCGTCGAGGTCGTGGTGTTTTGCGAGGTGGCCAGAGCGCCGGTCAACACGGCCTGGCCGTTGAACTGGGTTCGGCTGGAGATGTTGTTGATGTTGGTGTAGAGCGCCTGGATTTCCTGGTTGATGTTGCCGCGGTCGGTGTCGGACAGCGTCGAGTTGGCGGCCTGCACGGACAGGTCGCGCATACGCTGGAGGCTGGACGTGATTTCGTCGAGTGCGCCTTCCGCCGTCTGAATCATCGAGATACCGTCTTGTGCGTTCATCGAAGCCTGGTTCAAACCACCGATCTGCGATTGCAGCTTGGTGGAGATGGCCAGACCGGCCGCGTCGTCAGCCGAGCTGTTGATGCGGTAACCAGAGGACAAGCGCTGCATCGACTTGTTGAGGTCGTTGCCGGCGTTGAAGAGGGCGCGTTGCGCGTTTAGTGAGCTGACGTTGGTGCGAATTGACATTGCCATGACGGGGACTCCTTTTGGGTGTTTCGAGAATTTTTGGCTTGTGGCCTTCGGTTGAGGTTTCGTCACGACCCTCGCGGTCGATAAGGGGTAATCTTGCTTACGACTTTAAAATGCCGGTGAAGAGCGACCGGCTACACAGGTGGCGCCGTCCCACCCGGCTCACCCGTGGGTTAAAGGCAGGCGTACGCAAGCCGATGACAGATCGTCAAGTGAGCGTCGAATGAGTGTCGGAAGAGCGGTGGCCAAGGGAAAGCGTTCCGTGGCGGCGGGTACCAGCGGCTCCGACCCTCTTCAATCGTTGTTTCTTCGCGCACGCCGCGCGGCGCTCCGTGGTGATGTGGGGGCCGCGATCCCCCTGTACGTCGAGGTCATCTCCAAGGGATGCATGTTACCGGCGGTGTTCAACGATCTCGGGACGCTGTTGGCGCAAACGGGGCAAATTCCCGCGGCGGTGATTCAGTTCGAGGTCGCTCTTGGTCTAGATCCGAGCGGGGCCGACGCGCGAGGGAATCTTCGTCGAGCACTGGATGCGATGGGCCACGCCGCGTTCAAGGAAGCGCGGTGGGCGGACGCCGCGGCGGCGTACACGCGCCTGGTCGCGATCGACGGCGATTCCGCGGTCTCGCAGACCAACGCCGGGATGGCCTTACGGCAAATGAGGTCTTTTGGCCACGCCCTGTCTTATCTACGCCGGGCGGTCGAGTTGAATCCCCAAAGCGCCCCCGCTCATTTCAATCTGGGATCGGTGCTGTTCGAGCTGAACGATACCGAATGCGAAAGCGAGTTCCGTCGGGCCGTCGAGCTTGATCCGCGGCATGTCGACGCGCGCGTCAACCTGGCGGTCGTCCATAATCGCACCGGCCGATTGGAGAGCGCCGCGGCGTTGGTCCGGCAAGCGCTGAGCATCGCGCCGGACCACGCGGAAGCCCACGCCAACATGGCGGGGATCCTGCGCGAACAAGGGGAAGTCGGAGCCAGCCTCGAACATTACCGCCGGGCGGCCGCCCTTCGCCCGAATTCCCATCGGACCTTTTCGAACTATCTTCTCGCGCGTCAGGCTGATCCCACCGCGAGCCCCGCGGATCTGTTGGCCGACCACGTGGCGTGGAGCGCGCGTTTCGCCTCGGCCGTCGACCCTGGAACATCGGGTGGGTTCAGTCCCACGATCGATCGTGATCCCGACCGACGCCTGCGAATCGGATATGTCTCCGCGGACCTGCGCAGTCATTCGGTCGCCTCGTTCATCGAACCGATACTTGCGGCGCACGATCACGACCGGGTTCACGTCACCTGTTACTCCGACGGCGTTCCCGATCGGGTCACCGAACGCATTCAAGCCACCGCCCGGCCCGACGTCTGGCGCGATGTGCGTCCGCTCTCCGACGATGCGCTGGCAAAACGCATCGTGGACGACGGTATCGACGTTCTGGTCGATCTGTCGGGTCATACCGCTGACAATCGCCTCCTAGCCTTCGCGCGCCGCCCAGCTCCCGTTCAGGTGACTTACTGCGGATATCCGTCCACGACCGGGCTTGCGTCCATGGGTTGGCGATTGACGGATGACGTCGCGGATCCAGTGAATCTCACCGATCGGTGGCACGCGGAACGGCTTTGGCGGCTTCCGAACGGGTTTCTGTGCTTTGCGCCGGACCCAGACTGTGTCGTCCCGGGACCTTCGCCCTTTGGTTCGCGCGGTTTCGTCACCTTCGGTTCATTCAACAATCTTTCCAAGGTCGGTGATGGGGTGCTCGAACTGTGGGCGGAGATTGTGCGATCCGTTCCCGGATCCCATCTGTTCTTGAAATCGCGGGCGTTGTCGGACGACGAGCCGCGCGAACGTCTGCGCGGCAAAATGCTTCGTCTTGGCGTCGAATCTGACCGGTTGGAATTCGCTCCGTACGCGGCGACGCCCCGCGAGCACGTCGCCCTTTACGATCGCGTTGATGTCGGTTTGGATCCGTTTCCTTACACGGGGACCACCACAACGTGCGAGGCGCTGTGGATGGGCGTTCCGGTGATAACGCTGCCGGGCATCGCGCACGCCTCGCGCGTGGGGGCGAGTCTCCTGACCCGAATCGGCTGCCCCGAGCTGGTGGCCGATTCGCCGTCCGCATACTTCGATATCGCGACGGGCCTGGCTCGAAACACCGACAGGTTGGTCGCGTACCGAGCCGATCTACGCGGCCGCATGAAGGCGTCGCCGCTGACGAATCCGGCCGTCATCACTAGGGATATCGAAGCCGCGTACAGGGAGATGTGGCGTTGCTGGTGCTCGGACTCGCAAGCGCCGCAGAGTATTTGACTCTGGGCGGCCGCCACTTGATTGTCGGTGTTCTCGTCCTGTCCGTCAGTCGTCGGGGTCCGGGTCCGACCGGGCCCGAGGGGGAGGGGGAGGGCGTCGCGCAAACTGTGGGGCGTCGCGCGGGATCGCGTCGATCCAGCCAGCCCTGGCTTCGGGAAACGCATCGGCGTACGGAACGTAGGGCTTCACATCCAGGATCGGCGTGCCGTCCAGCAGGTCAATCCCACGGACGTGAATGTCGCAGGCGTCGATTCGAACCAACCTCACGGCCGACAACCCGATGGGATTCGGCCGATCCGGGGAACGCGTGGCGAACAGGCCCCGCCGCACCCGGGGACCACGTGGCGGCCTGACGAGCGGCGACCAGTTACCCCCCCGATCGAGCCAGCTTAGGACCCAGATGCGTTCGAAGCCGATGAGATCGCCGAGCGCGGCGGCGGGTATTCGCACGGGATCGATCCGCAACACACCTTCCGCGTCCGAAGCGACGGCGGCCGCCTGCTGGGGCGTGCCAAAACGACGCTGGTACGGCGAGCGCACCCAACCGATCGGCTCCAGCGCGAAAGGCCCACGCGCGAACGGCCCCGGATGGTCCCCGAGTTTAGAGGCGGACATCGTTCGCAGATACCCGATGCGGAGTCGTCCATCAACCAGGCCGCGTTCGACGTGTCCGGTGAATCATCCCACGTCCCCGGACGGAGAGGATCGCGCTTGAGTTGAACTCAGGCGCCCCGTCGCCGGCGGGTGATCAACATGAGGCCGATGAAGACCACGGCCAGTGAGCCCCCGCCGGTGCCGATCCCTTCGGAAGCGATCGCGCAACCGCCGCTCTTGCCACCCCCGCTCACCGGCGGCGCTGACGCGCCTCCGCTTCCGACCTGGCCCCCGGTGCCAGTGACAGCGCCTCCCGTCCCGGTGACGCCGCCTGTCGCGAGGCTACCGCCCGTGCCCGTACCACCGGTGGCGCTGGCGCCACCCGTGCTGGCGACGATCCCGCTGCCGCCGGTCGCAACGACTTCACCCCCGGTTCCAGAAACGCCGCCCGCGTTACCGGCTCCGCCGCTTCCGGAATTTCCGGCCGTGCCCCCATCGGTTCCTGTTCCCCCCGCGTCCGCTCGAGCGTCCGTGGCGCCGGCGTCGGGCAACGCAGGATCGGCAGTGATCTGAAGAGCCGCGCAGTGATGATAGAAGTACGCGCCTCCTGGATTTGGGCCGTGCATCGCCATGAACTCGATGACCTGCAAGGTGCACTTGGCACAGGTGATGTTCGGAAGCGTGATCATGGTCGTAAACATCATCGCCCCGGTGCCTTGGTGGGGCCAGAGGTTGTCGGCCAGAACCGGGAACACAGGGGTAGTTTGAAAGTCGGCCGTTGCGGACGTCCCCGACGGGGTCCCCGTCGGGGACAGGACTTTGCCGGTGCTGTCGTGGACCACGTTGTCCACCGGCAACTCCGAAGGTGAGTTCATCGCGAGGGCGATTCGATAGAAGCCGGGATGTGGCACGGTCTCCATCACCGATACCATCAGCGGATGGCCACCTTGAACCTTGGTGACGATGTTTGACAGAGGGGTCAGCGGCCCGCAGGGCGGAGCGCCTTTCCCACCGAGGGCGTCGGTCGTCTCTGCCGGCGGCGACAACAGGTTGAAGTGGGCGTGGACGACACCCGACGTGGACAACAAAACCCCCGTGATGGTGGGTACGATGATTCGAACTAATGCTCGCGTTCGCATGACAGACCTCCGTGGTGGCCGGGCCGCCGGGGCGGCGACGATCGGGGCATCCTACAACACCTTACAACAACAAGCCGGAAGAAGCCGGCGGAACAGAACCTCGCAAGACGGGAGCAGGGGGGCGCGACGCGCGTCGCCATTAGGGAAATAGCCATCTTCTGTGCACTTCCACCGGGCGGGACCATGATGCAGTGCCCTTCGGCCCGCCGTGCGGGTCACCGCGGCGATTCACCTGATCGGACGGGGACTTATCTTTGCCTCGGCGCGACAGAGCTCCAGCCAGCGCTCGACCCCGGGGCTCAGGTATTTCCGCTTGTGTAGCAGAAAGAAGAACTGTCGGCGGAAGTCGCGGTGAGGAACCGCGCACGGTTTCAACGTGCCGATACGGAACGCGTCTTCAAGCGCAATTCGCGAGATGCATCCGATTCCGAGCCCCGCCGCCACGGCGCCCTTGATCGCCTCCGTATGTTGCAACGCCAGTGCTATCTGCAAGTCCGGCAAGAGGCCCCGCATGGCTCGGTCGAAGGCCTGGCGCGTACCGGAGCCGCGCTCGCGGACAATCCAGGCGGCCTGTCGCAGGTCTTCGTCCTTCAGAACCCGCTTTCGCGCGAGGGGGTGCGACGGTGCGCAGAACACGACCAGCTCGTCGTCGCGCCACGCGGTCAATCGTAGGTCGGCGTGCTCTATCTCGCCCTCGACAAGGCCCACGTCGATTTCGAAATTCTCGACCTGCCGCGCGATCTCTTCGGTGTTGGCCACCGCCAACGTCAGGGCCGCGCCCGGGTGCGCGCGCATGAACTGGGCCATCAGCGGTACGGCCAAGTAGTTGCCGATGGTCAGCGTGGCGCCGATACGCAATTGGCCCACGTCTTTGTGTTTCTCGAGCGTCTGCTCCAGTTCCCGGGCCTGTTCCAGCACCGCCTCGGCGCGCGGCCGTAGTGATCGTCCGAGCTGGTTCAACTGCAGGCGTTTTCCCACCCGATCGAACAGCTGGACGTCGAACTGTCGTTCGAGGTCCGAGAGCGAACCGCTTGCTGCCGACTGCGACATGAACAGTGCCTTGGCCGCCTGGTTCACGCTTTCGGCGCGGGCGACGGCCAGGAAAACTTCCAGCTGGCGGAGTGTATAACGCATGGGATCTATAATCGGTATAACCGAACGATAATATCTGAATATCCCGTTTTACCGATGTGTCAAGATGGAGTCATATTGTGACGTCGACTCGCCGCTGGCGGTACGGGCAAAGAAGACAGAAAAGGGACGGGACACATGAGCAGCAATCTAAATCAGGAACGGGTTCTCGACGTACATCACTGGAACAATTCCCTCTTCAGCTTCAAAACCACGCGCGATCCCAGCCTGCGCTTCCGCAACGGCCATTTCGTGATGCTCGGGCTCGAGGTCGAAGGTCGACCCTTGTTGCGCGCGTTCAGCGTCGTCAGCGCCAACTACGACGAACATTTGGAGTTCTACAGCATCAAAGTGCCGGATGGTCCTCTGACGTCGCGCCTGCAACACATCAAGCCTGGTGATCCGATCCTGGTCAGCCGAAAACCCACGGGAACCCTACTGGTGGATCACCTGTTGCCCGGCAAGCGCCTTTATCTGGTCGGAACCGGCACCGGCCTGGCGCCGTTCATGAGCATCATCCGGGATCCCGAGACGTACGATCGGTTCGAGCACGTGGTCATCGTTCACGGTGTTCGGGTCGTGGGCGATCTTGGCTACAAGGACTACATCGAGCGCGAGCTCGGCGACCACGAGTTGGTGGGCGAGCAGGTGCGAAAGCAGCTGCTGTATTACCCGACCGTGACCAGGGAGCCGTTTCGCAACCAGGGGCGCGTCACCGATTTGATCGAGACCGGGAAAATCTTTCGCGATCTCGGCATGCCTGCGCTCGATCCCGAGCACGATCGCGTGATGATCTGTGGAAGCCCGTGGGTCCTCAAGTCCATGGTTACGATCTTGGAGGCGCGGGCTTTTCAAGAGGGTAGCAGCGAAGGTCACGGCCAGTACGTCGTCGAGCGCGCCTTCGTCGAACGCTGAGTCGGCCCGTCGTCGAGCGCGCCTTCGTCGAACGCTGAGTTGGCCCGTCGTCGAACGGGCTGTTGTCGATCGCTCGCAACAATTGTCGTCGGACAAGACGTGGACCCCAGTGGTGGCGCCTCGACGGTGATGACAGACCACGACGGGCCGTCGTATCGTGGCGCAATGAAAGCACTGGCGATCACGGCGCCCGGCCACGCAAGCGTCGTGGACGTCGACGAGCCTATCGCCGCGCCGGGCGAGGCGCTGGTGCGGGTCAAGCGGGTCGGCCTATGCGGGTCGGATTTGACGACGTTTTTGGGAAGAAATCCGATGGTCAGTTATCCCCGGGTGCTGGGCCACGAGATCTCGGGAACGATCGAACAACTGGGCGCGGATGTTCCGGACCCCTGGCGCGCAGGGATGAACGTGACCTTCACTCCGTACACGGCCTGTGGGAAGTGTCCTTCGTGTCGTTCGGGACGGCGCAATGCTTGTCGGGATAACAAGACGCTCGGTGTTCAGCGGGATGGTGCGCTATCGGAGTTTGCGGTGGTCCCGTACCAGAAGCTCTACGTCGCGCCGGGGCTGACGCTGGATGAGCTGGCGCTGGTCGAGCCATTTTCGGTCGGGTTTCATGCGGCCAGCCGTGGCAGGGTCCAGGCGCCCGACACGGTCCTGGTCATGGGCTGCGGGGGCGTCGGGCTGGGCGCGGTTGCTGGCGCGGCCAGCCGTGGCGCGCGGGTCATCGCGCTCGACACGCAGGACGGCAAGCTGGCGCTGGCGAAGACCGTGGGGGCGACGCACCTGATCAACGCGACGACCACCGACGCGCGACAGGCGGTGATGGACATGACGGGAGGCGACGGCCCGGATGTCGTCATCGAGGCCGTGGGCGCCGCCGCGACCTATCGGCAAGCGGTGGAATGGGTGTCCTTCTGCGGGCGCGTCGTCTACATCGGCTACGGGAAGGAGCCGGTCAGCTACGAGACCAGGTTGTTCGTCATGAAGGAACTGGACATCCTGGGAGCGCGAAATTGCTTGGCCGAGTTCCCCGAGGTGATCGCGTTTTTCGAGCGGCGCCTGTTCGACCCTCGGGTTCTGATCTCGCGGACCGTCGCCATGGCGGAAGTGCCCGAGGCGCTGGCGACGTGGGCCGCCAATCCGGGCGGCACGTCGAAGGTGATGGTCAAGGTAGCGTGACGGGCGAGGGGGCGCGGCAGGCCCAGAGCTGACGTTGCAGCGCCGCCTGGTCCAGCTCCTCGCCGATCAGGACCAGCCGGGTCATGCGGGGCTCGTCCGCCCACGGCGCCCCGAGATCCAGGCGAAGGTGGTCGCCGGCCCGCTCCAGGAACCCGCGTCTGTCCTCGCCGGCCAGGTGCACGAAGCCTTTCGCGCGCACGAGCCGATCGCCGAGCGCGTCGCATGCCAGGAGCAAAGCGTCTCCGATGAGGGGCGCGTCGTCCACGAACGTCGCGGCAGCCAGCTGATGCGACCGGCCGCCGCGGTCGTCGTGAGCGTGAGCGTGGAACAGCGCGCTGTCGTCGCCGGCAGGATGCGCCTTCCGCCGCACGACAGATTGCGTCTCCAGGAACCAAGGCACGAGCGCGCCGGTTCCCGCATCTCCCGGGGGAAAGGCGACGCGTTCCGCATCGGGGTTGATGGCGTGCAGCCGACGATGCAGGTCAGCCAGGCGATCGGGCGGGGCGATGTCGATCGGGGACAGGAGGATCCGATCCGCCGCGATGACCTGAGCGCGCGCTTCCTCGTGTCGTTCGAGTTGTCGTGCGCCGGCCTCGGCGTCGACGACAGTCACCGTTGCCGCGGCTTTCACGACCGTGGTGTCGTTGGACACCGTCCCAACGGGACTGTCATCGGGGCTGCTAGCGGCTTGTTCCCGCGCGAACTCATCCAGGCCCGCCCAGATCGCGGCTGGCTCGGCGATTCCGGTGGTCTCAAGAACGACGACATCTGGACGCGACCGCCGAACGACGTCGTCCAAGGCCGACCAAAGCTCGCGCTGAACGCCGATTTGGTGACACACGCAGCCGCCCGTCAGTTCCAGGACGTCCCCGGCGCGCCCGCGGATCAATCCGGCGTCGATGTCGATGCGCCCGAGCTCATTGACCAGCACGGCGACCCGACGGTGATGTTGAAAACCGAGCACGCGATTCAGAAGCGTGGTCTTGCCCGCGCCCAGGAACCCCGTGAGCAAGATCAACGGCACGGGCGCGCGGCGAAGGTCACGCGGATTCGTGGCGGCGGACATCACCGCAGACTATAGCCCCAGGGACGCGGCCTTCCGTTCAGTTAATGGTTGACATATCGTGTGTCATCTCTACGATCATACGTATGCGATCGACGCTGATTCTGGATGATCATCTCTTCAAGAAGGCACGGCAACGTGCCGCATCCCTGGGTACGACCGTCAGCGAAGTGGTCAACCAGGCGCTGCGCGAAACTTTCAGTCGGCCGGTTCCGAAGCCGGCGAAATTCAAGATGGTCACCTTTGGTGACGCGACCCTCACGCAGCGGCACGAGCCAGCCGACTTCGCGGAGGCCGTGGAAGACGACGACGTTCATTCCCTCGCCCGCTGAGCCCCGCGGATGCTGATGCCCGACGTGAACATCTTGATCTACGCCCATCGCCAGGACGAGGCGGTTCATCGATACTATAAAGACTGGTTCGATCGGTTGGTGGCGGGACCTCAGCCCTTCGCGCTGAGCGTTCTCGTCGCGGTGGGTTTCGTCCGCGTCGTGACGAACCCCCGGATCTATCCGACGCCGACACCGCTACCGCTCGCCCTGGCGGCCGTCGAGCAGATCACGGAACACCCCCACTGTAGAATGGTGGCACCGGACACCATTCACTTCGGCAAGGTCGCGGAACTATGTCGTGCCACAGGTGCGGCCGGCAAGCACGTGGCCGACGCTCAGCATGCCGCTCTGGCTATTGTCGAGGGTTGCACCTTCGTCACCCGAGACGCCGACTTTGCGCGATTCAGCCGTCATGGGCTGACTTGGCAGCATCTCACGCCGTAATTCGGCGGGGTGATCTCAACGCGCGCCGCGCAATCCGGGCGCGCTCTCCGCCCAGAGGGGATCACTGGCAGATGGTCTGAACCAGCCCGCAAGCCGTGCAGGCGACGGACCCGGGCCCACCGGAGGGGGGACAGGGGTTCACGACGCGCTTCAGGCACTGGTGACCTTGACCACACTCCGCATCGCTCGTGCACCCGAGCTCGGACTTACCGTAGCAACCGGCCGCCGCCAACGCGGGCTCGACGCATCCGGGTTGCAACCAGGTGCATAGTGAGTTGGTGGCGCAACTGGCCCGGTCGGCGAACGACGCACAGGCGGTGTCGTTGGGGGTGGGATTGGTCGGATTGCAGGCGCACGTCGGGCAGCCGTCGGCTCCCGCCTTGAGACCGTTCGCGCAAGCGATCTTGCAGGTGATCGGAGCGCAGACGTAGCACGTGCTCTTGTGCCAAAGGCACTTGCCCGAGCTGGTTTGCTCGCAGGTATAGGGACCGGGCGGAGGCGGGGCGATTGGCGCCGTGGCTCCCATCGGTGGTGCTGGCCCGCCCGATGGAACACCCGTAGCAGGACAGAATAACGTCACCGGCTCCAACGGTTGGGGACCGCAATCGGTCGGCGCGCACGCGTTTGGATCCGGCAGGCACGTGCATGTGCTGCAACCGGTCGCCGGATCCACGACGTATCCATTCAGGCAGTGTTGACACGGCAGGGCCGGGCAAATCGGTTGTGGCTTGCACGCGCACGTGCTGCAACCGGTCGTAGGATCCGTCGTGTTCCCATTCGGACAGGCGACGAGACAGGCGATGGTCGGGCAAACAACAGGCTTGGGCATGCAGGCGCACGTTGGGCAACCTTTCGCGTCGAGGACGTTACCGTAGGCGCAATAGATCTCGCACACGGGCCCGCACATTTCCTTGCCGCCCGAGCCGGTATTTCCCCCCATGCCCTTGCGTCCTCCGATCCCAGCGACGCCGCCCGAGCTGGTGGCTCCTCCCGTGGCCGAGACGCCGCCCGAGCCGGTGGCTCCCCCGGTCGCCGATTCTCCCCCGGTCCCTACGGTGGCTCCACCTGTCTGGGAGGCTCCTCCCGTTGGCGAAGCCCCTCCCGTTCCTGGCGTCCCAGAGCCGCCGGTTTGGCTTTCCGTGTTGCCGCCGGACGCGTTTCCCGCATCTCGGGTGCCACCTCCGGCGTCGGTTGAACCGAGGCCCCCACGGTCAAGGCAGCCAGTCAGCGAAGCAGCGATCAGTCCAGTGAGCAGGGCTGTTGATGGACGCGTCATGCCAGGGGAGTAAGCATGCCCCATGCCGCGGTCGGGGCTTTCGGCCGTGAGTGTATTCGGGCATTGACTCCAATACGGCCTCGAAAATCTGACGCGCGCACAACACGATTCGACGAATTTCCAGAGCGATGGGACGTCCCGAACGTCTGGCTCCCGTCGGCAAACTCCGGCTCGGCCAGCAGGTCGCGTCAGTCAGTGGCAACGTTGGACGCGGTTCGCGGTAGTCGGCAATTCGGTTCCGCTCGCGACCGAGCAGGTGCCGCAGGTCGTGAAGGTCGCCGTCACGCCGCAAGCGACGGTGGTCGTGAAGCCCACGTCACGCGATCCCAGAAGTCCCCGCCCACAGACGGAGCAGGCGCTGAGCTTGGTACCGACCTGGGCGCAGATTGTCGTTCCAAGAACGCATGAAAGGTACGCCTGCTGGCCAGCGACGGTGCAGGACGGGCGGGTCACCTCGCACATGCCGACCGGACCACAGAATTTACAGGTGGCCGCGGGGTATTCGGGCGATTCCTTTTCCACCGAGCCACTACAATCGTAGTCGAAGGTTCCCACTCCCTTGCTGGACACGCCGAAGTAATTGGTCTGGCCGGGATGGACATTGGCGTCGCCGTCGTCGCAGTCGGTGTTGTCCGCGACAAAGCCGGGCGGCGGCGCACCTGCACACGCCGCCTTCGCGGTTCCCGCGGCGATGGTGCCGGAGCGATTGCCGTATCCGTCGACGTCGGCGTCCTGATAGTAGACCTGACACGCGACTCCGGTCGCGCATGATACGCCGGGGCACGTGCACAGGCCGACCGCGCCGGGGGTGTTGCAGATTGCGGGCGCGTCGCAGGCGGTGTTACAGCACACGCCACTGGCGCAATGGCCGGTGACGCACTCGGCGTCGGCCGCGCAGGTCAGGGAATCCTTCTTCTTGTGGACGCATTGATTCAGGCCGTTGCAGTAGTCGGACTGAACACACTCGGTGTGGGCCGCGCATTGCGTGCGACATTCAGCCGTGGCGGGATTACAGCCATAGTCCACGCACGAGTTCAGGTCGACCTGACAACTGCCTTTTCCGTCGCAAGTAAAGCTGGCGATTTCCCTGTGCGTATTG
>JADGRC010000409.1 GCA_017881245.1 Pseudomonadota bacterium
AGCAGGCGCCGGATGCGAATCTCCCGATAGGCGAGCGTGGTGCGCGGCAGGGACAGCCTGGTCGCGGCCTCGCGTTGCGGAAGCTGTTGCAGGAAGCGCAGGTCGAAAACGCCCTGCCAGTCCGGCGGGAGGTGATCCTGGCGAAAACGTTCGACCAGCAGGCGGGCCTGGGCCGCTTCCTCCCAGTTGCTGGTCTCCGCGGTGGCCTGGTCATCGACTGGCGCGGCGGTCTCGCGCGCGCTTCTCCGCCAGGTGTCGATGGCCTGATGGCGCGCGACCGTGGCCAGCCAGGCAGCAAAGCTTCCACCCTGAAACGATCGGCGAAGGTCCGCGTTGCCAATCAGGCGCGAGAACAACTCGTGAATTGCCGTCTCACGATCCGCGGCACCGAGCAACGAGCCCATGGCGCGCTCGACAGTGGAGAAGTACTCTCGATAGCACCCCTCCAGCGTCGGTCGATCGCCGCTGTGAAACTGCTTCAGCCACAGTTCCGCGGGCGGTGATGGCGTTCGGCCGTCAACGGGATCGGCAAGGCCGACCGGTTGCGGCAAACGCACTCCTTTGGGCAAGGTCATCCCTCTTCAGAAACGATCGCGTCGCCCGTTTTGGACGACTAATCGAACCACCTGGCTGTCGATTCTACTTTACCGGCGCCGGTGACGCCGGGACGGCTTTTTGCCCTACACTCGGGTCAGAGTGAACTCTGTCGATCGCGGAATGCCTCCAACTTACGCGCGTAGTTCACAAGTAAAGGTGACAGAGTCGCGAGCAGCTGGGGATCGCCCTCTTCCAGCATCATGCAGTTGCCGTACAGCGCCGCGTCCACCAGCGTGGGCGTGTCACCAAACAGGAAGGGGCGCTGACCAAGCGTGATCAGGGTAGGCGCGAGCAAGTGACGCGCTTTTGCAGACAACGCGGCGCGATCGCCTCGAGCCGTTTGATTTGGGGATCCGCTATGGTTCAGCCGATGGCGAGCCATTCGGCGTGGAAATCACCGCCCCGCCCTCGTCGAACTCTACGCGTTAAATGACCTCCTACACGATCTCCACGTCACGAGGTTGAACCCGCCGACTTAGCGCCGCTACGAGCGGCCTGAGCGCTCGAGTTGAAGGGCCAGGACTTCATGACCACCCGCGTGAAAAAGGTGATCGAAGCGATGGTCGAAAGGTCGCCGACAGAGCTCGTTGAACGCTTCTCGCAACCCCGGGCCATCACAAACCCAATCTCGCGGGTCTGCCATGGGGCGGATCTCATGCGCCTCTTCGAGAGCATCGCCCCAGATCCCGGGTTCGCCGACGACATCGCGGCCGGCGGGCATGAGCGCCGTGCCATGGCCGAGCCTCGGGTCTCCCCTTGGGAACGTTGATCGATTCGAGCATGGCGCCCCTGTTCAGGGCCGGAAGACGCCCCACAGACCGACGGCGCCGCAGACGACGATTCCGCTGAGCAGCACCCCGCGGGCGGCTTGCATCAGGCCTGTGCGCGCCACCGGTTTTCCTCCCCTTGGCGCATGACCGGTGAGAACGGCGGCGACACGAAGACGACGGTGAGCCCCAGCCAGACCAAAGAACTCACGCGAATACCTGCGACAGCGGGCGCTGAGCCTGCGCAGGCGTCCGGCGAGTCATTGCAGGAAGCGCCAAAGCCGCTGCGGCCGCTTGAAGGGATTGACTGCGATCCTTGTCCGCGAACATGTCCTCGTCAACCGCGCAAAACATGCCTTTGACTGTGGAGGCTGCTTCCGAATACGAGGCAATCCCAACGCTCATTTCAAGACTGCCTTCGAGGGTGCGGGGTGCGGACGTCCAGTCTCGGCGAAGGCGTTCCGCCAGCGCGCGGCACTCCGACTCGGTCCGGTTGGGAAGAATCAACAGGAACTCGTCTCCGCCGAGACGGCAGCAGAAATCCTTCTCGCCAAGATCCCCGGTCAAGACGCCAAGCACCCGCTTCCATACGCTATCCGTGGAGATGTGTCCGAGCTGGTCAGTCGCACTGTCCAATCCATCGAATTGAATGAGGACAAGCGAAAATCGATGGGCTGGATCCGACTGGGCGCGACCGATTTCGGCGTCCAGACGATTGGTCCCGTAGCCACGATTCCAAAGTTTGGTGAGGCCCGGTGTGTTTTCGGGGTGCGAGTGACTGAAAGTGTTCATTTGTTTTGATGACACTGCATATTTCGGGCCGCCTCCGTCCGCCGAAGCACTGAGGCCGACCAACTTGTGTCGTGGGGTCGTCGGCACATTTCCCGGACGAACCCAGTCGGACGGCACGTCTTCGTAACGCTATCTGCCGAGGGAAGACACGCTCTGAGCGAGATTGGACTGTGGATGGGTGGCACGCAGTCGGAAGGGACGCTATAGGTTGGACCCCGTACCCGTGGGCGCGAAGCGAGAGGATCCTTTGTCGACGATCGTCAGCATAGCCACGGCGGTCCCCGCATTTTCCGCGACGCAGGCGGAGGTCAAATCCGCCTTTCGTCCCCTTTTTCCGCTTCCCAGGCGGCGGATGGACGCAGCCATGGCATTGTTCGATCACGCGGAGGTGGCGACCCGTCACAGCGTCCTGTCACTGGCCGACATCGGTTGTACGCGCAGCCTGACCGAGACTATGGCTGTCTATGCCGACAACGCGCGCGATCTCGGGCTGCGCGTTGGGCGAGAATGTTTGCGGCGGGCGGGGCTCGACGCTTCGGAGATCGACCTTGTCATCACCGTATCATGTACAGGTGTGATGATTCCTTCTCTCGACGCCACGTTGATCGACACCATGAACATGAGGAGCGACGTCCGTCGATTGCCGATCACGGAACTCGGATGTTTCGGTGGCGCCGCGGCCGTGGCACGGGCGCACGACTATCTGCGCGGTCACACGGACGGGTGCGTCCTCGTCATATCGGTCGAGCTTCCAAGCCTCAGCTTACAGCGCGGGGATGTCTCGCTCGACAGCTTGATTTCGTCCGCCATCTTTGGTGACGGTGCCGCGGCCGTGCTGATCGTAGGCGATGACAGAGCCCGCCCCGAAGTAGCTGGCCCAGATCCCATGGGAGGAGGCGTACGGATCCTGGGTACGCTGAGCCACACCATTTCGGGATCGACGGGAGCCCTTGGGTTCGATCTGCGCGACGATGGATTTCACGCTGTCTTGTCGAAGGATGTTCCCGCGCTGCTCCATGGGGTGATAGGCGCTTTGGTCGAGAAGCTGACCGGGAATGCCGGACTCTCACCCCAGGACCTGACGGCGTTCGTCATTCATCCCGGGGGCAAGAGAGTTCTCGGTGCCATCGAGGATGCGCTTGGTCTGCGACGCGGCGACACGCAGCCGTCCTGGGACGTGCTCCGCGACTTTGGCAACCAGTCGAGCGCATCGGTCCTATTCGTGCTCGAACGTTGGATGACGAATCACCGTCCCGTCACCGGAAGCCATGGAGTCATGGCCGCCTTCGGACCAGGGCTGACGGCGGAACTGCTACTTTTGCAGTGGGATTGAATCCATGGCCGACGTCATTTGGGTTCGTTCTGCGTCCGCGTCTGCGTCTACCTGGGCCTATATCGGCTTGCTCATCGGGGTGGGAATCGGTCGCCTGCTTGAAATGCGGCTTTCGCGCCGACACCAACGGGCGCTGTCCGCGCGCGGATTCGTGCGCGAACACGAGCCCGCCTTCGGGGTCATGGTCGCCGTGCACACGTGCGTCCTGCTCGGCGCCGCGATTGAGGTATTGGTCGCGCCAAGTCCGGTTCACGCCGGTCTGGCCGTACCCGCGCTTGTCGCCTTCTTGCTGGCCAATGCTCTGCGTTGGTGGGTAATTCACACGATGGCGGACCATTGGAATGTTCAAGTAGTCAATGCCTTGCGAATGGGGGTCGTCACCACCGGACAGTTCCGCTTCATACGCCATCCAAACTACGTCGCCGTATTTGTCGAGCTCTTGGCCCTTCCACTCATCCATGCCGCGTACGTGACGGCCGCGCTGGGCGCCGCGGCCCACGCGGTGATACTGGCGCGACGGATTGCCTTCGAAGAGCGTGTCTTGTTCAGTGACCCGACGTATCGGACGTCCATGGGTCAAAAGCCGCGCTTCTTTCCTTTGTCCCTGCCCTCGCGATCCTCTGGGCGTCTCGGCGACGGGGCCTGATGGCGGACGTGCTGGTGGCGGGGGGCGGACCCGCTGGCTCCGCGCTTGCGATCTTGGCCGGACGCGCGGGGATCAGCGTGGACGTTTTCGACTGCGCGCGTTTTCCAAGGGACAAACCCTGCGGCGAGGGTCTGATGCCGGCGGGTGTCGCGGTCCTGCAACGGATGGGCTTGGCGGAGGCGACGGGTGGCCAACCCTTTGACGGCGTCCGTTACCAGGGCTTTGGGATGACGGCCGAGGCGATCTTCCCGTCTTTGCCCAGTTCGCGCAGTTCGCGCGGTTCGCGCGGTTCGGGCGGTTCGACCGTCGTCACCGCAGGCATCGCGACGCAAGGTCTTGGTCAGCGTCGAACGGTTCTCGATACCGCGCTTCTCGCCGCGGCGCGGGCCACGCCAAACGTGCGCGTGTTCGAAGGTGTCACCGTCGAGGGGATCGTGCGCCGAGGTACCCGTACGATCGGGCTGATGGTCGACGGAGCCCGGGTCAACGGAGCGTTGATCGTCGGCGCGGATGGCGCGCGATCGACCGTTCGGCGCAGCTTGGGTCTCGACGGCACTGCCGCCAAGCGAGCACGCATGGGCCTGCGTATGCACTTTCGCCTTTCGCCGGAGCGGACGCCTTCGCGATGGGTCGAAGTGTTCGTGGGAGCTGGGCATGAGCTGTACATGACGCCACTGCCGCACCAGGAAGTGCTGGTCGCGGTGCTGGCCGATCGCGGGCCGACGGCAGCGGATGCACAAAGCGCGCTCGCCACGTGGATCGAGGGCCATCCGGCGCTATCCGACTTCCTTCGTGGGTCCGAGCCCGTCTCGTCGCCGCGCGGCCGGTACCCGCTTGCCTACAATGCGCAAGCGGGGTTCGCTCCCGGAGCCGTGTTGCTGGGTGACGCGGCCGGCTTCTGCGATCCGATCACGGGCGGCGGAATGGCGCAGGCGCTGCAATCGGCGGAGCTGTTGGCATCCTATCTTCCGCGCGCGCTCAGCGACCATGATGATGAATGGTTGTGGCGTTTCGATCGGCACCGTCGCGCGATGCTGCGCGACTACACGCTGTTGACGAGGATGGTTCTGACGCTCGCCGGGCGCCAGACATGGGCACGCTGGACGCTCGGCGCCATGCGCGCGAGCCCGAGAGTCATGCGCCATCTCGTGGGCGTGGCCGCGGGATTGACGCCGCTCGTGCCGTTTGCCCCAAATCCGCGGTGGTTACGAAGATTATTGCGTCCGAATACGCCCGAGGGCGTGTTTCCAAATCGATTCCCGGCGCCCCCGTGAGCCCAAAGTTCCATAGCTCTCGCGGAGGAGGCGGGCAAACCGCGTGCCGGCTGTAACCGGTTAGCCATTGCCTACCACCGCAAGGCACGGAATCATGATTCGCAGAATTCGGGACACCTCGATGTAGTTCGGCTCGTTGGTCTTGAACATCACCTCGACCTGCAAAGATGCCTTGCGCCGCAGTTCGAGCCAGAACCGGTGCCGGCCCACGGTGGCACGCACGACCTTGAAATGACCGATGTAGTTCTGGTCATGGGTCTCAAGGTAGCAGAGGCCACCGTCGACAGGATTGGGCACCCCGCAAGGAGCTAGGCATCGTGAATTCGAGCCCCAAGTGGCTTACTGATGGACGGCCCGAACGACCTTGATCGTATTCTCGAAAAGCTCGGGACCACCAACAGGCCCATGACCGGGAACGACAAGGCGTGACTCTAACCGCTCCACAGATCGAACGGCGGCTTCCCAATGGCCGAGATCTGCGTCGGCAATATTCCCGATGGCGTCGCCAGTCTTGATCATGCAACCTCCGAACAGTATCCCGCGCGCCGGAAAATAGACGACGACATTGTCGGGTGAATGGGCAGGTCCGGGATAGATCACGTGGACGGCCTCACCACCGATGTTGAACGTGACTCCTTTGCTCGCTTTGAACGTATGCTCGGCGGCAACAATTCGAGTCCCTCGCACTCTGGCAGCCAGCGCTGGATCGTTGAGGGCCGCTGCCGCCCCGTCACGAGTCTGTGCCCCGCGTTTCGCTAGTAGTCGTTGGGTGAGGTCGGTGGCGTAGGTCTGTACTCCGGCCTCGGAATAGGCTTCATTTCCGGCCGTACCATCTGGATGGAAGTGAACATTGATTGCCAGAATCCGCCCAGGCGAAAATACACTACGGAGCCACCGCAACATGATTCGCGTGGCCTCCGTATCGAATGGAGATGAGCACAAAACGACCGTTCCATCCGACATTCGCACAACAAGGACGTTCGAGTCGAAGGCCGGCTCGTGAGTGACCAAGAAGGCGTCCCGAGCAATTCGTTGGACCGTCAACTCCGGGTCGATGCGCAGGGGCCGGCTGTCCACGGGCACGGAACTCTCACCGACGGCCGCAACGACTTCCGGATTTTGCCTTCGGTGCGAGCGACCCGTCACACCACAGGAGATGCTCAAGAAGACGCAAGGGACCAGGAGTGCCGAAGCAGAGCATCGCCGATGGGGATGCAAGACCGCGCGGCGCTGGCACCACATGGAAGAGATCATCAGAGGTCCTGTCCGCCCAACGATACCGGCGTTCAGCGGCGGACGCGAGAGGGAGCTCGCAGGGCGACCGATGTGCCTGTCCGCTGCAACGGCGGTGAGTTGGGCGGCGCGCTACTTTCGGACACGCCGTTGGCGCTTCGCGCGTGGTTGCCTCACCAAGACGCAGTTCACGGCCGGGCGAGAAAGGTGTAGGGCAGGCCTACGCCTTGCGTACTGGGTAGCGCAGGTGTGTGACGCCGACGCCCGGGATCACCGTGGGGTTGCCAAGGACGGCAGGCGTGCCGGCGAGGTGGTCGAAGAGTCGAACTCCGGAGCCAAGAAGAACCGCCGCGATGTCGACGTGGATTTCGTCGAGGAGGCCAGCATTCAGGCACTGCTGGATGGTGTCAGCGCCGTGGACCCCAACGGACTTCCCGCCGGCGGCGGCTTTGGCTTGGTTCACGGCGCTTTCGAGGCCGTCGGTCACGAAGTGGACCGTCGAGTTGGGTCGCGGCCATCCGGCGGGGATGTGGTGGGCAAGTACGAATGCTGGTCCCCAAGCGTGATTTCCGCCCCAGCCTTGGGCGACCTCGAAAGTGCGTCGACCGGTGAGCATGGCGCCGAGTCCGGACGTGAGCCCGCGAAGGTGCTCGGCGCTCGGCCCGGACACCTTGAACGTCATGGGGTCCGACCCTCCGGTGTGGAATTCGACGTCCCCCGAGCTGAAGTACCAGTCGAACACTTCGGCCACGCCGTCGTTGAGGTCGGCGACGTAGCCGTCGAGCGACATGGACATGATTGCGACAACCTTCGACATTGCGATGTTCCTTTCGAGGGGTGGAGACTACGGATCGTCCGTCCAACGACGTGGTGTTAACCCGCGGACCGAAGGCCCGCCGGATTCAACGCCGTGTTATGCGGCCCTCGCGCGCTTGCCTCGCCCCGCATCTCCAGTACGTCGCAATTCTTCACGCACAACCCGACGGACGACGGTTTCGATCTTTGCCGGCCCTTCCGTCGTGACGTTCCGTAGCGCCTCGTTGATCATGCTTTGGTAGTTTCCCCCGCCAGCAGTTTCCGCTTGGTGGCGAAACCATTCCAAAACGTCATCATCTAGGCGAATCGTGATTCGCGTCTTTCCTGGGGCCGGCGGCAGGACCGCGCCTCGCTTGCCTTTTCGAAAGTCGTACTCCCTGCGCATCTTCATCCTTTCTCGTACTCGCGCGTCTCGGTTCGTGTTGCCTGTCTAGCCGAAATCAGGCGAATGTCTTCATCGCGCCACGTCCAAGACACGACCAGTACCCTTCCCAGAAAGTCCAACCCAATGGTCACGTAACGATCCTCATCGGGATGTGTATCGTCGAGGGTGATGCTCCGCGGGTCTTCGAATACACCGACTGCATCGACAAACCTGACACCGTGTTTGGCTCGGTTGGCCCGAGCCTTGGCCGGGTCCCACTGATAGGACACCGGTCAAGTGTATGCATGAGTGTACATACAGGCAAGGCCGATCTCTGTCCATATCAACGTTCTGCCGTTCACCTGCGACGGCGGGATTGCGATGATCGCACAAAAAGCCTGGCCGCGGAATGCAGATCCACGCGGGGCCCGGTCGCCCTTCCCGCCGTTGTCAGGTGCAACGGCTTGGGCAGCAAACGACTTGGCTTCCGGTCTTCAGCCGTTGACCTTGAACTCCAGACGGGTCCTTGCTAGCTCGATATCGCCTGAGCGTAGGGTGAAGGCCCAGACGCCCGATTGCGCTAGTTGAAACCTAACATTCCTCCGGAAGCACTGCCTCATTATCGGGCGCATGACCTCGGCGACACCCAGGTCAAATGAATCGCTCGCCGCCAGGTTTCCAGCTGGATCTTCAGCCACGATTGCCAGGGCGAGGAGCGTATTGGGCAAGACCGCACCCGTGTCGATGATGCCGGCAACATTGATGCCGATGTCCTGGGGCAACGTCGCGACAGTCAATGTCTCCCATCCGGCACCCAAAGCGTAGAGTAGCCCGTTCGTCATCTCGAGCGAGTTGGCGAAGAAGAAGCCATCGACGTGGACTCCGTTCTTGACGTCCTCGTCCGCAACAAGGCGGCCCGAAAAGACCTGCACGCCCCCGCCACCTCCGCCCCCACCGGGGAATCTGCCGTGCTTTCCATCGAGCTCAACCTTCTCCCGGAAGCCGGCAGGCGTAACACCAACAATATGAATAATCCCGCCGCCTCCACCACCGCCAAGTGGTCCCCCACCGTATCCGCCGGCGTTGAAGAATGCTCCTCGAAGATCCATGTGAGTCGTGGGCACTGCCGCGGCAAGGACAGTTTCTAAGAGGGCGGTTACTGCTTCCGTCGTCAACGACGCTTCGGTTCCCGTCGCTTGAGACAACGATTCGTGCTTGGCCTTCATCTCCAGGAGGCGTTCGACCGTATAGACGGACACGTTCTCGTCTGCATCGATGATCTTGTGGTGCACCCCACACATCAGAACGAGATTCCCCAGCGAGTGGCGTTCCTCCGAGGTCTGCCCAGCGTCAAAACGCGGACCACCCTCCTTCTGGGCCCGAATGTGACACACCTCGCCGACGATCGTATCCGTGTCTCGATCTACAATGGCGGTGTGGCAGTCCGGAAAGGCGCAACGATTTGACGACCGCGCAAACAGTTTTCGAATCGTAGGCGGACGAGGAGCGCTCAGATCTGCCATCGAGCGTCATTCATAGCAGTTCCCGAGATTGCGGCGCGCGACGGAAATGCGCCTGTCTGTCCAACGATCTTGACGTTAACCTGCGAACGAGCGACCGACCAGTGGGAGGGAGACGTTCGTCAGGTTCAACGTCGGGTTGGGCAGCTCGAAGTCAGTTGCTCGCACTCCCATCCGTTGGCGCTCCAGCATCTTGTGGTCCCCATGCGGCATCCGGACAGTCTGCAACGCAACCGCAGGCAGCAGCTTCGCCGATTTCGCATATGCCATCTCCGCACGCGCCACGCACACAAGCATAAATGCGAAGAGGGGGACTCCAACACCCAGGCGCGCCATTGACGTATCCGGCCTGCTCGTAAGGGACCTCGGTCAAGCCCGAACAACACGGGCGGTAGCTACTCTCCTTCCCGGCCTCATATCGACCGGGTCCTCGGCAATCATCAGCGGTCTGGGATCCGGCGTCACTGAGTTGCTGCGTGTTCGCGGGTGACGACGAATCGCATCCGACGAAGGCGACCAGAGAGAGCGTCAATGCTTGGATGCGTATCCCGTTCCTCAGAGATGACCCTTCGTGAAACCGTTCAAAGGTGCGCAACGATCTGCCTTTCAGCGGCGTGATCCCGAACATAAGCGACGGTTACGTCGGACTGCAACGGCTGGTTGGGCGGCCATCACAGCGAGCCTATCGTGACAGGGCCGCTATACCAGTGCCGAAACCGGCCACGCCAGCTCCGTCAGTTTCTGATCGATTGGGGAAATCTCCCCTATGGCCTCGCAGCCATCCCACCAACACGTCATGACGATTTCCTCATTTCCAACAAATTGAGCGGCTTGGTCAACCTCCATTTTGTAAAGCGCACCGTACTCCACGTGAGCATTAGCATGAAACCTGCTGGGTTGAAGGAGAACCTTTATAGCCCCCACAAATCGAAGGTCATCTGTGACGCAGACGATTCCCGATTCCTCGTGCAACTCGCGGATGGCGCAGCTTCGCGGCGTCTCACCAGGGTCGATCATTCCACCAGCAAGTTCCCAACGCCGTCTGTGCCGGTTGAGCACCAGAAGCTTCTTGGTGCCGCCGCGTCGGGCCACAACCAGCGCGTGCGTGAGGGGTGCAACCTTCGACAGATCAGCTTCCTTCAACAGAATTAGGTCGAGAAGCTGGTTGCCCTGCTTGTCTTGGATCAGAATCGGCGTTTCCTCAAGGCTGGCCATCGACGTCTCGCGCTTACCTGACTATCCCAGTCAGTCTGCCCAACGTTATCGCGTCCAGCGGCCGGGCGCAGCCCGGTCTGTCTGCAACGCGTGGTTCGGCAGCGCGTCCTCTACTCATCTACTCATCGTCCCGAGGGTGGACCAGCGTGAAAGCCAGGGCCACCTCCGACGAGCGGAGCCAGGACAACACATCCGCGACGCTCTGGGAACGTGGCACGGCCAGGTAGGCGCGGCCACTGACGCAGTCCTTCTTGACGAATGCACCCTCGACGGCGATGTCAGCCTTCTCGCCCGCAACGTCCAGCGCCTTGAAGGTGGCGTTTACGTCAGCGCCGGACGAAACCTTGTAGTCGATGATCATCGCCCAGCGACCACCGTCGTCGTGAATACGACGACCAATGTGCTCGAACCCGATCCCTTGGCTGTCCCAGTCCAGCATTCCGTCAGCGTCGTCCGGTCGAACCTCAATGACATCGCCGTAAGTTGGCTTGGCGTGGAGAAAGGGCACGTTCCCCAGCCGCACTCTTCGCGTCGGGCTGGTCTCTTCGATCGGTCCTAGATCCTCAGCCCAGGCTGTCTCGA
>JADGRC010000410.1 GCA_017881245.1 Pseudomonadota bacterium
CAGTTGTTCCCGTCCCACGGTCAACTCGGCATCCTCGTTGGTGACCACGCGACGGACGCCGGATCGCTCGGACCATCGCACGTTGAGCTCGACAGGGGTGGCACTGACCAGGTCGTCGGGCAGGCGCCTCCAGTTCTCGGTCAAGATTTGGCGTACGGCCTGCAGTTGAAAATCGGTCTCGAAGGTGAACCGCGAGCGCCCGGATCTTTGCCCGTGGCCCTGAATTTCAGTCGAGCCCACGACGACGGGCGGGGTCCCAATCTTCATCGCTAACCGATCGAAGTAAGTCTGCAGGCCGCACATATCGTCGAATCCCACGCGGCCCGCGGGCAAACTCGACAAGTCGCGCTTGATGGTGGGGGCGCACTGTGTGCCGAGCGCCACGAGGGCGGCGAGAAGGCAGCCTCTTCCCCGGACACGGCGAATCGAAACACCCCTTGGCCACCCTCGCTGGTCGCGCACACGCATCACCCGAGGAACATACTGTTCGTTGCTTGGTCTGTAAACAGAACGCGCCCGACGATTTGCCCTTGGCGTCGGGCGCGGTTCCCTCGGCGGCGAAAAAGGGACGCCTCGAGGGTGGGGGCACGCCTCGTGCGCGATCTTTTTTGTTATGGCTGATTTTTGGGTTGCATTCCCCTCCTGCGTGGATTAGTTCGCATGATCATGAAGCCTGGACGAAATCTTCCACGCCACGGTCCATCAGGTGGGCTGTGGAGGTTCTGTATGGACCGTCTACGAGAGCTGCGAGGAGCCGACACGCGAGAGCGTGACTTGGCGAACATTCTTGGTTTCGAGCATTCACGCGCCGTGCGTTGGAAGGAGGGCCAGATGTATGTCGATCGCGCCGAGTATTTGGTGCGGTTGGCGGATGCCCTTGAAGTGGACACGATGCTGCTGGTGAATTTGGCGTCGGGTGCTTTGAACGTGGAGCAGGCCCAGCGACAACTTCAGCGCGCCGGTCGTGGTGTCACTGAGGACTCCAAGAAACGCAAGGGTGGCGGGGCCGTCGCCCCGGGGCCGCTGGCGAAGATTGACCAAATGGATCTCGTCGCCGACGCGGGACAGTTCGCCACGGATGCGACCCGCTTGGAAAATGCCAGCCGCGGAATCGTATTGTTGATCAGCGCCAACGGCGAGGGGCGCGCCGAATTTTCCGAGGCCATCGGCCGCCACCCCGACATGGGCGGGCTGGTGGCGACGGGCATCGCCATCGGCATCGCGCTGGCGGAACGTTACCGACCGGAGCTGGTCTTCTTGGATTTGGGCCTGGCGAGCGTGCATGCCTTTGATGCAGTTCGGGTGATCTCGGCTCTGTCGACACGGGCGGGCCGTCGATGTCGTGTGGTGGCGGGAACTTCCAACGTCACCGACACTATCGAGAAGCCGGCGCTCATGGCCGGGGCGTCGAACGTGACGCTGTTCCCGTTCGCGGACCACCTATTCACGGGGGAGCTCGACCGGCTTGAAGAGCGCCTTGGTCCGCGCAAGGTGGCTAAGAAATAGCCTTGAGGTCGCCCTTTCCTGCGGAGCGGGACGGGTCATGGCGGTCCGCCGTCCGCCTTGTGCCGACCGTGTCGCCAAGTCGCGGGGGGCGAAGTGAGCGCGCACGTGAGCGCGATCGCGACAGGAGGCCGCCTTGAGGCGCGCTGTCCTTGCTTACCTGGCCTGTCCCGGGTGCGGATCGCGGCTCGCCTTGTCGTCCGTCACGGGCGAGGATGACGGTCATGTCATCGAGGGCGAGCTGACGTGTTGTGGTTGCGCTCGTCGATTTGACGTGAAGCGTGGCGTTCCGCTGCTGGCAGGCGCCGACGTGGATCCGCTGAAGACCGAAACGGCGGCCCGTTTCTCCGAGGAGTGGACCCGTTGGACGGATCTGCGCGGATACTACGAGAGTCAGTTTCTCGGCTGGATTGCGCCCATCGCGCGCGAGGACTTCGCGGGGCGCGTGGTGTTCGAGGGGGGCTGCGGCAAGGGCCGTCACACCGAGTTGGTGGCCCGATTCGGGGCCAAGGATGTCGTCGCCGTCGACCTCGGCGAGAGCGCCTTCGTCGCCTTCCAGAACACGCGCCATCTTCCGAATGCTCACGTGGTCCAGGGTGATTTGACCCACCCCCCGGTGCTTCCGGTCTTCGACCTTGCCTTTTCGGTCGGGGTTCTTCACCACATGCCCAACCCCGAGGTCGGCGCGAAGAGCGTGGCTGGCGTGGTACGCGATGGCGGCCGCCTGGTCGTTTGGGTCTACGGGCTCGAGAACAACGAGTGGATCACGCGGTTTGTCGATCCCGTTCGTCATGCGATCACATCGAAGATTTCTTACCGGGCGCTGCGGACGTTGTCGGCGATACCGGCGGCTGTGATGTGGGGCGCGATCAAGCTTTTCTATCGTTCGGGTTCCCGGGGTGAAGGTCTCTTCCGCCTGCCGTATCGTCAATACCTGTCGTCGATGAGCGAATTTCCCTTTGATGAACTGGAGCTGATCGTCTTCGACCAGTTGGTGACGCCGGTGGCCCACTATTTGCCGAGGTCGGAGGTCGAGCGCTGGTTCGCCGGAACGGGATTCAAGGACGTTCAGTTGCGCTGGCACAATCAGATGAGCTGGACTGCGACCGCGACGGTCGCGCGTTCTGCACCCGGAGGCGGTGCGCGAGCCCTGGCGCCGGATTTCGAGACCGGCGCGGGCGGGATCCGTGTGGCGGGCTCGGCATAGTCATCCGAAGGCACCACCGTTCGTCTTACGACGTTGGCTGGACCGCGTGGCGCGCCCGTCGACGGTCGGCGCGATCAGTCCCTGAAATTGACGAACTGGAGATCGATTCCGAAGTCGCCCTGTCGTATCAAATGCATGGCGGCCTGCAGATCGTCGCGATTCTTGCCAGACACG
>JADGRC010000411.1 GCA_017881245.1 Pseudomonadota bacterium
GCTAGGAAGTGGCTAGAGGAGATCGGCCCGCTCGCCTGACGGCGCGCGAGTTGGGCGAATCTTTCACGAGGGACAGATGGGTGAACGCTTACGCGGAGCGGTTCGTGCTCTCGATGAGGAGCGAGTGCCTCGACCGGATCGTTCCGCTGGGAGAGGCGCTCAGCCCAGGGGCCGAATAGGCAAAGTCCTCAAAATGGTAGACGTAAGTGACCGACCACCGTCACCCATGAAGCCGGTCTGAAGCGTTACCCATGAAGCCGTACGTACAACGGCTGCGGCATTGGCCGAGATAGAGCGTTCTGGTAACCGTATCGTGTCCCGGACCCGCCTTTTCACGGTGTTCCGATCCGGGAACGGTCGACTCAACCTCTGAGTGCGTGACTCACTACCACAACGAGACGGCTTCCGAGGCGCTCAAGGTCAGCGCCGGGACTTGCGACAACGGTCCCGTCGATCCCTGGTACACGACCGGTACGACTGAGGGCGAAGCTCCGGGCACATAAATCTCGGCCGCGAAATCCGCACGTCCGTCGCCGTTCACGTCGCCCAGCTCGGCGACGCCTCGCACGAGCTGGCCTCCGCCGGCGCCGGCGACATTCGGAGCGACCAGCACGTCCGATGGCGATGACGGCAGTCCGTTGCTCGAGCCTCGAAAAATATCGATCTGGCTGCCCACCGCCGCGACGACATCGCCGAAGCCGTCGCCGTCCACGTCGGCGCCGGTGATGGACGACAAACCGCTCGCGCCGCCGGGGAACAACGACACGGGAGGCGCGATGGGCTCGCCGGAGCCCATCGCGTACACGTACATCTGGCCTTTCGTTCCTGCCGCGTCCGTCGTTCCGCCAACCAGCAGATAAAGGATGCCGTTTCCGTAGACGTCTGACGTCATGGTCCCCCCCAGGGAGGGCGGGAACGAGCCGAAGTCATGAGCGCCGGCGGGCGCCGAAAGTGTGAAGGGTGTCGGGGACAATCCGGCCTCGCCTCCCTTGAAGACCCAGACGATCCCGGTTCCACCGCCGTAGGTCCTGTCCGCCACGGCGATGTCCATGTAGCTGTAGGCGTCCGTGGTGATGTCGCCGAGCACCTGGACGGTGCAATTGTCGTCCGCCCCGGGCGGCAGCGTGTTCGGCCCAGCGGGGGACGCGATCAAGCCCTGCGGGCCGCCGAAGAACTGCCACAGTTGTGCAGCCCCGTTCGGGCCTGTGTTGGCAACGCCCGACGCATCGGCGTAACCGTCGCCGTTGATGTCGCCGCTGACAATGAGGCTCGCAAACGCACCCGGGAGGGTCGTTCGGTAGGAAAACGGAAGCGCAATCCCCGACGGCCCACCCGCCAGCACGCCGAGGCTGTCGCAATATTCGATCACGACGTCGCCGTAGCCGTCGCCATCGATGTCTCCGACGCCAGCCAGGGATGGCTCCAGGCATGAGGGCCCGGAGAAAGGCCCCGCGGTACTGCTGGGTGTCTTCGCCAGTCCCGAAGGCGAACCCCGATATTCGTCGACGGTGGTGACGCCTCCGCTGTTCGAGAGCACGACCAGATCGGCAAACCCGTCTCCTTCCAGGTCGGCGAATTGCGGCCAGGTGAAGGGTTGGTGCCAGACCTTGTCGCGCGCGAGCACGGCGAACTCCCAGACCGGCGACGTGAGCACGTCGGCCGTCGATCCGCCGCCAGGGGTCGACCCGCGCCAATAGATGACGCCGTTCGAAACAGGCTGCCCGAACCCGATCGTCGCCACACCGGACACGTCCCCGCCAACGGTGTGGGTCCGGATGATCTGCGAGCACGCGCGGTCGGCACAGACCTCTAGCCTGGCCGACGTGTATCCTTTGGCGAACTCGAAGAGCAAGTCCGGCTCGCTGGTGCCGACGGCGCTGCCAGAAAGCGGCGCAACCAGCTTGGGTGGCGGCGGAGAACAGAAGGTGCCCGCCCATACTTGGTTGGGCGGACAACCCGGTCCTCCGGCGTATCCGCCCTGAGCGCCGAGCCCCGCCCCGCCTCCCACGCCTCCATTCGCGGCGCCGCCGATCCCGCCTGCGCTGCCGCCGCCGCCCGCGCTGCCGGCGCGTCCCCCGCTGCCGCCTGCCCCCGCCGTGCCCGCTCCGCCCCCACCGCCGGCGGAGACGACCGTCCCTCCCGCGCCGCCCAGCGCCGTGGCGGTTCCGCCGTTTCCGCCCGATGCATTCCCTGGCCCGCCAGCAGTTCCCAACATGCCACCGGCCGCGGCACCGGAACTTCCACCGCCGGCCGAACCTGTTCTTCCGGCCATGTCGCCGGAGGGTCGACTGGTCCCGCCTCCGCCGCAGCCGGCAGCGATCAGCGTGGCAAGAGCGAAGACCTTCGTGATGCGCCTTGGCATTCGTAAATAACATATACTAATGCGCCGGCGGTGGCTAAGCAGACGAGCGTTGGCGCGAAATCCAAGAAGGCGGCGTAGCGTTCGGCGGCTTCGCCGATGGCGGCGCGCGCGCGGGCGTCTGGCGCCGCGAACGGGGCGAGCGCGATGGTCACCGTGCCGCTGCGCTCGAACGTGCGCCGCCAGGTGCCGACGACGCGTTCGCCGGCGACGATGCGGGGGGCGAGAAGTCCGCCGCCCGCGTTGACGCGCCGGACGTCCTTTGGTGCCAGCACCGCGTCGCGATCGGTGCAGGCGACCAGGTACTCAAGGAACGCCGGCAACAGGTGGGTTTGCGCGAGCGCGGCGTCCGAGATGCGCGCCGTGCGCCCGCCGAACCAGTGACGGAGCAGTTCTTGCCGGCCAAAACCCCGCTTGTTCTTCTTACCCTCCCGCCGCGGAGGCCGATGACCTGAACGCCGTCGAGGACCAACTGGGCGGCGTGGTGGCCGGCCGGGCCGCTTGTTTCGGGCGGGCGGCGCGGGCGCGCTTTCTCTGACGACCATGCCGACCGACACGGTTTTCGAAGCGGCCGAGATTGTTCGAATGTTGCATAATCTTCCCGTGGAGCAATCGTTCGCGGGACGCGTTGGGAGCTCGGTCCTCGTTTTGATGGCGGTGTCGTTGCTCGAGGGATGCGACGGGACCCCCCACCTGCCGCGGCCGAGCCTTGCTAGCTGCACTTCCGGATGGGTGCCGACGTCGCTCTTCCCCGCGACGGCTGAGGGGCCCCAGACGATGGTTTGGGCGAACGGTGTTCTCTATCAATCCCGGGCCAACCCCAGCACCGGGCAAGGAATCGCTGCCACCCCTACTGACGGTGGAGACGTCACGACGCTGGTCCCCACCGACTCGGCGAATGGGATCTGGGTCGAAGGAGACAATGTCCTCTACGCGCATGACGATCGGCTGATGCAGGTGCCGATCACCGGAGGGAGTCCGACGGTGATTCTGGACGGCGGCCAGGCTGGTCCGACCGATGCGTTGCTCCTCGATCCATCGTGGTTCTACTGGACGACCTCGAACGAGACGAGGGTCTCGCAGGTCTGGCGGATGCCTCGGTCCGGGGGTGCGTTGGAAGCGCTGGGCTCTTTTCCGCTCCAGTACGTGAGCAACTTGGTGGCTTTGTCCGACGGCGTGTTGCTCGAGGGATGGAACGCTCTGGGGGACAGCGGAACTTGGAACGCGCTCGTTGCCCCTGGCGGCGGAGATCCGCGGCCGCTGGACCCGATTGGATACGAGCCCGTCTCGGTGGACAGCGGCGGGGTCATCTGGACCGCCCTCACGGGAGCGCGGGACGCGCTGGACGAAACGTTCCAGGTCCGGATCTCCCCCGCCGACGGGTCACCGGCCACCCCTCTGTCAGCAGAGCTGCCGATCGGATTCTCGGCGGACTGGGGTTCTCCCGACGGGGAAGGCGGCCGGATCTTGAGCGGGAACGAGATCTTCGACGACCTCTTGATCCACCGAGAGGTGTTTCTCGTGGCCGCTGACGGGAGCGCGACGCGCCTCGCTTGCAATCCGTCAAACGACGCCACGTATCTGGGGACGGGCGCAGTTTCGCCGGATGCCGTCTACCTGAACGTCTACGACCTGAAGAATGGCTGGGTGATCGTCAAGGTCCCCCGCGTAGCGCCGTAGCTCTCCGAGGCTGAGGGTCCTATCCTCCCGAGCTCCGTACATGGGGTCTCCGGCAGGGCCCCGAAGGGCCCCCGGAGCGGCCACGGTGCGATAGACGGAACAGTTCTTACCGGCCAAGACCCCGCTTGTTCTTCTTACCCTCTACCCTCCATCAGGGTCCGGCTCACTCGATAGCCGAAGCCGCAACACCGCCCTCACTCAGCCGGTTGCTTGCGTCTGTGCGAACGTCGTCCCTCTCGCGGCGGCCGCGCTTCCGACACCCCCCGGGAGCGGTCGGAAGCGTGACTCGTCCGTTTGCCTCAGGCGCGAACGCACCTCATCGGAGCGCCACTTCTGATTCGCCCCGCCGTTCGAAGGCCACTGGTCGATGAGGGCGCCCGCCGTCTTCGACGCGCCGACGACATCCAGCACCTGCCCGCTCTTGACGTTCTTGAGGGTGAAGTACCCGAGGCTACCCATGGAGAACACGAAGAAGAAAGCTGGCAGACCTAAGTCCGAGCCCCGCACGGGACCGCTGGTCCTGGAAGGCACTCAAAAACGGGAGACGATCCTCACCGAGATCTCCGCGGACACAGCACAGGAACTGAGCGAATACGCCGCCTGGGTCAGGGAAGCCGCGCCCACAAAAGATGACGCCAGCGGAGGCCGTATCCAAGACCGTCGATTTCGCGGTCAGTGATCTTTTCGCTCGCGACAAGTGCTGGCATGAGCACAAGCGAGCCGGCGGGCGGCAAGCTGGGACGGCGGACACCCCACCGCCGCCACCCACTGCAGCGCCAGCGGCGGTCTCGTCGGTGTCCCGCACCGGACCCGCACCCTCCGCACTCCCACCGCCGGGTGGGCATCAAGCCAGAGCGTATTCAACGAGGGAAACCGACCCAGAATGGCCGGCATGAACGCATCCACCGAACGCTGAAGGCAGACGCCATCCGAGCGGGCGTGGCCCTGCGCATGTACTTGCAGCA
>JADGRC010000053.1 GCA_017881245.1 Pseudomonadota bacterium
CGTTGAACGTGGTGACGAGCTGCCAGGGTTCGTGCGAGGCGACCATGTCCTTGACGTTCTGGGCCCAACGCGCGGGGTCGCGGGCGAGTCGAACGCCGGTGCCCTTGAGCCAGAAGCCGGGGCTGATGGCGAAGCCTCGACCGGCCTGGTGGTCTTCGGCAACCGCCGGCGAGTACTGGTGCCACTGGTCCGGCTGGTTGGCGCAGGTCGCGTAGCCCGGGAACACCTTCAGGATCACGTAGTCGGCCTTCGACGCGTTGGCCTGCGCCCAGCGGGCCGCCGTGGAGCAGTTGTCGTCGGGACCGCCGTACACGAAGACCACCGGCTTGCCGTTGATCTTGTACACGTTGGGGTTCGAGCCGTAATGGCTGTTGATGTAGGCGAGATCACTCGCGATCGACGCGGCGGACGGATTCGTCGTGCCTTCGAGCTCGAAGTAGAACGCCCACTTGAAGCCGGTGCCGTTCGCGCTCGAAAACAGCGTGGGGAACTTGGCGTCGGTCTGACTGCCCTGACCCCACCACGATGCGATGCCGACCTGGATCTTGCCGTACTGCATCGCCTTGATCTGCGAGGCGATCACGGTCGAGCTGCGTTCATCGTAGGAACCCGCGCTCGGGTGGTAATTCGTGTACGGGAAGACGCCTCCCTGTGTCCACGACTCCGGGAACCATGGGTAGTAGAAAGCCGCGCGGATCGGGTTCGCGGAGGTCGGACCGCCGGCCTGCGGGGCCAGCGTCGGGGCGGCCGTGGGAGCGGTCGTCGGCGTGGCCGTCGGCGTGGCCGTCGGCGCGGTGGTCGTCGGCGTGGCCGTCGGCGCGGTGGTCGGAGTCGCGGTCGGGGCAGTGGTCGGAGTTGCCGTCGGGGCGGCGGTCGGCCGGACCGTCGGGACCGGCGTCGGGGCGGTGGTCGGGACCGGCGTCGGGGCGGTGATCGCGACCGAGCCCGGGCTCAGCGTCAAGACGAGAACCGGCGGGTGCGCACCCTCGCGGCTCTCGAAACAGATCGCGGTGGCGTTGTTGGCGGCGACGCCAAGGGTTACGACCTTGCCGGCGGCGACGAACGACGTGACCGGGACACGAACCGTCTGGCCTGCGGTCACGGGTCCGCTCGAGACGGATGGGGAACCCATCGCCGGTGCCGTGGCGTAGGTGGTGCCGGCCTCGGACCACGTGGTGCTGACCACGGGATGGACGGATACACCGGCGCTGCCGGCGCTGTCGGCATAGAGCTGGAGCGAGGCCGCCGTGACGGTACCGCTCACGCTTCGGAGGTCGAAGCGGAGATAGGTCGCCACGCTCGGCGCGCCGTCCACTCGGAGGCTGGCGTTCGAACCGTAGGCCGTGGACGGCGCGGCGGAGCTGACCCACGTGTCGGCGACGGGCTTGAGGGTCGTGGTTGTGATAGCGGCCGCGGGCGAAACGGAGAAGACGACGGCGGCGGCGACAGCGACGATACCGAGCGCCTCGACGGCACCCAGCAAGATCGGCGAGTGGCTAATGGAGCGCAGCGGGGCACCCGGAAGGAGGGCACGCATCCGCTTGCCGCGGGGGCGGAATCGGATCATGAAGGAGGCTCCTGACGGAGGGAGTCGAAGGGGCGGCGTGGGGTAGATGCGGTGCCCCATCGGGTAGTCCAGCCCAATCTACCGGCTCGACCCTCACCGGGGAACCCACCCAAGCGGTGTCCGGGCGATCCGCTTGCGTACGGTGGCTGGCTGCGTATGACCGACGAAGAATCCAGCCGCAACGGGTGGTGGTTACCCACTCGATCGAAAGTCTCTGTCCGACCCGACGTTCCTACCTTCCCCTCCCTTTGTTCGGGGCGTAACCACCCGTTGGCATAGGAACGTGAGCTACCGAATAGGGCAGGCTCCGGGTAGTACCTCTTGCACCAGTCGAAACGTTTCTTCCGCGCCTCGGGGAAACCTGCAACGCAGGATGCGGGAACTTCCGAGACCGTCGTAGAGTGCGGCTCCCTCGACACCTTGCCCGGTTTGCCTATGGAGGAGGCGCTGTGTCAACCGCTAGCCCAACCATCTGGTTCGTACTGCCGACATACAACGAGCGGGAGAACCTGCGCCCAATCACGGAGGCAATCCTGGCAACCGTGCCCGAGGCCTCAGTCCTCATCGTGGACGACAACTCGCCGGATGGTACGGGAGTACTTGCCGACGAGCTGGCGGCCGAACGACCCAACGTTGCGGTGCTTCATCGAGAAGCGAAGCAAGGCCTGGGTCGTGCCTACCTCGACGGGTTCTGCAGCGCATCGGCGCGCGGAGCCGAGGTCATCGTCCAGATGGACGCCGACTTCAGCCACCCCGTCCGATTTCTCCCGGCCTTGCTCGAGCCGATACGGTCCGGCCAGGCCGATTTGGTGCTCGGAAGTCGCTATGTTCCTGGCGGTCAGATCCCCCGCTGGAATCCGCTTCGGCGGTTCATTAGCAAGGGTGGCGGCCGTTTCGCCCGCATCGTGTTGAGCCTCCCCTACCGGGATCTCACGGGCGGGTTCAAGGTCTGGCGAGCCGATCTCCTCGAGTCGATCGACACCGACGCGGTCCACGCAAGTGGATACGCGTTCCAGATCGAGATGACCTTCCGGGCTCACCGCCTGGGAGCTCGTGTCCAGGAAGTTCCCATCACATTCGAGGAACGTCGCGAAGGCTCTTCCAAGATGAGCTACCGCATCATCCTCGAGGCCTTCAAGGTGGTCGTCGCCCTTCGCTGGGCCGCCGCCCGAGGCCAGGTCCCAGTCATCAAACCCAGTCAGATGTAGTTCGCCCGCGCCAACCGTAGGGCCGGCCTGGGCTTCGGCCCGGGCATCTCATTTGAGTCGGAGCATCCCACCGCTTTCAGCGGGGAGAGAGGGTTGCCAAATATGGAAGCCAAAAAGATACGCACGACCGAGAAGACAGCGCCGGGTCGCCTTACGGCGCTCGCCCGCTTCCTCATGGTCGGATTCACCGGCATCGGTGTAAACGAGCTGGCCTATGTGTTGCTCGTCTCCAATCTCGGCATCTGGTTTGTTGCCGCCGCCATCATCTCCACCGAAATCTCCACCACGTGGAACTTCGCCGGTAACGAGCTGTGGGCCTTTTCGGGCCGTCGGTTCGCCGGGCCGATGTGGGTCAGGTATCTGGCCTACGCGGCCGTCAACAACATCCTTCTGCTCGTCCGCATACCCGCCCTGTGGTTGCTGAGCGACGTCGCTCGGCTGACTCCGGCGTGGGCCAACCTCGTCGCCCTCGGTTTCCTCTTCGCCCTCCGCGTCGCCGTCTCCGACGGCCTGGTCTGGCGCAAGAAGGCCGGCAATCAGTTCTCGGAAGAATTCGACGTCGTTCCTGGCAACGCCGCGTTCCGCTACGACATCGCCGATCTCATCCGTCTCGACTCGGATTCCGAGCTTCCCGAACTGGCCTACTTCCGAACCGACAAGACGACGGCGCCCGATATTCGGATCAAGATCCGGCGGGTTGGATCCCTCCCTGCCGCACGTATCCACCTCCGCCGGAACGGCAACGAGGTGACCTACCGCGAGCACCTCGGCGTCCTCGGCGCCGATTTCAACATCAAGCTCGGTCAGCCGATCGAGATCGAAGCCTCGCCACTGCTCGCGCTTTCGCGCCACGTCCTCTATACGAACGTCGTCGAGGCGCTCCTGCGCTTCGTCCTCGTGTCGAAGGGCTACGTGCTGCTCCACTCCGCCGGCATGGAGGTCAACGGCCGGGCGACCATGCTCTCCGCCCAGACCGACACCGGCAAGACCAGCACCGTGATCAACCTCGTCCGCGAACGCGGTTGGGGCTTCATCTCCGATGACATGGCAATCATCGATCCCGCCGGCCGCGTCCGGACGTTCCCCAAGCCGATGACGCTGTCCTATCACACGATGGTTCGTGCGGTGGACGCGGATACCCTGAGCACCAAGCAGCGCATGCAGCTCCAGGTCCAGAGCCGCGTCCACTCCAAGAGCGGCCGCACTGTAGGCAAGGGCCTCGGCTCGCTCAACGTTCCGATCATGTCGATCAACAGCGTGCTCCAGCTCATGGTTCCGCCCCCCAAGTTCCACATCACCTCGCTCATGCCGGCGCACATCACCGAGGAAGCGCCGATCGACAACGTCTTCCTCATGGAGCGCGGCGAACCGGTCGAAGAGCGGGTCGCGCTCGACGACGCCGTCAACCAGCTCATCGAGAACACCGACGACGCGTACGGCTTCCCGCCGTTCGCGACCCTCGCCCCGAACCTCGTGATCGGTGGCGAGAACTACCTGGAGCTCCGCGCCCACGAGCGTCAGCTCCTGACGCAAGCCCTGCAGAACGTGAACGTCTGGCGGCTGCGCGTTCGCGGCCACGAATGGAACGAGTTGCTGCCTCGCCTGATCCTCGGCGATCAGGAAGCGGCCGCGACGGCCGGCGCCCAGGTGGGCATTCCGGTCGGCTCCGATCGCAAGCCGGTCGGCATCTCGATCGAACCGGACGCGCGCGTCGGAATCCCCGTGGTTGCGGACGCGAACGCGCCCGTGACCGCCGCGGCGGCTGCCGAGGAGTTCCTCGCGGCCGGGTTGGCCCAGTCCGCAGCCGGCGTCTCGGCCGAGTTGCTGACCGGGGTACAGATGGCCCACTCTGAGGACGAAGCAGTCAAGGTCAATCGCACGGGA
>JADGRC010000412.1 GCA_017881245.1 Pseudomonadota bacterium
TCAACTTCGCTTCGGAACCGGCGCCTTGGTTCCGATTGCGGTTGCAGGCGAGCCCACCGCAAGCGACAAGAACCATCAGCGCACAACAGGTCAATCGGCCACGCGTCCTCTGCGTCTCGTCCACGGGTGTCTCCTTGGTTCTGGGGTGGTCGTCAGGTCGTCGTTGCTGTCAGGTGATGGCCGTCAAGTGCTCGCCGTCAGGGTGTCGATCTGGGCCAGCTCGTCGGCGGTGAACGACAACTTGGACAAGGCGGCGACGTTCTGTCCCACCTGCTCCACGCGCGAGGCGCCCATCACCAACGAAGTCATCCCCTTGTGGCGCAGCGTCCACGCCACGGCCATCTGTGCCAATGTCTGCCCGCGCTGTTTCGCCAGGGCATCGAGTCCACTCAGAATGCGCCGCCGCTCGTCCTTGCTCTTCGAACGTACCCAGCTCGATGCCCATTCGCGCGCCGCGCGACTCTCCGCCGGTACCTCGCCGTCCAGGTACTTGGCGGTGAGCAGGCCCGACGCCAACGGACAAAACGCGATCACGCCCACGCCGGCCCGATCGGTGTGGGGCAAGAGATCCGTCTCCACCGTCCGGCCAAGCATGTTGTAGTAGGGCTGGTGAATCGTGATGGGAACCAGGTGGTCGCGGCTCACCACTTCGAGGGCCGCATCCAACTGGGCGCCCGTGTAACTGGACACGCCGGCGTAAAGCGCCTTGCCCTGTCGGACCAAAGTATCGAGCGCTCCCATCGTCTCTTCGAGCGGCGTCTGCGGATCGGGACGGTGCGAATAGAAGATGTCGAAATACTCAAGGCCCGTGCGCTTCAACGATTGGTCACAGCTGGCGATCAGATACTTGCGCGAACCCCACTCGCCGTACGGACCCGGCCACATGCGGTAGCCGGCCTTGCTGGAAATGATGAGCTCGTCGCGCGGCATCTGCGCCAACACACGTCCGCACACAATCTCCGCGTTGCCCGCTGGCTGGCCGTAGTTGTTTGCCAGATCGAAGTGCGTGATTCCGAGATCGAAGGCGCGGAACATACACTGCTCGGCGACGTCACCATCACGGTAGCCGCCGTAGGTCTCCCAGGCACCGAGCGATATGGCAGGAAGCAGCAACCCACTTCTGCCACAGCGGCGGTATTGCATTTCGTCGTAGCGATTGTCGGCGAACGAACGCGTCATGGGGTCGATGTCTTATCACCAATTGGCCGCAAAAACGCCGGGCGCGAACCATTTCGTCTCGGCCTCGCCGCGGTCGTGCGGATTCGCCCTTCACCGGGTGGCCATCGGCCCTTCTAAGTGCGCCGAAGAATTTTCGCGCCGCGGGACGATTCTCGAAGGTAGTAGATCAGGCAAACAGACCCGTTACCGGCCCTGTGCTGTAGGCCGTATCCCCGAACGTGGCCATCGGCACGCCGAGCGCGCCCGACACGGCCGCCCACACGTCGTTCATGTAACGCATGGGGAACTTGATGTGCCGCCCGGTTTGCAGCTTCAGGCTCTTGCCCCCAAACATGAGGACCGGCATGTTTTCGATGGAGTGCGACCACCCGATGCAGCATTCGTTCAGGTATACAACCAGCGTGTGATCGAGCAGCGTGCCATCGCCGTCGGGAGTCGCCTTCATCTTGGTCAATAGGTCGGCCACCTGCTGCGAATAGTACTGATCGATCTGGCCAAGCAGCACGCTGGCCGCTGTGGTCTGCACGTGCGAAAGGTCGTGGTGGCCAAGCCCGCTCGTGTCGGTGAAGCCCGGGATTATCTTCGTGAACCTCAGGGCGGAGTTTCCGTGCGCGAACGAGAACGTCGCCACCCGGGTGAGATCGCACTGAAACGCCGACAAGATAATGCCCAGCTGGCTTTGCGCGACGACCTTGTGCTGAGCCTCGTCGACCGTGAGATCCCCCGTGGGATTGGGCAGCGTCGGCAAAACGGGTCCCGCGCACGTGGATCCACCGGTCGCGGTGGCGGGCTTCGGAGCAAGCTTCGCCTGTAGTTGAGCGATCCCGGCCAGGTGCGCGTCCAGCTTTACCAACTGCGATTGCGGCACGAGCGCCCGCAGTCTTGCCAGATCCTTGTTGACGAAGTCGAGAACGCCCACATTCTGCAAGCGCATCCGCTCGAGTTGAGCCGCTGACACACCCGCCCCGGCCATGGCCGTGGAGAAAACATTCCCGAACAAGGTCCCCGGACGGCTCTCAGCAAACATGGCTCCGCTCGCGTCGTACGACATCACCTTGAAGTTCGGCAAGCCAAGACTGGATGGTCGATAGGCCGTGGACTGAATCGACGGAACTACCGTTCCGCTCAGCCCCGCCGCCGGTTTCAGCAACAGCTGCTGATCGATCGAGGGACCAGCGGCGGTCTGATTCTTCGCCTGCAGATCGCCTCCGGAGGATGTCCCTGGGATCTCGACCGGCTTACGGCCGGACATCATCGTGATCAGGCCCGCGCCGTGCTGATCGCCCGCCCAATTGTGGTCTCGCGGGCAGTAGATGCCGTTCAGGATCAGCATGTCGTTTTTCAATGTCTCGAACGGCGTCAAAATCGTCGGAAGCGTGAAGGTCGAGACATCCCCCACCGCCGTGGGGAAGAACTGGTCCGGGTAAGTCCCACAGGGGCGATGGATGATAAGCAAACGCGTGGGAGATGCCCCCGCCGCGGACGCAAACAGCGGTCGCAGGAACATGCCCGCCGCCGTCGTGCCCACGCCCGCCAACAGAGTGCGCCGTGGAATATGTCCGAAGACATCTTGTTTTTTCATCGCCGGCCCTTTCGCTGTTCCTTTCGCGGTACGCGCTTCACCTTGACTCATGACCGACCGATGGCCCGACCTTCCTTGATCTTCCTTCTTCATGGCCCCACGTCCCGCGTTCCGAATCCGGGAGACGTCAGGATGGCGCGGTAATAGTCGGTGAATGATCCGGATGCCGCGAAGCGATCCTTCACTTGCTGCAGGGCGCATGAATGATCGTCCACCACCGACCGACCGAGCACGAATACCGCCAGATTCCGGGCCGCGCACTCCGACACCCGCTTGCCGCTCTTCAACTTCGACACCAAATCAGGGAGATCCGCCACGGGACCGTCCAGATCGGGGCCAATCCGCGAGATCACGGACGAGGCGTCGATCGGATTTCCCGCCGCATCCACGGCGCTGTAACGGCCGATGGGGTCGTAGCGTTCGGTCGTGAGGCCGAACGGATCGAACAGACCGTGGCAGCCTCCGCAGCCCGCCGGGTTGGTGGCCCTGAGCCCCGCCAGCTGCCGTTCGGTCGCATCCTTGGGAAACGTGGCTGCCACCGTGAGCGCGTTGGCCGGTGGCGCCGGGACCGGCGAGCCGCATACGAGGGCGTTGTAGATGAACAACCCGCGATGAACGACGTCTCCCCGATCTGGATGAGACCACGCCGCCAGCACGGCCGGCTGGGTGAGGATTCCCGCGCTCCGTTCGGGCAACTGCACGTCCATCGCGACGAGCCCAGTCCCCGTCACGCCAGGAATGCCGTACACCTTGGCTAGATTCGCGTTTACGTACATCCGTCGCGACGTCAAAAGGTCGGACAGAGTTCCGTGCGTCAGCAGATCGCCCACGAACATCTTTGCGCTGTCGTAAAGGTTCTGTTTCAGATCGGCCGTGAACTCTGGAAACAGCGTGGCGTTCTTCGGGACGATCGATCGCAGCTTCTCTACCCCCAGCCAGAAACCCGCCTTGTTGCCGAGGTTGGTTTGCACGGCCGGCAGCGCGAGCAAACGGTCCACCTCCGCCGCCAACACCCCCGGACCGAGCAGTGATCCGTCCGCAGCATTCTGCCACAAAGTATCGTCCGGCACCGAGTCGAGCAACGCGAACGACACCGCCGCGGCGACTTCGTACGGCGACAAGGTGACCATCCCAGTCGTCATGCCACTGGCACCCGTCGGGCCGATCTCGGTGCGGTACAGAAACGAAGGGGACTGCAGCGTCGCTTCGATGATCAACCGGATGCCCGTCGCCACGTTGTCCGCGAGGCCGGCGTGGTACAGCGCCAACAAGTCCGTCACCTCGGTGTCGGTCACGGGTCGCGTGAACACCCGCGCGACGCGATTTCGAATGAAACGTTCGACGCACGCGTCCGTGGGGGCGACCTGACCGCACGGCAGGAACACCGGGAGATTGACTGCCACGGCGCCCAGCGCCGCGTTGTGTGCCGCCAACTGGTATGCGCTCGCGACGGTGGCCTGAACCGTCAGACTCGGCGCTTCGGAGAAGTTGGTGTAGTCGGCGGGCTGAGTGTCCGCCTCGGTGACCTCCGCGGGAACACGAACGCCGAAAACCTGGGCCACCGCATTGACGTACTGTTCGTCCGTGATTCGCCAGATGCGGGCGGGCGCCAACGATCCGGACGCCGTGCAGGGAGCCGAGGCAGTTGTTCCTCCCACCGGGCCCGTTGACGACATTCCTCCGCTTCCCGCCGCCGTGGTCCCCCCGTGGCCGGGAACAGTAGTCCCGCCCGGTGTCGAACCGGGTGAGCCGCCGTTCCCGGTGGCCGGCGGACCTCCCGCCGCCCCCGTGGCGCCGCCTGGCGGCTGACCTTGCGGCACCGCGGCCGTACATCCCGCGACGACGCCTATTACCAGTGCGGCGCCGATTCCCAAACAGATGTGGTGACCTCGGTTCATGGCCGCCCCCTGGTGACTGGTTCCTGGCTGATTTGTGACTCTGTTGATCATGTTTTTCGATTCGACGAGAGTGGCCGTCGGAAGCTGTCAGAAGAAAGTCCCGCAATTGGTTTCGAGCATCATCGGGTGCAAAGTTACGTCTGTCTTGGTGCTGTGATCACCGACCGTCCAGTTGAGGGTCGGATCCGTGCCAGTGCGCGTATAGGTAAGGGTTCCTTGCTGCGCAGAGCTGCACGAAATCGATCCGAGGCCGTCGCCGCGTTTGCCGCCCCAGACGCCCCCCTGCGTGGAGGCACTGTCGCATGAAAAACCGTCGTGAATCTGGATTACGTGATTTCCTGCCGGACATTTAGTCGCGGTGATCACCACTGTCACGTCGATTCCGGTCTGGGTAAACACGGCCGTCAGGCCCACCGCCGGGATCGAACACGTGGCCATGTGACCGCTGCCGGGCGGCACATCCGACCCCGCGTCCATCGATCCAGAGACCGCATCGGTTCCGGTCGCGCCGCCCGAGAAGGTCACCAGACCCGCGTCCGTGAACAGGTGTCCGTCATCGAAACCGCCGCCCGCGCCGCCGCTTCCCCGCGACGTGCCGCCAGCGCCACCCGTTCGCGCCACGCCGCCGGTCCCCGACGCGCCCCCCGTCCGAGCGCCATTCGCCCCACCGCTTGCGGGTGCGATGGTCCCGCCGCCACTGCCGGAACTGGTCGAGCCGCCCGTGGATACGACGCCACCCCCGCTTGCTCCACCCGTTGATGCGCCGCCAGACGCCGCCATTCCGTTCCCGGCCCCTCCCTGGCTGGAACAACCGAAACTCGCGGCCGCGAACAACGCCGCGGTCATGAGGAACCTTGGTGGGCGCATCGTTAGAACATCACCTCGTCGTCAACTCGACCCGATCGGCAGCGCACTCCGTGGCTGAGGGACATGAGAAGAATACGCCAAACATGAAGCTATCGCCTTGGATCGCCGTCTGATCCCAAAAAATGTTACCGCTAACATTGGTGACTTGCAAGAGGTATCTGCACAGTAGCAAAGCATGCTACGAATAGTCCGTTGGGACGACCAAAAGCGAAAAACGCCACGATTCGCGATGTCGCCAAGCGGGCCGGCGTATCGGCGATGACGGTTTCCCGCGTCATCAACGGTGGTACCCAGGTGCAACGGGAAACCCGGCTCCGAGTCGAGCACGCAGTCGCCGCGCTGGATTTCGTCCCGAACGGAGTCGCGCGCGGCCTGATGTCGAGCAAGAGCGGTGCCATTGGCCTGATTGTCCCGGACATCGTGAACCCGTTCTTCGCCACTGTGGTTCGCGGCGCGGAAGTGGTTGCTCGCCGCGCCGGATACCGGGTCTTTCTGTGCAACAGCGAAAGCGATCTGGATCTCGAGCGGCAGTACGTCGAGGATATGGTTTCCCACCGCGTGGAAGGTCTAATGATTGCCCCGGTCGGTGACCGGTCGACAGTCAGCCTGACGCCCCTGGCACGTCGAAATTTTCCCTTCGTCCTCATCGATCGATCGGTCGCGGGTCTCTCCTGCGATCTCGTTCAGGGGGACAGCGTCGGCGCCGCGGAGCAGCTGATGAACCATCTCATTTCGGTCGGCCACCGAAACATCGCCGTCATCATCGAACCCGACGACGTGTCCACCGCGCGTGAGCGCATGAAGGGCTGTCTCGACGCATTCAGGACCAACGGACGGAAACTGTCACCGTCGCTGGTGGTGCGAACCACCGCGGATCGGGTCGGTGGCTATCGGGCGATGCAGCAGATCCTGGGATTCCATCCACGTCCAAGCGCCATTTTCGCGGTCAACAACATGACCGCGCTTGGCGCCATGCAGGCCATCCACGAACGAGCTTTGGTTGTTCCCCGGGACATCGCTCTCGTCTGTTTTGACGACGTCGAACACCTGGCGGTTCTGTCGCCGTTTCTGACGGTCATGAGTCAGCCTACTGAAATGTTCGGCACACTCGCCACCCAATTGCTTCTGGATCGCATCGAAGGTGAGCCCGGGCGCCCACCGCGCAGCGTCGTGCTGCGGGCCGAACTCCTCGTTCGCGAATCGTGTGGCGCGAAGCTCTTTCAGCAACGCACCACCTGAGGGTCAGCGCCCGCCGATGACGGACGGACTCTACGCTAGTACTCAGATGGGCAGCGCCTTACGATCACACCGCCGAGGCGGCTCAGAACTGTAGCGGGCCGCCCGTGCAATTGGCATCCAAACCCCACGTCGTCAAAGCCGGCACTCCCATGAGGTTAGCGAAGGTCAACAGCAAGCGATTATGGTACGGGCTGCCCGCGAACTGCACATAGCGTCCCGTCTTCAACCCGCCTGCGGCGCCGCCGCCGATTATGAAAGGCATGTTGACGTGTGTATGAGCCTTGCCGTCCGCGCAGTCGCTTGCGAACCACGCTATGGAGTTGTCGAGGGCCGTTGCCCCACCCTCGTTGATGGCCTTGAGCTGGTCCAGCAGATAACCGAATTGCGAAAAGTTCCAGCGATCGACGCTGATGAGTTTCGTTAGGTAGTCCGCGACACCTCGTTGTTCCCCGTGAGAAATCGGGTGGTGAGCTTCATTGAGCGGAGCGCCGTTGTAGGTCAGCCAGGTCATCGGCGGTCCGCTTAGGCCCCCTTGAGTGAGCATGAAGGTAGCGACCCGAGTGACATCGAGCTGTACCGCCAGCGCGATGAGGTCGAGATTCATCTTGGTCAGCGCCGGGAAGTTGGGATCCGTGTCGCCAACCTTGGTGCCGGTTACGAAGGTCGCCTTTGCGGCCTGGCAGGAAGAGGCCGACACGGTACCCGTAGTGGACAATGCCGGCATGAGGCGCCTCTCGACGCTTTGAATCGCCGTCTCCAGTCGCTCCAGCTTTGACAGTTCACCAGCGCCCAATCCGAAGGCCCTCTTGAGCGCGCCGGATTCCGCCAACACCGAGTCGAGCACGCTTTGGCGGCGAACGGACAGCAAGTCCGGCGTCGCGGCCATTGGAGCCGCGGCGGCGGGTGCACAATTGCCAAGGACACCCTGAAACAAGCGGGTGTAGACGGAATACGGATCCGTATTGTAGTCCTTGTAGTTGCCGGTCTGGTCGTAGGCCAGAAAATGCGAAGGCCGGTCGCGCTGCAACCGAGAAGCCATCAGCAGCGACGGCTCTGGAGTCGTGGTTCCTATTTGGCGCGCCAAGTATTGGTCGAATGATTCGCCAAGGGCGTAGGGGGTTTGCGTGTAGTTCCGCACCTTATTGCCGGTCAGGAGCGAAACCGCGCCATTGTCGTGATCGTCGCCTCCAAAGCCCCCGTAGATTTGGATTCCGTTGGTGATGATGATGTCGGCAAGGTGTGGTTTGAGCGCATCCAGGGTCTGGCCGTCGACGTTGTAGCTGCCGCTCGCAAAGGTTCCGGGGGCCCCCACGGGGAAGTAGGTGTCCTGTCGCACGCCACTCGAGGAGAAGAAGGTGATGAAGCGTTTAATCGGTGCGGCGTTCGCTCGCCGCGTTCGCAGCAGCGGGTAAGCCAGAACTCCAGCCGCTCCGAATCCCTTGATCAAAGCACGTCGGCTAAAGTCTCTCATTGTGCGGTCCTTTCTCGGAGCGCGAATGCGGCGGAGCTGACGAGTTGGGGAACCAACCCGCCGACGTCCCCGGAAGTTGCGAACTGTTGGTAGGTCTTGACAAGGACCGGGTCGTCCCCGGCGGTTTCGGAACGCCCGAAGACGTAACGAAATGCCTGGCGTGTCACGCAGGCGCGGACATCGGGACTGGTAGCCATTGTTGTAAACATCTGCGTGGCGTCCATGAAAGGGTCCTGAGTGAATCGCGTAAATGTCAGAGCGCCAGTGGCATCAATCGTCGTGCCCTGCGCGTCGGTCCGATAGCGACCAATCGAGTCATAATGCTCCAGGGCGAATCCAGGTGGATCCAGCATCTTGTGGCAGCCACCACATTGAGCGATGTTCTCCACGAGACCAAGTCGTTGTTTCACGGTGGCGTTCGGCCCCAGAGCTGTGAAATCCGGGAACTCCGCGACGACGTTTGGCGGCGGGCTTAGTGACAGACACAACAGTCGGTCGAGTACGAATTTGCCACGGTAAATCACGCCTGAGAGGGCGGGGTCCGATATCATGGAAAGAACCGCGGGCTGGGTGAAGAGGCCCATGCGCTGGCCAGCCGGTAGCGCTGTCAACTGGCCAGCCGGCGCCGTCGCCTGCAGACCGTAGATTCCTACCTCCGCTGGATCCACAAAGCTCTGCTGAAGGGTCATCAGATCGACAAAGTTTCCTCCCCGCTGAGCCAGGACGTAGTCGATGAACGTCGTCGTCTCTTTCAGCATCGCCTGCTTCAGGGCTGGCGTGAACTCAGGAAACACGAGTAGGTCCTTCTGGAGGCCGCTGTAGCTAGCCAACCCCACCCAATCGATTAGGAAATTCCTTATCCCGTCCTTGCCCCGGGACGACGCCAGCAACCGACTGAGCTCGGCGGCGAACACGTCCGATTTCACCAGGGACCCATCCGCGGCGTGACCGCGCAAGGTCGCGTCGGGAGGCCCATTGGTTATCGAGTAAGACAGGGCCTTCGAAAGCTCCACGGGCGTTAACGACACGGTCGCGGCTGGCGCTGTCGCCGTCGCCGTCGCCGTCGGCGACGGCGTCCCAAAAGTCGCGTCCTGAGGGCCGAGCTCCGTGCGAAACAGAACGGAAGGAGCCATCAGCATGGCAAGGAGCGCGTCGTCCAAAGCCGCCCGAGCACCCGCTTTGGCGGAGAGGGCAGTGAACACCTGGAGGGCCGGTGCAGTATTTGGCGTGACGACCCCTTGCGCGACCGCGCCCACACTCTTCAGAAAGTTTCCGGCGCAGGTCACGTCGAGGGCCGCGACGGCGCAAGGCAGCCGAGCGGTGATGGCGGCCTGCTGGGTCACCAACTGCGCGCGCAGATCTTCTTCCAGGTTTGCAAAAGAGACGTCCGATACGGCGAGAGCCGTTGCATCATTCAGGAAGTGATCCTCCCGCGTAGTGGGCAGCAAACGCGGCATATCGATCGTGACGCCGAGTGCGTCGCTAACGGTCGTTATGTACTGGGCTGGAGTGAGTTGCCAAATACGCGTTTGGGTCAGTCCCTGCGTCGTTCCGGGAAAAAATGCGGAGCCGTCTGCGACGCCAGCGGCAGAGGCGGTTCCCGTTGAAGACGAGGCACCGGGAACGGAAATACCGGGCGAACTTGCGGGGGGAGGCGTTCCAGGCGCGCTCGGCGAACCTGGTGCAGCGGCCGAAGCAGGCGTGCCCGGCGTCGATCCCTTGTTGCCACCCGTCACAACCTTTCCGGTGCAGCCGGCGGTCGCCAACAGGACGCTAAGGATGGCGGGCGAAACCCACCCCGTTCCGTGTCTCCATCGGTCGTCCCAGGAGTTGCGCCGGCTCAGATCTTCCCGAAAGCCCCCGAATCGATCCAGCTGCTGACTCATGACGGGGTATGTTACGCGTGGGTGGGTCGCGGGACCTTACCCTGTCGGCGCAGTAGCCTATCCTTGTTTGCGCGCTATGTCCGGGTGGTAGACTCCTTCGACGCCGAGCCGGTGAAGTATCGTCCGCTGCCCAGGCACGCGCTCGATAATCCAGGATTCACTCAGGCGCCGTCCACGGACCGTTCCGTGAGGCGCGGTTCGACGCTGGTGGTGTCCACTGCTACCTGCCGGTACCCGATACCCTTGAAAGGAGCGGCCGGATCCCAGGGGATTGGCGCCTTCTTGGGCACCGATCCCGGCGCGGGTAGTGGGAAGATCAGCGAGCGAGCCGCGTGATGCGCGATATGTTCCGTGACGTGGTGGTTTTCTTGGTGAATATGGCCATAGAAAACGGTCACATTCTTGTGAGGTAAGAGCACGTCGATGACTTTGCTGCCGTCTTTGGTGGACCAATCCCAGTCAGGCTGAAGGTCGAAGAGCGGTCGGTGCGTGAGCACCACGATGCGGGCGTCGCGATCGACCTTCTTGAGGTCCGCCGCCAGCCAATCGATCTGCGCGTTGCCGACGGCGCCGGTGGGATCGGAAACGTTGTCCAAGGCGACGAAGTGCACCCCCTTATGATCGAATGTGTAGTGGGTGGGTCCCACGAGATCGCGGTAGGCGCGGCCGTCGTCCTTCGCGGCGTCGTGCTCGCCGGCCAGGAAATGCACGTCCTTGGGTTTGAGCCCCGAGACAATTCCCTTGAATTCGGTCATGCGTTTGCGGCGAATGGCGTCGTCGTCCGTGGTGTGGGTCAGATCGCCGGTGAAGACGATGAAGTCCGGTTGAACGGTGACGCTGTTGATGGTCTGCACGACCTTGGGCAGGGTTGCGGCCCCTTGCGGATTCGCGACACCGCTGTATCCCCAATGCGAATCGGAGAGCTGCAGGAAGAAGAAGTCCTCATCGGTGCGGGACTTCTTGCGCGGCTTGCCGGTCGCACCGGCGATGCCCGACGCGAACACGATCCCCCCGACGCCCATGAGCTTCAGAATGTCACGACGCGCTTCTTGAGACGACATATGGACCTCCTGCCCTGTAAAACGGCCGTCCCGGCGATTCGTTCCACGGATTACTCGGTGCCGTTGATTCTTGTTGCCAGCGTTTCGAGGTCGCGGCGGTTCACGTCGGAGACGAGCGCGTATCCAAGGCCATCGTCTCGCCACAACAGCACCGAGAAGCCGCGCGATGCCTCCTCCCAAACGGACAGCTTTCCAAGACGCACAAAATCGCGATCGGGCCATGGCAGGCCATCGGTTGGAAAGACCAGCAGGGTGATCGCGTGCAAATGCCGGCGGAAATGAAAGATCGCCGCCTTTCGTTCGCGAACGTAGCCCACGCTGCCACCGAGAAAGGAAAAGTCCGCGTCGCCGGAGAAGGTCACCCGCGGCGCGAAGTCGAGGCGGCCACTGAACCAAGGCTTCACCTGGTGAATACCACCGCTCTCGATCTCGATGGGACGCGTGCTCGCGACCACGCGCAGATGATCGTTGACCGCCTCGTTCGTCAGATCGGCCGTGGCGCGGGTCAATCGTGGGTCCGTCGCGCGCGTGACGACCACCACCAGCGCCGCGGCCGCGCACGCGCTTGCGAACGGCGCGGTCCAGCCGCGCCGCCAGGACGCCCTCCGCGACAAGGATTCGGGCTGGGAGGGCGCGGCCGGCGCGGGGGGGGTGGGAGAGGGCGGCAACGGCGGGGCAGGGTCGTCGACCGGTACGTTTTGGCCGAGTCGGAGGCGTAGGCGATCTTTCAGCGCTTCGGACGCCGGGTATCGCGGCAGTTTCCGGGCCAGCGCCGTCGACAGGGCGGATTCGACAGCCAAGGCGCGTCGGCACGGTTCACAGCCAGCCAGATGCGCCTCCACCTCGGCGCGGGGGGCGGCATCGATTCGGCCCGTGCCGTAGTTGTTGAGCAGTTCGCGAACAGCGGTGCAGTCCATGTCTACCTCGCATACTCCTTGAGGCGCAGGCGAAGCAGCGCTCGCGCGCGCGACATCCGCGACTTCACGGTCCCGACCGGGCAGCCGATCACGTCCGCGATCTCGGTCTCCGTGAACCCTTCGAGGTCCAGAAGGACAACCGTGCGCGCCGGTTCCGACAGACCGAGGAGCGCGGCCTCGATGTCCTCGGCCACGATCCCGCGCAGAAGATCGAGCTCCCGATTGCCGCGCAGCATGTCTTGCTCGTTCGCGCCCTTCAACGGGTCGCAGTCGTCCAGGGTCTGCTCGGCCCGGCGTCGCCGGTAACCATCAATGAAGATATTGCGCAAGATTCGGAACAGCCAGGCCTTGATGTTCCCGGCCACGAACGCGCGAGTACCCGCCAGGGCCCTGGCGTAGGTCTCTTGCACCAACTCTTCGGCGTCGGCGTCGTGCCTCGTCAGGTAACGCGCGTAGTTGTGTAGGGCGTCGACGTAAGCGAGCGCCTCGACGACGAAGGGGGCCGACGGTTTCATGGCCGCCGAGGCTGCCGTCGTTCCGGCCGCGGGAAAGCGCACCGCGGAGTCGCGCGCGCCCCGACGGCTCGGCTGCTCGGGAACGCGCCGCAGGGGGACATGGATCTTCACGCATAGATCAGAACGGAACAACCGGCAATTCCGTTCCGAATATTGGCGGGGAGGGCCGCGGATGAAGCAGGTCGCCGTTCGGCCCCCCCGCACCACCCCTGACCACTTCAAAGGGGTGTCAACCGCCGTCGCCTGATACGACCACTTGGAAGGCCAAAAACGTTCGCACTTCGAAGCTCGAGGCGGGACGAGCGTGATCCCGATCGCACCGCCAGTGCGGTGCCCGATTTCGACCACCAGAAATGCTCAGGAATATTTGAGAAATTTGTGCGACTCTCCGCAACGAACTGGGGCCAACCGGCAATGCAGGGCCAATATCACGGCACCTGTGCTTGCTTGGTCGCATGACGATTCGACAAAACGAAGGAGTTGCCATGGGTCGACGAACAACGGAATCGCGGCGGTTCGGAATTGTGCTCGTTCTGGCGACCGCGCTGGGGTTGGTTGGTAGCGTGGCGTGCCAGGACCGTTCGGCCGAGGATGAGCTTCAGACTCTGTTGCACGACGAGGATTTCACCAAAGTCACTCGGGGCGCCCTGCAGGTGGCCGTCCCGTCACCGACGGGGGCGAGCGACGCGGGGAGCGCGGGAACCGGTGGGAAAATGGGGACTCCGGGGGTGGCAGCAGGGTTGGGCGCCGGCGGGGCCGACGTTGGCGGGGCTTCCGACGGTGGTGTCGCGAACGCGGGCGGGGCCATCGGTACGGCTGGCTTTCCTGGCAAAGGGGGTTCTGTCGGAACAGATGCGTCGGCGGGCATGGGGGGCGCCGCCGGGGGCGGCCCTTTCCCCCCGCCGTCCACGTTCGGACCACTTGGCCAATGGAATTTCGACAACTGCAATCCCAGCCGGACGGAACTTTTCGATTCGTCGGGGAACGGCGACACGGCGTTTCGAGCGGTCAGCGTGACCTGTTCCGAAGGTGCGTCGTTTGGAGCCGTGTCACTCGCGGACAAGGACAACGATATCGTCTACGTGCCCGATCAGCCCTTCTTCAACTTCGCGGCCGGCGTCACGGTCGGGGCATGGTTTAACGCGACGTCGACCAACCGGACAAGCACCTTGTTCCGGAAGCGTGACGACGGCAGCAGCAGCTCGTTCGTGTTGCTGCTCAACGATGGGAAGTACCAGTTCGTAGTGAATCTGAGCGACGGACGGGCTGCCAGCGTGAGCGCACCGGGTCGGGCGAAGACCGGCGTATGGACGCATGTCGCGGCTACCTACGACGGCATGATTCTTCGCCTCTACGTCGACGGGCGGGAGGTCGCCCGCCGGCGCGCCTCGGGTGCCATCGCGCCGGGAGCTGGTCCGTTCCTAATGGGAAACGATGGCAGTAAGCGCCTGTTCTCCGGCGCAATCGATGAAGCCTTCCTGGATTCACGTGCGCTTTCGGCCGCGGAGATCGTCGGCCTCACTTGCATTCGACGGCTTCCGACACTCGTTGGCACACCGCCGGTGAGCGCACCAACCGCTTCAGGCGTTCCGGTGACGTTCGACATAGCGTTGGCCAACAACGATTCCGCGTCTTGCCTTCCGACGGACTACCAGTTCAATGTGACGAGCTTCATCGACGGCATAGCGATTGATCCCTCGTTTCAGTTCTTGCCGCAGGTTGCCGCGGGCACGACCAGCCATCTGGCGATGAACGTCACGGGGTCGGATGATCTTGATTCGGGAACGTCAACCATCAACTTTCAGGTGTTTTCGTTCTCCAAGTTGCGATCCTCCTTCGTCTCCGGCAGCGTGGATTTCACCTTCGTCGCCTCGGGTTGCCGCGTCAGCAAGGCGCGCGAGCTCATGATCAAAAGTCTACCCGTGGTTGACGATCCGGTACGAACCGCCTTCGGTGGGACCGGGGATCCGCGCGACGGGGTCTGGACGTTCAAACACCTGATGGAGAACATGGCGCCGACTTCGGCCGATGCGCCAAAGATGGTCGAGGACATGTTCAAGACCTTCTCGGTCCCCCAGACGATCAATGGGTTCACCGTCGCGCCGCGTCCCTTCCTTCAGACAACAATCCTCGACGCTTGGCCGCGTACGCCGGACGGAGCCCTCGACCTCGCCCAGGCCCCCCTACAGCTTCAGGCCATTGTCAGCCGATTCGACCTACGCAGTCCCGCCAACGGCGACGCGGGCGAGGGAAGGTTCGTCTTCGCTTTCACGGCCGGCGGGGGGAGCCCACCCGGCGGGCCCACTCCTCCTGGTGGGGGGCGATTTCCACTTCAGGCGACCTTGATATTCGAGTACAAATTGCCCGCCGCCAGCTCCGATGACGTACTCGGTTGGGCCAACGCCTGGCATGCGCTCGGAGCCATGACGTTCCCCTCCGAGGAGTACAACGCCGCTCTGCAGGTGCTCACGGAGCGCTTCGCGGGACGGGGCGCTTTCCCCCATCATCCCAACGACAGCGCCATCAATACCGTGCGCACGAATGAGATAGATTTTGGCAACAACGGCCTCTGGGAGCTGCGCGAGTTCGTGCTGGCGTCGGACACGGGTCTGCTCGGTCCGGCCACGGTCAAGCTGACACCAGACCTGTCGTTCAACAACACGGCCACATTGGCCTCCTTCATCAACGCGAACGAAGCGTCGATCATCGCCGAAACGGACATCGTGCCCGATCAGTTCATGGGCAATGCCTTCCTGGGTGGGGCGGTGTTCAATGACTTCTTCACGCAATGGACCGCGCCCGGGATCAACAACCCCGAGGCTCGCTTCCATTTCGCGGTCAATACCTGTAACGGGTGCCACTCGATCGAAACGGGCGTGTCGTTTCTGCAAATCTCTCCGAGGTTTCCTGGTTCTGAAGCTTTCTTGTCTCCATTCCTGACGGGGACCACTGTCTTTGATCGGATCACCGGAGGGCCACGCAATTTGAACGAGCTCGCGCGCCGGGCCGCCGACCTCAAACAGATTGTCTGCCCCGACACGATGGGAACGGGCGGCAGTACGGGTGCTGGCGGCGATACCGGAGGCGGGGGAGCGGCGGGCGGTCCGGGTGCTGATGGGGGTGGTCCCACCGGACCCGGCGGTTCGGGGGGGAGCACGGGCGGCCCTGGCTTGGGGGGCGGCCCTGGCGTCGGCGGCCGGGGTTTGGGCGGCAGCCGCGGTTAGGCTAAGGCCGATGGCAAGGGAAACAAGAACGGGTCATGCGTTGTCGGGGCAGTCGACTGAGGACACCGCTGACGCCGCCTGGGCGCCTCCGGGGGTGACCGAGGTCGTCGACAGGATGACGGTTTCGTACTAGCCAACAAGCCCTGTGGCGATGCCGGCTTAAACGAACCGGCATCGCGCCGCGCCACCCTGGACTACGCGCTCGGTGCGGTATTCAATGGCTTCATCCGGCCCCCGGACAAGTGACTCATGGACCGCTCTTGGTGCGCCACGCAGTAGACGCAGGCGCCGCAGGTGTGGGCGAGCCAAGGTATGCCAACGCGCTCACCCATGTTGAGCCCCTCGACCCCCGCCCCGATCGCATCGATCCGACCGATGACTTCGTGGCCGGGCGTGATCGGCACCTTCGGGTCAGGCAGCTCACCATCGACGACGTGCAGATCCGTGCGGCAGACGCCGCAGGCCGCCACCTTCACGCGAATCTGACCTGGCCCAGGTTGTCGATCCGGGAGTTCTGTCCACTCCAGAGCCGCTCCAATCTTCTTCAGCACCATCGCTTGCATGCGTTCTCCGTCTGCGGGAAGCCCGCGGTCAGTCTGACACGGGGCCGTGCTGGTTCGCTGCGCCCGAACCATAGAGGAGAGGCGCGAAGCACGCCCGGCAAACAGATCCGTCTTCCGACCATTGCCCGACCCTGCGGTGGCCATCGTCGGCGGCGCGCTGGCGTTGACGATGGCGTGGGCACCGGCTCAGCCGTGATTGGGTGGTCCGAACCAGGTGGTCAGGGCGTCACGAAGGCCCTGGTCCGTGCCGTCTGCCACCCAGGAGACGTGTCCGTCGGGCCGAATCAACACGGCAGTGGGAGCACCGACCGCGCCGAGCACCGGGAGCTCCCAGACACCAGAGTATCGAGCGTCGATCCGTTGAACCCGATCCGCCCAAGGAGACGACGCGATGTCGAGGGCGCCCGCCTCACTGAGGTTGAGCAGTACCGGTCGGGCATCGTGCAGCAGGGTGAACATCCGCCGTGGGCCGCTTTCGGTGACCAAGTCGAGATCGGGCATGCGGCGCCCGAGCAGCGGGTGTCCCGCGCCGAGGTCGTAGCGAATGTCCAGACCAGACATCATCGCGGCGTATCGCTGGCGAGGCTCGTCCATCTTCAACAGATCGGACATGGTCTCGCGCAAGGCGTTCGTCCGTTCGTCGCCGCGGCTGAGCGCGGTTGCCGCCATGGTGTTCTTCAGCACGCGCGCACCGATCGGGTGCCGCTCGGCCTGGTAGGTATCGAGCAGGCTCTCCGGCGATGTGCCGTTGACCACTTGGGCCAGCTTCCATCCCAAGTTCACGGCGTCCTGGACACCGATATTGAGTCCTTGTCCGCCGGCTGGGGAATGCACGTGCGCCGCGTCCCCGGCCAAGAGCACCCGTCTGTCTCGGTAGGACGCCGCCTGCCGGGCCGCATCGGTGAACCTCGAAAGCCACGTCACGTCGTGAACACCGAAGTCGGTCCCGTAAAGAGCGATGAGCGCCGCGCGAAGATCGTCCAGCGTCGGCTCCTCGCCTTGCCTGACGTGCCGCTCGTTCAACA
>JADGRC010000413.1 GCA_017881245.1 Pseudomonadota bacterium
ATTTCGTTGAACGCGACCACCGATGACGTGCGCGATCGATTGATGCCGATCAACCGCAAATGGCCGATCGCCGACCTATTGCGGGCCGCGCGCGCGTTCCCGCTCGGGCACGGGCGCAAGGTGACGTTCGAATACGTGTTGTTGGCGGGCGTCAATGACAGCGACGCGGATGCCGAGCGTCTTCCCCGTTTGCTGCAAGGGATGGAGTGCATGGTGAACTTGATTCCCTGGAATCCCTTCACCCTACCGGCGACCCCCGGACCGGCGTTCGCGCGACCGTCCGCCGAACGGATCAGGACCTTCCAAGAAATTCTGCGGCGCCATCGCGTGCAGACCTATATCCGCACGCCGCGCGGAGACGACATCGACGCCGCCTGCGGTCAGCTCGCCGCCCGAGGTCAGGCTCCGCTGACCAGAATTGGGCGCCCCTCCGAGACCGGGGTCCCGCTTTCCGCCATCGGCGCCCCATTAGAATCGTAGGGACCCGATGGCGAGGTCGTCTACAGCCGACGCATTGTTGGATCGCGCGCGCGACCTTGGCATCGACACCTGTGGGCGGATCGTGGAGTTCTGGGGATTCACCCGCACCATGGGCCGCGCGTTCGGGCTGCTCTACCTGTCCTCGGAGCCGCTGCCACAATCCGAGATCCAGCGACGGCTCAACATCTCGGCGGGCAGCGCTTCGATGACCTTGGCGGCCCTCGGTCGCTGGGGCGTCGTGCACCGCATCTGGGTGCGTGGCGAGCGCCGCGAGCACTACCAGGCCGAAACCGACTTCTGGAAAATGATCTCGGGGGTGCTGAACGAGCGCGAGCGACGCGAAATCGCCGCGGCCGTCGCTATCGTCGAAGAGGCCAGCACCGGCGCGCGAGCCGTGGAATCAACCGCGCGGGGCAAATTGAAGGTGGAGGCTGCCTTCGTCGCGGAACGGTTGCAGCGACTGGACGACATCTGCCACCTGGGCCAAACGATGCTGGACATGCTGCTTGGCCAGTTGCGACTGGACGTCGGCCGTTTCCGCGAGGTGCTCCGCGTTCCGCCGGCGGAGGAGTCCGCACCGACTCGGGCTGTTGTGCCCTCGCGGTCCAATCGAACCCTCGTAACGCGTGACCTGAGACCTGACAAAAAAGGTAGCGACAGGGTCAACCAAGTGGACAAAATGGACAAGGTCGGCAGCCTCGGCAACGCAAAAATGAAAAGGCGCAAATAACCGAGCAGCAACCACCTGTCCTGTCACGCGGCGGCGTACCGAGGGAACACGCCCGTCATAGTCAGCGCGCGGGCTGCTTCTGATACGTACCGACCAGTTCGGCCTGCGCCAGAACGTGACCCTGAATGGCTTTTTCGATCCGGGCCTTCGTCGGCCGCCCCAGGTCCGCCAGCTTCGTGTCGATCGCGTACAGTTTGAAGAAATAACGGTGACGCCCTATGGGTGGGCAGGGGCCCCCCCAACCCGTGCGCTTCCAATCGTTGAGGCCCTCGAGAGCGCCGGCGGGAAGGCGGGCCCCCTCCGGCAGTTCCCCTATCGCGGGCGGCAAGTTGTAGACGACCCAATGCACCCACGTCATCTTGGGCGCCCGGGGATCCGGCGCGTCCGGATCGTCGACGATCAGAACAAAGCTCTTGGTACCGGGCGGCGCGTCGTTCCAATGAAGGGCAGGCGACCGATCCGCGCCTTCGCATGTGTGCGCGGCCGGGATCTCCCCGTTCGAAACGAACGCGGACGAAGTAATTTGCATGGTGAGGCCTCCGTGCGCTGTCAGTACCCTCGATGCCGCAAGGGTCGGGACGAGAGTGAAAAGCCGCCGCGTCATCGTCAACCGCGTGGAGTCTAGCGCGGAGGGCGCGCCACGGAGAACATGGGAGCGCATTGAGCGTGCCACCGTTGCATTGTCAACCGCCGCGGATAATAGTGCCCGCGCATGACGTTGCTCGCCGCGCCGCCGTCCGTCATCGGGACCATCAACCCGGATGGGCTGGCGGCCCTCGCGCGTCTGTCTGCCCACGAGCGCCAGGTCGATATCGTCGAGGCGCGGTTCGATCTCGCGTTGCCGGACTTCGCGCCGGTCTTCGCTGCTTCTTTGACGTCCTGCGCCGAACTCGAGCAAACGGGGACGCCCGTACTGGCTACGATTCGGTTGATCCCGGACGGGGGACGCTGGGTCGAGGATGTGACCCGTCTGCCTTGGTTCGACCAGGCGCTCGCGGTCGTGTCCTGGGTCGACATCGAAATCGAAAGCGCGATCGCGCCCGACGTGGTTCGGTTGGCGCGCGCGCGCGGTAAGCGGGTCATCATTTCGCACCACGACTTCGCCGGGACGCCGGATCTGGCGGTCCTGAGCGCGCTCATCGACCGCGCGCGGGCGGCCGGCGCCGACATCGTCAAGGTGGCGACCGCCGTGGATTCGCTCGAAGCGCACGATCGTTTGATCGACCTGTTGCGCGCGCAACGGGCATCCCCGGGCGCGCCCCTGGCCGTGATCGGGATGGGACCCGTGGGAACGTCGCTGCGGACGTACCTGCCTTCCGTGGGATCGTTATTGACATACGGATACCTCGACTCCGCCGTGGCCCCGGGGCAGATTGACGCACGCGATCTCGTGCGGCGCTTGATCGCCGACTGTCCCGTCTACGCACACCACCGCCGGGGGAAAAACGTGAGCAAGGCTACCAAGCGGGGCCTTTGACTTCCGCATGACAGCGCGCAGACTCCAGATTTCGCGAGCGACGTCCCTCGGACTTTGCCTCAAATCTAGCCTCGGATTTTGCCGCTTGCGTTTGTTCAATTCATTTTGAATATTTAGAAACTTTCGATGTCGGCCACTCATTCCACCGCCAATCCGTCGTTCGTGAGCAGTCGAGGACTCGACGATGCCGCCGGAACCGGCGCCAGCGCTCGCGCCCTGGATCTGGTCGCCGATGAGATGCGCCGGGTGGAGGCCGCGCTAGCGGCGCGCATGGACAGTCCCATCGGTCGGATCCCCGAGGTGGGCGCCCACCTGCTGCAGGCGGGGGGAAAGCGTCTGCGTCCTTTGCTGGCGGTCCTGGCCGCGCGCGCCACGGACGCTCCCATCGAGCTTGCGATCGCGGTCGGTGTGGCGGGCGAGCTGATTCACACTGCGACGCTGTACCACGACGACGTGGTGGACGACGGCCGGGTTCGGCGCGGGCGACCGGCTGCGCGGATGATTTATGGCAACGGTATCGTGGTGCTGGTGGGGGATTTCTGCCTGGCTCGCGCCTTGGAGACCGTGGCGCTGACCGGGTCCATCGGCGCGGTGCAATCGCTCGCGTCGACGGTCACGGAAATGGCGGAGGGCGAGGTCGCGCAGCTGGAGAGGGCCGGTAATCCCGACGCCACCATCGACGACTACTTTCGCGTCATCGACCGCAAGACCGCGTCGCTGATGGCCTGGTGCGCCCGCGTCGCCGGGGGCGTAGGAACAAGCTTGAACCCGGTTCTGGATCGATACGGACGGGCGCTCGGACGCGCGTTCCAAATAGCCGACGATGTCCTCGATTGCGCCGCCGACGAATCCACGGCCGGAAAATCCGTGGGCCAGGACATCCAGGAAGGCAAGCTGACGCTGCCCGTACTTTACGCGTGCGAATCGAACGCCGCGTTGCGGGCGCTGGTCCGCGACAAGGTCGGTGAGCGCGCGGTTTCCCCGGCGGATGCCGCCAATATTCTGGCGGCCACCCGCGCCGCGGGCGGCGTCGAACGGGCGCGCACCAAAGCGCGCGAGGTGACTGCCACCGCGCGCGAACAGCTGACCCTTCTTCCACCCTCCCCCTATCGCGACGCCCTGGCGGCGCTGGCCACCTATGCCGCGGACAGGAAGTCCTGATTGGCGACTCACGAACCAACCACGGACCCACCGCCGCAGCATTTCGACGGTCTGCGGGATTTCGTGCGCTTTTTGGAATCGCGGGGGCAATTGCGCCGGGTGACGCGAGAGATCGATCCCGTACTCGAGGTGTCGGAGATCGCCCAACGGGTGATGCGTGTGGGCGGACCGGCGCTGCTGTTCGAGCGGATCAAAGGCTCGCCGTTTCCGCTGCTAATCAATACCTACGCCACGCGTGAACGCATGTCGTGGGCGCTGGGCGTTGGCGATCTGGCCGAGCACGCCCGCTCCATCGCGGATTTGGTGAAGTCGCAGCCACCATCGTCGCTGATGGACAAGATCCGGATGCTGCCGAAGCTCGGGCGGGTGGCGGGCGCGATGCCGCGCACGGTGACGACCGCCCCGTGCCAGCAAATCGTGGAGTCCACTCCCGATCTCGGCAGGCTGCCGATCCTCACGACGTGGCCCGAAGACGGCGGTCCGTACATCACCTTGCCGATGGTCATCACGCGCGATCCCGATAAGGGCACCCGCAACGTCGGCTGTTACCGCATGCAGGTCTTCGGACCGCGCGAAACAGGCATGCACTGGCAGTTGCACAAGACCGGCCGGCGCCACATGCGGCGTTATCAGGAATTGGGTATCCGGCGCATGCCCGTTGCCGTGGCGCTCGGCGGTGATCCGTCGCTGCCCTATGCGGCGACGGCGCCGCTGCCGGACGGCATCGACGAATTCATGTTTGCCGGTTTCCTGCGCCGAAAACCCGTCGAGATGGTCGCTTGCAAAACCGTCGATCTGGAAGTGCCGGCGTCCGCGGACTTCGTCCTCGAAGGGTACGTCGACGTGGACGAGCCCCTGCGCCGGGAGGGGCCCTTCGGCGATCACACCGGATACTACTCGCTGGCCGACGACTATCCGGTTTTCCACCTGACGGCCGTCACGCGCCGCGAAAATCCTATCTACGCGACCACGGTGGTGGGGCCACCGCCGCAAGAAGATGCCTGGCTGGGCAAGGCGACCGAACGGCTGTTCCTGCCGTTGTTGCAGATGACGTTCCCCGAGATCGTGGACATGAACCTGCCGATCGAGGGCGTCTTTCACAATCTGTGTATCGTCTCCATCAAGAAGGACTACCCGCACCACGCCCGCAAGATCTGCCATTCCCTGTGGGGCATGGGTCAAATGATGTTCGCCAAGGTGATCGTTGTGGTGGACGACGACGTCAACGTTCAGGACGTTCGGGAGGTCGCCTGGCGCGCGTTGAACAACATCGACGCCAAGCGCGACGTCTTCTTCGCGGAGGGCGTGATCGACGTCCTCGATCACGCGTCCGTGTCGATGGGATTTGGCGGCAAACTGGGCGTGGATGCCACGCGAAAATGGAAAGAGGAAGGTTTCACTCGTGAATGGCCCGAAGTCCTGAAGATGCCGCCCGAGGTCATCGCGCGGGTCGACGGCCTGTGGAAGGAGCTCGGGCTGTGAGCACCGCGGACACGCGCGCGCTGCCCAAGGAACGGATCGCCGCCGAGCATGTTCAGCAGATGTTCGATCGAATCGCCCCGCGCTATGACGCCGCGAACCGGGTCATGTCGGCCGGTGTCGATGTGCTGTGGCGGAGAAAGGCGATCGGAAGGTTGCTGGACGGACTGGGCGAGTCGCCGCGGCTCCTGGATTTGGGTGCGGGCACGCTGGACGGCGCCGTGGAAATCGCGCGCCGCGCCCCCGGCGCACGGGTGATCGCCGCTGATTTCGCCCGCGAGATGCTGCGCGCCGGACGCGCCAAGCTGCGAGATCTCCAGGGCGATCACGCCAGCAGCGGCGTCAACCTGGCGGCGCGCGTGCAACCCCAAATCGCCGATGGCCACTCGTTGCCTTACACCGACGGCGCGTTCGATGGGGCCTTCTCGGCTTTTTGCGTGCGCAACCTGGCCGACTTGCCGCGTGCCTCGCGCGAGCTGCGACGGGTGGTGCGGCCCGGTGGACGGATCGCCATCCTGGAATTTTTTCGACCTGAACGTTCGCGATTCTTCTTCGACAAGCTCTACAACGCCCGGGTGCTGCCGCTACTCGGATGGGCCGTCACGGGCGATCGCGAGGCATACCGCTACCTACCGGCGTCGATCGCCGCCTTTCGTACCCGCGAAGAATACGCGGCGCTCTTGCGCGACGCCGGGTTCTCCCACGTGGACGCGCGGCCGTTGTTTCCATCGGGCGTCGCATCTTTGGTGGTGGCGTCGTGAAACTGGTGGTTGCGGTCGGAGGAGCCTCCGGTTCGGTCTACGCCCGGCGACTGTTGGATACGCTGGTGAAGATTCGGGCGCGCGATCCTGGTGCGTTGCAGGTGGGCTTGTGTTTCTCCTCGGCGGGAAACGAGGTGTGGCAACACGAAATCGGCGCCGTGCCGGACTATCCCTTCACTCGCTATGGCCTGCGGGATTTCCGAGCGCCCTTCGCTTCGGGGTCGGCGGGCTGGGACGCGATGGTCGTGATTCCGTGTTCCACTGGCGGTTTGGCGCGCATCGCCCACGGCGTGTCGGACGATCTGATCGGCCGTGCCGCGGACGTCATGCTGAAAGAGCGGCGAAAGCTGGTCCTGGTGGTGCGGGAGGCCCCGCTGTCCCTAATTCACATCGAAAACATGGCGGCGGTCACGCGCGCAGGGGCTGTCGTCCTGCCGGCCGCGCCGTCATTTTATTCTAAGCCCCAAACGGTGGAAGCGGTGCTCGACACCGTTATTGGTCGCGTGCTCGACCAGATTGGGCTGTCAAATGATCTGGCGCCGCGCTGGGGCGAACCACAGGCATCCGCGCCATGAGATCCCCGACCACGGCCGCAGAAGCGACCTCCGACCCCATCGCGGGAGGTTCGAGGAACGCAACGAGTGATCGCCCGCTGACCGTCCCCTTCGCCGCTCCCGATCTATTCGATCTGGGCCGGCGGGCGGCCGCCGCGCGCGACATACGGCTTGGCCGGCGCGCGTCTTTCGCGCGTGCGCGCCAACTGCTCGCGACCGGCGCGTGGCGCGGACCGCGCGACGCCTGTGAATCCTACGTCGAGGCGGCGGATTTGCCCGCCCTCGGTGGCATTGCCGCTGCGCTGGACGCCGGGGTGGGGTTGCTGGTGGGGGCGGGCGATCTTGAGCCCCACCACCTGGCGCGCGCGGCCCAAGCACGGTCGCTCTGGCGGCTTTCCTTCCAAAGTGGTGAGTCGGCCGCGCGACGAAAGGCCCGCCTGGACGCTTTGCGCGACATCCTTCGCGATGGCGTCGTAACCCTGTGGGGCGTGATGCCAACGCCCGAAGGCGAGGCTGAAGGCCTCGATACCCTGCAACTGGTCGCGACGCTCCGCCTCGCGTTGCCCGAGATCCCCCATGTGGTGCTCGACGTGGCGGCTCTGGGGCCGCGCCTGGCCCAGATGGCGCTCGGCTTCGGCGGCGACGAATTGTGGGCGCCTATCGTGTCGGAGCGCGCCCTGCGCCTGGGGGGCAATGCCAACAATCCCGCCATGACCCGCAAGGAGGCCGCGACTTTGATTCGGGGTGCAGGCCTGGTCCCGACCGAGCGCACGGCGCCCGAGATGTACCGCGAGGAGTCGGAATGAGCATCAATCGGATTCGCGACAAACTTCGGGACGGCGAGCCGTTGTCTTTCGACGACGGCGTGACGTTGTACCGCCATCCAAATCTGCTGGATCTCGGGGCGCTGGCAAACGAGGTGCGTGAACGCCTGCACGGCGATCGCACGTACTTCAACCGCAACCTACACATCAACGCCACGAACGTCTGCGTGGCCAGTTGCATGTTCTGCTCGTTCGCCCGCCTGAAAGAGGGCGACGCGGGCGCCTACACGATGTCCCACGACGAGGCATGGGCCAAGCTCTCCGCGCGCGTGCAAGCGGGCGATCCCTTGACGGAGGTTCACATCGTCAACGGACTGCACGATGGCCTCGCGTTCGACTACTACGAAGAGCTCCTGCGGGGTCTCAAGCGCATCAAGCCCTCGATTCACCTAAAGGCGTTCACGGCGGTCGAGATTTTCTTCTTCCACAAGCACTTCGGCTTTCCCATACGTACCGTCCTTGAACGGTTACACGCGGCCGGAATGGATTCCTTGCCCGGAGGCGGCGCCGAGATCTTCGCGCCCAAAGTGCGAAAGAAAATTTGCGACGACAAATGTACGGGCGACGAATGGCTCGATGTGCACCGCACGGCCCACCGGATGGGTCTGCGCTCAAACTGCACGATGCTGTACGGGCACATCGAGACGGACGAAGATCGCGTCGATCATTTGCTGCGCTTGCGCGCCCTGCAGGACGAAACTGGCGGATTCCAAACGTTCATTCCGCTCGCGTTTCACCCCGACAACAATGCGTTGATGCGCCTGCCCGGCCCCACGGGCACCGAGGACCTGCGAACCTACGCGGTGTCGCGCCTGGTCTTGAACAACATCCCGCACATCAAGGCGTACTGGATCATGCTCGGTGTGAAGACCGCGCAGACGGCCCTCTGGTTCGGCGCCGATGATTTGGATGGCACCGTACAGGAGGAAAAGATCTATCACATGGCCGGCGCCGAAACGCCGCAAGCCATGACCTCCGCCGAAATCGTTCGATTGATCCGCCACGCCGGCCGCACTCCCGTCGAACGCGACACTCTCTATAATGTGATCG
>JADGRC010000414.1 GCA_017881245.1 Pseudomonadota bacterium
GCGCGCTCGTTGATCTGCGGACGGCGCAGACCCAGCTCATTCATTCGGAGCGCATGGCGGGCCTGGGCCAGCTCGTGGCCGGAATCGCCCATGAGGTCAATTCACCGGCGGCGGCCGTTCAGGGTTCCGTCGATGCGCTACAGGAGACGGTCAAGCGCTTGGAATTACGAGGCGGCGAGGTCCACGACCTCGGTCTTGGGCCCGAGGCGCTCGCTCACTACTTCGCCCTTGTGCGCAGGCTCATGCCCACTTTCGCCGACATGGTGATGCCGTCCGCGGTGGAAACGCGCGCGCTCGGCCGCCGGGTGCGCCAGGCGTTCGCTGGCGTTCCCGGGGGTGATCTCGGGGCGACCGCACTGGCTGAGCTTGGCCCAACGGGGGAGGGCGTCGTCGCGGACCTGAAGGTGATTGCCGCGGGAAAGAACGTCGCGCCGCTTTGCGGATATCTGCGCGAACTCGCCTTCTTGATGCGTGCCTCCACGACCATCCGAACCGCGATTCAGTCCATTCGTCGCATCGTGGGCGCGCTCAAGCGCTATTCGCGGCTGGACGAGACGCCGACGGAGCGGGTCGATATTCACGCGGGCATCGAAGACACGTTGGTTATCTTGGAACATCAGTTGAAGTCATCGCCTGTTGGGATTAATGTGAAACGTGCCTATGGGAATATCCCGTTAATTGCCGCATATGTAGGTGAGCTGAACCAGGTGTGGACAAACCTCATCCATAACGCGGTCCAGGCGATGGGCGGTACGGGGGAGATTCTGATAGAGACGGCGCTGGAGGGTGGGGACGTCCGAATCGCAATTCAAGATGATGGGCCTGGAATTTCGGCTGATTTGGTGTCACGAATATTTGATCCGTTTTTCACCACGAAGGGCAAAGGCGAAGGGACGGGACTGGGCTTGAGCATTGCGCACAAAATCGTGGAGAAACACGGCGGGCGAATCAGAGTGGACAGCGTCCCGGGACGGACGCGCTTCGAGGTTCATCTGCCCGTTTCGGGACCGGCTGCGTCGGTCCCGGTTGGGCGTCCCCGTGCCGAGGCGACGGCACCACATCCATCCACCGGGGCGACTCCGGGGCGGCAGGGTCAAGATTGACGCTGGGGGAAATTAGCTTGCGTGAGCATATCGTCTGCGTTGACGACGAGGAGGGAATTCTCACGGCGTTGCGCCAGCAGTTGTCCGCCCGTTTCGGCGGCGAATGCGACATCGCGGTGGCGAAGAACGCGCGCGAGGCCCTGGATCTGATCGACGACCTTCAGCATGACGGCGAGGAGATCGCGGTCGTGATAGCGGATCAGATCATGCCGGGTATGAAGGGCGTCGAGTTGCTGGAAGAGGTTCATCGACGAAGCCCTCGCACGGTCAAGATCTTGTTGACCGGGCAGGCGGGCCTTGACGCGGTCGTGTACGCCATCAACCGCGCGGGTCTGGATCAGTACATCCCGAAGCCGTGGGACGAACCAGATCTGCGGCTGACGATTCAGAACCTGCTGTCGCGGTTTCGTTTGCAACGCGAACGGGAGGAACTGCTGGCGGAGCTGAGGTCGAAGAACGCCGAGTTGGCGTCCTTGAATTCCTCGTTGGAAGAGAAGGTTCAGGTTCGCACGCGCGAGTTGGAAGGATTGAACGCGCGCCTGTCCGAGCTGGCCATCACGGATGGTCTGTCGGGCCTTTACAATCATCGGCACTTCAGGGAGCGACTGACCTTGGAGTTGGAACGCAGCAACCGCACTGGATTGCCGTTGTCGGTCCTGATGATCGATGTGGATAGCTTCAAGCTGTACAACGATCGCCACGGTCATCTGGCGGGCGACAACGCCTTGCGTGGCGTTTCCAGAGTCCTGCAGCGCGGTCGTCGCGCCAACGACGTGGTGGCACGGTACGGCGGGGAGGAATTCGCGATCGTGCTGGTCGACGTCGCCAGCGCCGCCGCCAAGGACGTCGCGGATCGGATCGTCGCGCAGATCGCGGAGTTTCCCTTCGAGTTCGGATCCTCGCAGCCCTTGGGGCGCCTGACCATTTCGGCCGGCGTGGCCACCGCGCCCGGCGACGGAATCGACGCCGCCACGGTGTTGGCTGCGGCCGATCGGGCGCTGTTCGCCGCCAAGAATGCCGGGCGCAATACCGTTTGCGTCGCCGGCAAGTAGACGCCGGGCCTGGGACGGCCGATAGCGTGCGCGTCGCGGTCTTGGGGGCGGGTGCCTGGGGATGCGCTCTTGGGGCCCTTCTTGACGAGGCGGGTGCCGAGGTGGCTCTGTGGGAAAACGACCCGGACGCGGCGTCTCGCTTGGAACGGGCGCGGGAACACGTTTATCTGGGACTGCGGATCGCGCCGTCGATCGACGTGACGGCGGATCTGGCGCGCGCGATCGGTGGTCGCGCGATGATCGTGCTGGCGACGCCCTCGGCCTTCGTGCGGACGACTCTCGTCCGGGCCGTGCCTCACCTTGGTCCTGGAACGATCCTGGTCTGCGCGGCGAAGGGACTCGAGGAGAAGACGGGCCTCACGATTGACCGCGTGATGACCGAGGTCGCGCCTGGATTTCATGTGGCTTTGCTGTCGGGGCCCACGTTCGCGAAGGAATTGGCGATGGGATTGCCGGCTGCGCTGGTGGCGGCGGCGCGCGACGCGGACACGGCGGCGGCGGTGCAGAGAGTATTTTCGTGCGCCCGTTTGCGAATCTACACGACGGACGACGTCGTTGGGGTGGCCCTTGGCGGTGCGCTGAAGAACGTGATCGCCATCGCGGTGGGTGTGTCGGACGGCCTGGGATTTGGCGACAACGCACGCGCTGCCCTGATCACGCGCGGTCTGAGTGAGATGGGACGGCTGGCGGTGCGTATGGGAGGCCATCCGTTGACGATGGCCGGATTGACCGGTCTCGGCGATCTCGTGTTGACTTGCACAGGTGATTTGTCGCGCAATCGGCAGGTCGGGTTGGCGCTGGCACGCGGCGAAGCGCTGTCCGAGATCATGCGACGATTGGGCCAGGTGGCCGAGGGCGTTTCCACGGCACGAACCGCAGCCGCGTTGGCGCGGGCGATGGGCGTCGAGATGCCGATCACGACCAGCGTCGCCGCGGTTTTGCACGATGGGAGGCCACCGCGTGACGCGGTCGCGGAGTTGCTGTCACGCGACTTCAGAGCCGAGCGGGACTGACGGCCGCACACGATCAGGCGCGGCGGCGACAAAGAAGGGTGGCGATCGCGAGGGACGCGAAGGCGAAGACGGTCGTCACGGTGAGCTCGATCGCGGGTGACGACCAGGCGGGCAGTAGGGCGTCTGGCAAGGTGGCGCCGTGCAGACCGCGACGCACGGCCGAGACCGCGTAGGTCATGGGATCCGCGGCCATGAGCCCGCGTACCCAAGCGCTGCCCCCGCCGGCCGGAAACATCGCCCCGGACAGCATCCACAGTGGAATGAGCGCGACGCTCATGATGCCGTGGTAACCCTGCGTCGAATCAATCCACCAGGCGACCGCGAAACCGAGCGCGGTGAAACCCACGGCCGCCAGGGCCAGCGCCGCGAAGACCAACGGCAGGTTCATGGCCGCGAGGGGAAATCCCGCGAGCGGGGCCAAGGCCACCAGCGCCACTGCCTGGAGCAAGGCGATCGTCACGCCACCCAGGGTCTTGCCGAGGACCAGCGAAGCGCGCGAAACCGGGGCCACCAGCACCGCCTGCAGGAAGCCATGGTGGCGATCGTCGATTACCGACATCGTCGAGAAGATGGCGGTGAACAGCATCGTCAAGACGATCGTCCCTGGGTAGAAGTAGGCGAGGTATTTCGTGCCGGCGGCGCCCGCGATCTGAAAGCTGTCACCCAGCCCGGCGCCAAGCACGAGCCAAAGAATCAAAGGCTGGGCCACCGATCCGACGACACGACTCGGCTGTCGAAAGAAACGCCGTAGATCCCGACCAACCAGCGCGCCGATCACACGAAGCGCGTTTGGTCGCGCCCGCCACGTGGGTGTGGCCCGGACGGGGGCCAGCGCGGCAGCGGTCATACGCGCGGCTCCTCGGTCAAGGCGCGGCCCGTGACGCGCGCGAAGACGTCCGCCAGGGTGGGGCGCGCGGTGGCGACGCTGCGCAGCCTTCCGGCGGGGAACAACTCGACGACGCGCGGAACCAACTCATGGCCGCGGGGGGCCTCGACGCACACCTGGCCATCGACAATTCTCGATGTCAGATTCAGCCGCGAAGCCAGCGCGGCCGCGATTTCCTCGGGCGCGTCGGCTTCGACGCGGACGACGTCGCCCGAGACGCGCGCGCGAAGATCGTCGGGTGTGCCGCTGGCGACGATGCGACCGGCGTCCAACACGGCGACGCGACGGCAACGCTCGGCCTCCTCGGGCTGATGGGTCGTGACGATCACGGACAGCCCCCGTTGCGCGCGCAGGTGTTCGATCTCGTCCCAGATGCGGCGCAGGGCCTCGGGATCGACGCCGCGTCCCGGTTCGTCCAACAGCAATAGATCCGGCTCGTGCAGCAGCACGCGGGCGATCTCCAGGCGCCGCCGCATGCCCCCGGAATAGCGCATCGCGGGCTCGTCGGCGCGTGGGCCAAGATGCATGAGATCGAGAGCTGCAGCTATCTGGGTGGCGGCGCGGGCACGGGGCAGGCCGAACAAAGCGGCGCCGA
>JADGRC010000415.1 GCA_017881245.1 Pseudomonadota bacterium
AACACGCCGTGTGTGGCAGCCCACAGCACGGTCCGTGCCCTGTATGCAAGCTACAGCGGAAAGCTCTATCAGGTCAGGCGAGCTTCGGACAAGACCACCAAGGACATCCTACTCCTCAGCGCTGGAGGTTTCGTCGATGCATCGGCGCAAGAATCGTTCTGTTCCGGCACGACTTGCACCATCTCGTACATCTACGACCAGTCCCCGCAAAAGAACGACCTCCCACTCTCGCCGCCGGTGCACTGGTTGCCGAATGGAGGCACGGAAGCGGTCACGGGCCCCGGCAAGGGGCAGGCCAAGGTCGGCGGTCACACCGTCTACGGCGTCTACGTCCAACCAGACGGTGGGGGGGGCGGGGGAAATACCTATCGGAACAACAAGGCCACGGGGCTCGCAAAGAACGACGATCCCGAGTCGATGTACATGGTGGTAGACGGAAAGTACTACAACGGCCGCTGCTGCTTCGACTACGGGAATGTCGAGACGGACGGCAACGACGACGGCAACGCTACGATGGAGACCCTCGAATTTGGGAATATCTTGAATTGGTCCCACGGCAGTAGCAACGGCCCATGGATCATGGTGGATCTGGAAAACGGCGTCTTTGCGGGAGGTCAGACCTCCGGCACTGTGGCAAGCAATACCCCGATCGTCGCCAACTACGTTACGGGAATGGTCAAGGGGTACTCTGGAGACCATACGGTCCTCAAGGCCGGAGATGCGCAGTCCGGTGCCATGTCCGTCAAGTACGACGGGGTACGTCCACCGGGCTACAAGCCCATGAAGAAACAAGGCGCCGTCGAGCTGGGAACGGGTGGCGACGGCAGTTCCGGCGGCTGTGGAATCTTCTTCGAGGGGGCCATCACGACCGGGGTCTCGTCGGATGCGATTGACGACGCCGTACAGGCCAACGTCGTGACTGCTGGATATGGGAAGTAAGCGCACCTTCACCGCGGCCATCGAGCGCCCGAGGCCCCGGCGCGGGCTGTCCATCGCCACGCTCTCATCCGCCAGAGGTCGCCATTCCCTCTCGGCTCGGGCGCGTCCTTGCCCAGCGACAAATGTTCCAGCAGGGCACCATGCCAATCCCCCGGCAGGTGAGGTGACTCGGCGCGCATCTCTTGCTACGATTGCGTCGCATCGTCGGACAGCGAGAAGTCCGACACGTAGATGCGACCTGTCGCTCGAAAGCGTCGGTCGTGGAGCAAGGCGTGCGCCCACAGCAAAATGATGAGGATGCTGCCGTTCTTGCGAAAGACAGGCCGGATGGAGACGTGGCGAAGGACTACTGGCCCAGCGGAACCCGAACGACGTCGTGAAGTTGTCCACGGTTCCCGTGCCGTCGGAGAGGTAAGAAAGCGCCTGGTACATCGTCGGATGGTCGGGGTGCCATAGCGAGGGGCTGCTGATAGCGGGCGTCGTCTGATCGAAGGTCACCGTCGCGCCCGCGGCGATCTGCTGTTGCGACGAAATGGTGGTGACCACCTTGCCGGTATTGTCGGCGATGTCGGTCTTCAGCGTGGCGTTGACCGCGGCTGTCCGATCATTCCGCACTTCGGTCTTGATGTTCACCGTGCTGGATGAGCCCGAATTCGTCGCCAGTGCGAATTTCGGACCATCGTGAACGCGAAGATCGACCATCGTGAACGGCTAGATCGGTCATCGTGAACGCGAAGATCGGCCATCGTTAACGGCCAGATCGGCCATCGTGAACGCGAAGATCGGCCATCGTAAACGCCGGTGACGGCGTGCGCGAATCGGGGGAGAAGGGATCGCGGCGGTCGGGGACGGCCGACGTGATGCCGATCGAGAATCCGTTGTAGCCGCCGATGTGTTGGCCGACCTGCTTGCCGTTGACGTAGATCTGTGTGGATAGTCATTTCCAGCGCCATTTTTCCTTGGCCGAAACGCATCCACAGTAAAATGTCCAATAAGAAACATTACGTCAACTACAGAGACCTACACGTCAATCTCCCCCAAACTATCCCTATACCCAGGCGGTCAAGTCGTGGCCGAGACCAGAGTTGAAACCACCGGCGCGCCGGCGGCAATTCGCCTGACGCCAGCCCACATTGGACTGCGCGCCGACGGCGAGGACATCGCCGTGATCACCGTCGCCGTCGTCGATACCCAAGGCCGCGTCGTCCCCACCGCCGACGTCCCGGTCGCCTTCGCGTTCGCCGGCCCTGGCCGTACCCTCGGCGTCGGCAATGGCGACCCCGCCGGCCACGAGGCCGACGTCTTCGTCGTCGCCCCGTCCACGCGCGCCCGCGCGATCGACGGCTGGCGCTGGAAGAAGATCGCCGACCCCTACGCCGAGAAGATCCCCGAGGCCGCGCCCGGCTTCGACGACTCCAAGTGGGAAAAGACCGACGTGCGCCGCAAGAGCGGCCCCTTGGGTCTCAACGAGCGCGGCCTCTTCCGCGCGACATTTACCGTCACCGCCGCCGAGCTCGCGGCCGACGCGGTCGAGCTGCGGTTCGGCAAGATCGACGGTGGCGGCCACCTCTTCATCAACGGCAAACGCATCGGGCCCACCGGCGACTCGCGCTCCGCCTCGATCTACGACGTGAAGGCCCTGCTAGCGCCCGGCCCCAACACCGTCGCCGTCGCTCTCGCCAACTACGGCGCCAGCGCCGGCCTCAACCAGGGCGTCGAATTGCGCCTGCACGACCCGCCCAAGGCTCCCGCCTGGAGTCGCAGCACCTTCAATGGCCTGGCCCAGATCATCGTCCAGACCACGAAGCAGCCCGGTACCCTCGAGCTTTCCGCCCGCGCCAAGGGCCTGGCCCCCATCACGCTTCGGCTGCCCGCCGCTCCCGCTGTCCCGCGCCCCAGCGTCGACTGAAGCGGGTCTAGGTCATGGCGACGCGGCCGCTTCGGCGTGCCAGGCCAGGCATGCCTTGACCTCGTCGACATCTTGGACCGGATCGAAGGTCGCCGTGGTTGCCCCGCTGCGATCCCGCTCCTCGGCACGGAGCAGTATGCGGACGATGCCGCTCATCCCGCCCTCGACGATATTCAGCCTCACGACATACGTGCGGCCGGGCTTCATCCTCAGCGCGAACACCCTCGCGGCGTTGCCCCGGAAAAGCCCACCGTTTGTCGTCACGAGTCGGTTTTCGGTTTGCACGACATGGCACCCCGGCAATAGCTCGAACGCCCGCGTTGCTTGGTCCGTCACGCTCTGGCGATCGACGAACTTGAGAATCGTTCCTGCCACGGGGGCGTCGGTCAGCGCGACAAGCTTTGCGACCTTGCTCGCGTCGAGATGGCGTTCCGGATTGGGATACAAAGGATAGGCAGGGATTTCGGAAGGGCGTACCGCGCACGCCGAGCCGGTGAGGCACAGTACGACGGCGAGCCGCCTGCTGCGGGCGCGGTCGATTGGGGACAGTCGAGGCATGAGGGATCCTCAGCCGAGAAGTGTCGTGCCCTCACGGCTTCCAGGTCAAGCTCTTGGCGTCGAGCGCCACCTGATAGTAGCCGTGTGAGTCCCAGACCAACGCGGTTCCGCCCTGGCTCAAGCTGCCGCCGTCCACCGTCACCCGCAGGACCTTGCCCGGCGGGAAATGATCGGGCAGCGTCCAGATCCACGTATTCGCGCTGGGCGTGACCGTCTCGAGCACCGGCTGGGCGCGGGCGTAGGCACCGACCGCGGTGAAGCTGTCCTGCCATACGTCGCCGAGTGACTTGGCGTAGGCGAGGCTCGCCGTGACGTCGGCGATTTCCACCCCCGCGAACCAGTTGTTCGAGGTGGGCATGAGCGAGTGATACATGAATATGATCCAGCGGCCCTGTGGATAGTCATTTTAAGCGCCATTTTTCCTTGGCCGAAACGCATCCGCAGTAAAATGTCCGATAAGAAACATTACGTCAATTATGTGGCCTATTGCTCGACAAAAATGATGGGCTGCGGTGCGAGAAATAGGCCACATAAGAATCCACTACATAGACCTACACGTCAATCTCCCTATACCCAGGGGAAAACAAGCCCATCTTTGCGGGGAATGCCGCCATGGGTATAGCCTGTCCCTGGCCCCATTTCTGGGGGCACTGCTCGGTCACCACTCGGGGCTGGGCGCCAAGGCGGTCCCCGGCTCCCGGTGATCCCGCTGAAAGGGGAAGCCGCTCAGGCCGGTGGCGACAGGCCGAGCGTCCGCTCTCCCGGACGCCCGCTTTCCCATAAGCGACACCGCTACGTCGCCGCCCCGCGTTTGCCCATCTTCGAGTCCAGGTACCAGATGCCGCCGCCCTGCTCGCCCACGGCCTTCAGCT
>JADGRC010000416.1 GCA_017881245.1 Pseudomonadota bacterium
CGTGACCTCACCGGCCGCGGGATCTGACCTGCCCCCCGGATCTGATCCACCTACGCTGCGAGTCCCTGGGTTGAATACTCTTTCGGGGTAGCGGTTGCCAGTGAGCTGTGAGGCCGGACTTCGTTGTAGTCGATCCGCCAGTCTTCGATCTTGGTTTGGGCATCGTTCATGTCGACGAACCAGTGCTCGTTGAGGCATTCGTCTCTGAACTTTCCATTGAAGCTTTCAGCGTAGGCGTTTTCGACGGGCTTGCCGGGCCGGATGAAATGGATCTTCACCTTGGTCCTGTAGGCCCATCCGTCGAGGGCGCGTCCTGCGAACTCGGGACCATTGTCAGTAACGATGATCTGGGGAAGTCCACGCGAAGCGGCCAGTCGGTCGAGCACCCTCACGACCCGCTGGCCACCCAGGGAGGTGTCGACTTCGATGGCGACGCACTCCCTGGTGAAATCGTCGACGATGTTCAGGGTGCGGAACTTCCGCCCAGTGGCCAGCGTATCGTGGACAAAGTCCATCGACCAGCGCTCGTTAGGTCGGGTGGGAAACGGCAGGACCACGCGAAGCCCAGCTGCCAGCCGTTTGCGCTTCTTCCGTCGGAGGGCCAACCCCTCGGCGCGGTAGAGCCGATACACCCGCTTGTGATTGATCGACCAGCCGCCTCGTCGCAACAGCACATGGAGACGCCGGTACCCGAACCGGGGCCGGGCCGTCGCGTGACGCCGAAGCTCCTCGACCAGGCCCTGCTCCACCGTCGGTCGAGGCACGTATCGGCAGCTTGATCGAGCGCCCCCCAGGGCACGGCAGGCCCGTCGCTCGCTAGACCCAAACTCGCTTCGCAGAAAGCCGACGGCTTGGCGGAAGGCCGCCGGCTTCACCATTTTTTTGAAACCACCGCCTTGAGCATCTGGTTATCCAGCGTCAGGTCGGCCACCAGATACTTCAACCGGCGATTCTCATCCTCCATCGCCCGCAACTTCTTGGCGTCGCTGACCTCCATCCCGCCGAACTTCGATTTCCAGCGATAGTAGGTCTGCTCTGCGATGCCTAGCTTCCGGATGACGTCTTGGACCTTCGCCCCGGCGTCCACCTGCTTCAGCGTCGCGATGATCGGCTCCTCGGTATATCGGCTCCTCTTCATGGGTCCTCCGTATTGGAGGACTCACATCGAAAATGGTCCAGTTTTTGGGGGGCAGGTCAGAGGGGCGAGTCAGGTAGCGCTTGCCGCTGCCATGGCTGAGAAGGGTCCACCCGGAACAACATGGGCCGTGGTTGAAGAACGGTTCGAAGAGCTTCAAGAGAGAGCATCCGCTCAAGAAGGTTCAATAGGCTTGGCCGCGAGAGTCGGCGCCGCGATAGGAGATCCCCCCGAATGAATCAGATGCGAGCGCGTCAGAAACGGGGTCTTGGGGCTGACCGGGGGAATCCGATGAAGATGGCGCTCACCAAGGAAAATGAAGTGGTCGGGACACTTCCGGCGTACGAATCCCACGAAGCGCTTCTCGGTGGTGATGTGAGCGAGCAGCGATAGGGCGGCCAACGATCGCGAAAACGTCTCCGGCGGCAGCGTCGCAGTCTCGGCGGTCGATTCTCCTTGGGCATCGACCGCGCGGTATGTGTCAATACTGGTGGGCGTCGGCCAGACAGAATCCGAATGGTCCAATTGCCGTCGCGGCGCTCGGCACTATCAGTTGGACCGCCGTAAGCGGTGTGCCCACGGTGTAAGGCAGGGCTCCGGCTAGGCTGGTGTCGTAGCACTTGGTGTTGAACATGCTCCACGGGAGCATTGAGACTCCGGACGCCGCTATAGGCGCGCACCAGTTAGTTGTCGCGTTCTGAATCTGAGCGCGCAATTGTGAGCCCCCGCCCTGCGCCAGCATGAGTCCAGTGACCATTGCCACATTGACCACGAGACCAGTGCCGCTGGTCGCGATGGTGCCAATCGCCGGGGCCATGGCGCTCGTCTGAGCGATGTTCCAGCCAAGGCCGGCGACAGAGGCAAAGGCCGGATCGGGTGCGATCGAACCCGTCACGCAGAGAGAAGTCGCGGTCATGAAGCTTGCAGGCATCACTGTCGCCTTGCTGCCCGTCATTGGTCCGGTGAACGTGTATGCGTAACCCATCCAGGTACTGTTCGCCGTAAAACCTCCCGAGGTCATAAGCGATCCCGCCGGACCCACCACAGTGCCCCCGCCCATCGCGCCCGTGATGAGGGTGCTGCCGCCCGAAGCTAGGCCCGTGATGAGCGTGCTGCCGCCACTGCCCGACGACGACGCGCCGCCGGTCGCACCCATGATGATCGTGCCGCCCGATCCCGTCGACGATGAGCCGCCGGTGCCACTGCCGCTACCGTTGCCGGTGCCGCTGGTGAACGTCGACCCACCCGAAGAAGGACTGGTGAGATTTAAGCCGCCACTGCCGCCTGAGCTGCCATTCGCCTTGGTGCCGGGCATTTCGCCGCCACCACATGCTTGCGCCAGGATGGCGGCCGCGATGGTCGGGATCAGGAAAGATGCAAGAAGACTGGACGACATCCTCATGGGGCTTCTTCTTTCGGTGAGACAAGGGCCCTGGGCCGGGGAGCCCTTAGGATAGCGCATCACCCTCAATAACACGCACGTCCCGCGATCTGAGATCGCGTCACGGCCCCATCGAAGGACCGTGCGGGCGCCAGGGGTCGATCAGATCGTCGGGGCCCATGGGAGGCGGTGGAACGGTTACGAACGTCGGTACCAGGATGGCGTCGGGATCCGTCTTGCCGCGGCGCCCGAAGGGGCGCGACCAAACCATGGGCGTGTCGAACGCGAACGTCGGCTCGAGGATCGCGTCCGGATCCTTGGATCGAGATGCGAACCGGCGGCGGTCTTGCGAGGATCCGGGGCGAGCCAGTGTGTTGGCCGTGGTCGCGGTCACATTGCCGGCGGCCGTCGAGGGGAGCTTCGCCACTTCGCGCCGCAGAGCCTCGAGCGCGACCCACGAATAGCGCCGCCAATCGACGCGGACGCCGTACACGCTGGATAGTTCGGCGGCCTTCGCCGCGCGCAAGCGCAGATCCGTGAGACTGGCGAGGGACAGCATCCGCCAGTCGGCCTCTACCCCGTATTGGGTTCGCAATGATTGCGCGGCGCGCAACCGATCGCGCCAGTCGGTCAACTGGTCGAGCGTGAAAGCTTGCCATTTGAGGGGCAGGCCCATTTGCGCCAACTCAGCGGCCACGTCTTCTCGGTGCAGATCGTCACGTTCGCGCCGCTGCTGGTCGAGCGCGGTCGAGGGATTGGGGTCGCGCCGCGGCGGAATCGCCGGTGGGGCGCTGACATTTCCTTCGCCGCCGCCGAAGGCATTCTTGGTTGGGCCCGGGGACGTCACGGTCGACGCGCGGGAGGCGGGCACCGGTCCGAGATTGGGTCGGCTTTGGGGTGGACTTTGAACTTGCGTTTGCGCCTGCCTACGAGCCTGCGCCAGCGTCTGAACTTGCGCCAGCGTCGCCTCGGGAGCAAACCCGAGCGACCAGATTCCGAGGCCGGCGGCCAGGGGCAAAATGCGATGAGTTCGGCCGGTCATTCGCAATCCTTGATGGAAGCAGGTGGCGGGCGCGGAGACAAGGCACATCGCGACGTACTCGTGATGTACACGGCCTCCCTAAATAGGAAATCGGCCAAAATGACGCATGGCGACTTATGGAACTCGTCACCTGGATGTCGTGCGTGGCGGCTAGTGATCGAACAGGAGCGAGACCAATTTTCCGCGCCAGGTTTGGGGCAGCAGGGCTCCTTCGTTGACAACCAGAGCGACGCAGGGACCATCCGAATCGACCCGCTGGACGTGTACACCTGCGGTGTCTAAAAACCGCACGTCGCCGCGGCCATAGCGCTCCCCGCCCTCGGACAGACTTCCGGAAAAAACCAGCGTGAATTCTGGTGCGGCGTGCGCGTGGCGCGGGATCTCGACCCCGGGCGCCAGCCGCAACAGTCGGGTTCGTACCGCGGGCGGCGCGACTACCGGCAGATCGACTCCCCGAACCCCCGGAGCCAGGAATCGAAACGCGCGCCGGGAATCGCCGCGCTGTTTGCCGAGGCTGAGGTAGCGCGCCAACGGTCGAGGCAACGGAACCCCCTCGAATACGAAGGGTTCGGCCGTACTCGCGGCCGGCGCGGGTGGTGAGGCGGGACCGTCGTCGTCCAGGCGCGCGAACATACGAACAAGTGCGTCCTCCGAAAGCGCAGCCGCCGGCTCGGCGTCGAGCAGCGCGCCTCCCACCATTTCGGCGGCGGCTGCGTGCCCTCGGCACGTCGCGCACAACGTCAGGTGACAGGCGGCGAGCAACGACACGGGCTCCGTCGCGGTTCCGGTGACGTAGGCCAGCAGAACGTCGTCGTCCAGGTGGTGCGTGGGGGTGCTCATATTTCGCTCCGGTGCGTCACCAGCGCGCGCAGGCGCGACAACGCCAGCCGCGCTCGTGTCTTCACCGTGCCAAGCGGTAAACCCTCGGCGACGGAAATTTCCGATAGCGATTGGCCGTGAAAATAGCTGCGTCTGACCACGCATTGCTGCTCAGGTGGTAGCGCATCCACGGCCGCGGCCAACTCGCGTTGGCTCTCGGCGTCCGTCATCAGAAGATCAGCACGGGGATCCGCCGCGTCCAGAATTGGATCCGTGGGATCCACCTCGGGCCGGGATTCCCGGCGAACGCGATCGATGAAAGCATTGCGCGCGAGTGTGAATATCCAGGCGCTTGCCGACCCACGCGTGGCGTCGAATAGTTGGGCTTTTCGCCATACGGTCAGCATGACCTCTTGGACAATCTCCTCCGCCGTGCCGGCGTCGGTGCCTCGGGCCTGGAGGTGACTTTTCAGGCGGGGGCCATAGAAACGAAACAGCGTCGTGAAGGCCGTTCGATCCCCGCGATGAGCGATGGCGGCGAGCAATTCGCCCGCGTCATCAGCAGCATCCTCGGCCGTCCCCTGTCGTGCAGATCTCAATGAACGATGGAGTGTCGTCCACCTGGGTGCAGGGGACAAGGGAGATAAACGAGGCAGGCGAATCGGGTCGGCCCGGGTCCAAGTCCAATCATCGGGGGACCGAAGAGGTTCCCGAAGTGCGACGAAGGTGGCCATATCCCCGTTCTGAATACGGCGGAAGTTGTGCTTTGGATCTGTCCGCCGGGATACCGCGCGCGTCGCGGTGACGCGTTTGTTGGTCGCGCGCTACCGGCCGCGAGGCCGCGCAAGGGACCCTCCGCGCGATGTTTCTCACGGACTCACAGATCCGAATCGACCGGGCTTCCGTAGTGGGGTGACGGGGCGAGACCTCGAAACCAATCAAGGAGCGAAAAATGTCACGAAGAATTTCGACTGTGGGCCTGAGTTTCATGATCCTTTGCAGCCAGGCGTGCGGCAGCGACACCGAGAAGTCGTCCGCCAAAGGACCGGGTGCCGCCCTCAAGTGCACCAGCAGCGGGAAGAACGCGTTCGACACGTTCGGGACCACGGCGTTCGTCGCCGTCAACGAAGCCATCTTCGCGAATGTGGGCAGCGAGGTGACCGCCAACGGCACGACGAATCTGGGGGATTCCTTCACGAAGATCGGCACCGGTGCCCCCGCATCCACGGGGGATGACGCCGCTACCTTCAAAGGCCAACTGGCGGCGTTCCTGGTCTATGCGTACGGTGGTCCAAGCAGCATCACGTACACCGATGGAAAGATGTACTTGGGGCCCCAGGACATGGTGTCGGCCCATCTCGGACTCGGAATAACCAGCAGTCAATATGACTACTTCATCGCCAGCGTGGTTGTGCCGGCTCTGACGTCGAGCGGTGTCAGCGCCGCGGACGTTTCCAGTTGCTTCGCCCCCATAGTGACTGACGCCGCGTTCAAGGCGTCCATCGTGGGGCATTGACATGCGGCGCGGATCGCTTCGGAACGCCGCCCTACTGATCGGCGGATCGGCGTTGTTCCTCGTCGGATTGATCGGGTTTGCCCACACACGCGCCGGCCGGCCCTTGCTCGCCGTCGTGGGCCGGGCCTTTCGCGGAGGGTCCTGCCCCCTCGGATACGATCGGGCCGCCAGCGCAGTCACGCGCGAGCAAGACCGCATTCGTTTCGCGGCCGCCCACCGCGGCAGCGTGCGCGCGGACGTCAGGCCCGCGCTTGGGTTTGATCTCGACCGCACGTCGCGGGGGCAGGTGTTGGCGTTCATGACAGATCGTGGGATCACATGTCGACAGGCCACCACCGTGGCGGATTTGGTTTGCGAGAACGTTCCCAATCAGGTCTTGGGGAACAATTTTTCGGCGAGCCAGTCTCGGGACTTGTGGTTCAACTTTGGAATCAAGAATCAACTGATCTCGCTTGTCGCGGTATCGCGGGAGGCGACCGCACCGCAGGTTAGCGCGGCGCTCGCCGAAGTGACTGGTGTCATCCGGCGCCAGGCCGGACCGGCCACGCGGACGAGCGGCGGCGGCGATGCGCAATCGATGGGCGCGGGTCTCCTGCGACAAGCCAGCAGCGAATTCGCCTTCGCCAACTACTACGCCTGCGCGCGCGCGACCAACATGGGCCAGGATTTCATGCTCACCGAGGAGTACCGATCCTTGCCCAACTGAACGGCGCCGGAACCATCAATCTACATAGATCTGACTATCTATTGAGAATTTTCTATCTACGTAGTCGCCGTAAGATCAGGATAGGTAGAATCGGACCTCGCGACGAAGAAGAAAATGGATCCCTGTGTGCGCCATGAGCTTGCGACGGTTCCGAGGGGTCGGAGGTGCCGGGTTCTGATTCGCACTTCTCTTGCGTTCGCGCTGCTGGCTGTCGTGGCGTCGTTCGCTGTCGCCTGCAGCTACGACTACGCGTCGCTGGGGGGCAGCAGTGGCCACGGGGGCCAATCGGAAATGCCTGCCCACGCCGGGTCCGGTGGCGCTGGCGGGACGTTTCAGTCGGCCGGACTTGGTGGAAGTGCAGCTGTTGGCGGCGGGGGGCCGATTGCAACGGCCAGCCGGGGGCAGGGCCTAGGGGGAGGAGGAGCTGCCGCCGAAATGGGAATCGGCGTGAGCCC
>JADGRC010000417.1 GCA_017881245.1 Pseudomonadota bacterium
ACGCCCGACGGCGGGGAGGCCATGGTTTTCAGGCTGGGCGGATCGACGGTGTTCGACCACACGTCGCGGAAGTGGACGCGCACCTGCCCGGCGGGGCACTTGAGGTTCTCTGTCGGCGGTGGGGCGTCGGGCGGCGAATCCGGCACCGCATCCGGAATCTTCGCCACGTCCTGAGGCGCGACGGCTGCGTCCCCTTGGGGCTGAGCTGGTGGCGGGTCGTCCGAGGGTGCTGCGTCGGGGGAAGTAAGGTCCACGGGCTTCCAGCCCGGGTTCGTCAGACCCGCGTCGGGCGGCGGGGGTGGACCTTTGACCGGAGGCGGATCGATAACCACGACCGGGGGCTCGCCTGACACGAGCAGGACGTGAGAATTGCAGCTTACCAGCGCGCCAACAAAGCCCACCGCGACCAACACGACGCGCGCGAATTTCCAGACATTACGCTTCATTGGATCTGCCCCAAGCATATAACCATCATGCCTGTTCGACTGAGAAAAGCTCGCGTGCGGCACGGAATGACGCCCGCCCGGCCATGTCCGTCACAGGCATACACGAGGGGGTGGACCCTGTGCGGCTTCTGCGCAATCCTCCGACCGTGCATCACGGCAGTCGCGGAAGTGCTCGGACCCTGCGGATCTTCTCCGTCGCGGCCAGGTGTTTCCTTTGCGGGTGCCTACCTGCGGGTGATCCGCCCGCCGGGCAGCACGTCATCGCCGACCGAACCCTGACCGGGGTCTACCTGTCGCCGTCTGAGCAGGATGGCGTGCCATCGAATCTGCTGGTCACCGGGCCGCTGCGCTCGTTTCCTCCAGGCAGCGTCTACACAAACTCCGATGCCTATGGGCCGGATGGCGCCGCGCTATCCGATCTGTACGCGGTCTCCTATGTCGGCATATCGATGCCAACGAGCGGCCTTGTGGGATTGCAGCCCGCGGCCAGCGACTTCCTCGTTGACTACCGTGCCTTCACGAGTGGAACGATTCCCACCGACGGCCTCGGCCGCCTCGTGCTCGTGCAGTATTCGGCGAGCGCGGATTCTCTCCGGAGCCAGCGGGTCGACCTGGCGACGCGCGCGACCGACAATCTGGGCTATCCCGACGTGAAGTCGAACCAACAATTTTTCACGCTATCGCCCGCGCGGACTCGCGTTTACTCCGGCGACTATGCAAGCGGAACCCTGTGCGATCTGGACGCGTGCCGTTCCTTGGACTACGTGTCGACCGACGCGGTCATGATCTATGCCGACCCCAACAACTTCGCTTTCGTTGGCGAGGATTTCTACTACATAGACCAGCTATCGGGTGCAAGCTCCATCCTGGGCGGAAGCCTCCATCGCATCAAGCCGGAGGCCGCGCCCGAGGTGCTGCTTTCCTTCACCGGGATAGTGAGTTTTCAGCCCATTCTCAGCGATCGCACGCCGCAATTGCTCTTGTCCCTGCGAACGGACGGCGGAGACGCGCCCTTCGCGCTTCTCGACACGGACACGCTCAAGACCAGCTCGCTGCCGGCCGACAAGGGTCAGGCCCAGTTCATGTCGGCCTCCTCCGACGGACATTGGCTGGCATTTCTGACGACGATCCGGGCGAGCGATCCCACGCAGCCTGACGATCACCGGCTCTTTCTCTACGATTGGACCACCGGCAACTATGCCACCATGGATTCGGCGCGCGTCGGTCAAACCATCGGCACGTACCTCGAATGGCGACCCGACCGCGCCGAGCTGTGGTTTTCCACGCTACCCGACAGGTTCGGCATCTGGCGACAAGATGCAGGGTTGACGGTGGTCCAGGCGAAGCTCTATGCCTACGTTCGAGCACCTTACGGCAAGCCATCCGCGTTCACGCGGGATGGGCGCCATTGGTTTTCCTCGGACGGAGGCGAACGTCCGACCATCTACGTCGGTTCCTCCGACGATCCCACGGCGCCCTTGCAGGCGCTCAACCCGCGCGGTACGGGGACCACGAGCTATTGGGAAACCGATGACGGCAGCCTGCTCGTGGGCGCGTGGACCCTCGATGGGAATCGCAAGGACATCTACCTGGTCGACGCCGATGCCGGCACTTCGCGCGCCATCGCCAGCACCGGTCATCTGGTGGCGCTCGGTCGCACGCGCGCGCTGGCACTGCTCAATTGGGAGAGCCCGCGCTGGTCAGGCGACCTGACTCTTGTCGACCTGGCCAGCGGCGCGCCCACCGTGCTGGCCAGGGATGTCTACGACGTGGCGGTGGATCGGGGCCAATCGGCGCATGTTCCGCCCGGCACCGATGCGCTCGCGCCAGGCACACGCGTGACGTATCTGACCAACAATCGTCTCGCCTCGCCGTGGGACGGATTGTGGGCGGCATCGCTGCCGTGACCACCTTCTTCTTCTTCCTCGCCGTCGCCGGCTCCGTTCCCGACGCTGGCCAGGACAGCGGCCCGGCCGTCGACGCAGGTGTCGTCGATGCGGGCGGCGCGGAATCATTTGTGCGCGCCGCCGCGCCGGATGCTCCCAGTGATGGCGGCGGCGCCCGAGCCGTGGTGGGCCGACTGCACGGGCGCGTTCTGGCCAAGGGCTCGCGTGGCCCCGTGTCAGCGGCCAAGATCGTCGCCTTGCGCGCGGAGGGTTCGGCGCTGACGGGCGAGGCCGGCGATGATGGCAGCTTCGATCTTCCGATCCC
>JADGRC010000418.1 GCA_017881245.1 Pseudomonadota bacterium
CTGTACCACTTCGGCGGCCTGACCAGCTTCGTGCAGCCGCGACTGCTCGACAAGATCGACCTTTACCCGGGGAACTTCTCCGCCCGTTTCGGACGGAAGATGGGCGGCATCGTGGACGTCGGGGTTCGAGATCCGAAGACCGACGCCCTGCACGGCATGGTCGACATCAACATCGTCGACAGCTCGTTCCTCTTCGAAGGACCCATCGCCAAGAACTGGTCATTCGCGGTGGCGGCCAAACGCAGCTACATCGATCTGTTCATCGACAAGCTCGTGCCCAAGGACGAGGCAACCATCACGGCGGCGCCGGTGTACTGGGACTACCAGGCGATGCTGGCCTACAAGCCGAGCGGCAATGATCGCTTTCGGGCCATGGTTTATGGGTCGTACGACGATCTCAAGTTGATCCTGGCCCACCCCGCGGACAGCGATCCGTCCATTCGCGGCGGCGTGAGCTCGGCGAGTCAGTTTCACCGGGCGCAGCTCGTCTGGCAGCACAAGTACAACGCTGCCGTCGAGCACGAGATCAACGCGACCATCGGACCGTTCTCGTTCGCCGAGAACGTGGGCCCGGACGTGGCGGTCCAGATTCCGGGATATGACGCCTTCCTGCGCGCCGAATGGCGTGCGCAGTTGGCCGACCAAGTGCGACTGATTGGCGGGCTCGATGTCTCTTACAACTGGTTCGACTTTGCCTACGGCGGCCCACGGTCCACTCAGCTCGACGGCGATCCCGACGCCTTCGGGCCTCTCACGGGCCGGCCGAGCGTTCAACTCCACGACAGGGACGGCTTCCTTCGGCCGGCCGCTTACCTCGAGGCCCTCTGGCAGGTCACCAGCCGGTTGACCCTCGTTCCGGGCGGGCGCGTCGACTACCTGGGCGACGTCCATCGGTGGACGGTGGATCCGCGGTTGACCGGGCGCTACCAGCTGACGGCGACCACCATCCTCAAGGGCGGCATCGGGCTGTTCTCCCAAGCGCCCAGCGGGGCCGAGAGCTTGCCCGTGCTCGGCAATCCACACCTCCGGCCGGGGCGTGCGGAGCACTACAGCCTCGGTGTGGAGCAGGAAGTCGGCACGCGCTTGAAGCTCACCGCCGAGGGCTTCTACAAGCGCCTCAGCCAGCTGGCGGTCAACAGTCCCGTCCCCGGCGAGAACCTGAACAACGACGGCATCGGCAGGATCTACGGCGCCGAGGCGTCCGCGAAGCTGCGACCGACCGCGAAGTCGAGCGGCTTCCTCTCGTACACGTTGTCGCGCAGCGAGCGCAACGATCACGGCCTCGAATGGCGGCGCTTCAATTGGGACCAGACCCACATCCTCACCATCGCGGGGGCCTATCGCCTCGGCCGCGGCTGGGATCTCTCGGGAACGTTCCGTTACGTGACCGGCAACCCGATCACGCCAGTGGTGGGCAGCATCTACAACGCCAACATCGACACGTACAAGCCCGTCTACGGCGCGATCAACAGCTCCCGCAGTAACGCCTTCCATCGACTGGACCTGCGTGTCGAGAAGAGCTGGCACGTCAAGAGCGGAAGCATCGCCGCCTACGTGGACGTGCAAAACGCCTACAACCAGCACAACGAGGAGGGCCGCTCTTACAACTACAACTTCACCCAGTCAGGCGTGATCTCGGGCTTGCCGCTCATTCCCAGCCTTGGCGTACGCGGCGAACTTTAAGGAGGCAAGGACCATGAACCCCAGCGCGATGAGAAATACGAGGACAACCCCAATGAAAACCCCGGTGACAAATACCATGACAAATACGACAAGAAATACGACGACCCGCATTGCAGCTACCACGGTCGCCAGGATGGCCACCGGCTCGGCGCTCTTGCTCGGGCTTCTCCTGGCCGGGTGCGGTCCCACCTTCGATCCGGCGTCCCTGATCAACACGACCCGCGTGGTCGGAGCTCGCGTGGAGGTCGACGGCGCCCTCGATCGGGCCACGCCCAAGCCGGGCGAGACCGCGACGGTGACGTGGCTTGTGACAGCCCCCGGGGCGCCAGCGCCACTGGCGTGGGCGTTCGCGCTTTGCGCGCCAGGGATCGCAGGGGGGAAGAGCTCTCTGAGCTGCGAAAGCACCCCCGTCGCCCTGTTCCAGGGAACGCAAACGCCGCCGCGAGTCTCGATTGCGATCCCCGCGGCCGTTGCCCTCGGTGCCGCCAAGAGCCTGCTCCTGTACGGCGAGATCTGTGCCGGCGCGAACTCGATGCCCGCGTTCGATCCGGAAAGCGGCATTCCCCGTTGCACGGGCGACGGCGCCAGCACGACCGCGTCGGTCTCGATTGCCCTTCAACTGGGAGACGAGACCAACCACAACCCGGTAGCTGATCGGGCCTTCACGTTCGATGGTCAAGTTTGGAAGCCTCTCGCGGCCGGTGAGGATCCATGTGTCGTGGGGCCGCGGGTATCAGCGGGATCCAAAGACCACGTCATCGGGAACACGACCGAGGGCGCCGATCGCGAAATCTACACCGCGATGCTGGGCGATCCACCGGTGGCCACGCCCGCGCGCGAGAGCCTGCAGATCTCGCAATTCACCACCGCGGGTAAGCTCAAGAGCCAGTTCTCGTTCGTCGAGGCGACGGACGGCGATCCAGCGACGATCGTCGACGCGACGTGGGAGGCGCCCAAGGCCGCCGACGTTCCCGCCGCCGGTTTGCCGGTGACGTTCACGTTCGTCGTGCGCGACAACCGCGGCGGCGTCGACTGGACCACGCGCGCGGCCTGCGTCGGTCCGTAGGCAGTCAGCTTGTGATTCGAACGGCTGAGGTCCCCCTTCGCTCCTGGCGGTCAGACATGCTCTCCCACGGTCTACCAACCATGTCTCTCGTCTTGATGGGCCTCGCGAGCTTGGGGCTTGCCTGCGCGGTGTTTTTTGGCGTGTGGGCGCGATGGGCACGGGCGCGGGATAGAGCGATGAGCCGCGCCGCCATGTTGGAGGCACTGCTCGCCGAGCAGCAGCGCGGCGCGGAGCGGCGGGAGAGCCTGCTCCGAACGGTGGTGGAGGCGACGCCAGTGGCGATGGTGCTTCTCGCCCACTCGGGGAACATAGCTTTTTCCAATCGTTCCGCGCGGGATCTGTTCTTCGAAGGCGTGGCAGTGGAAGGACAGAACGTTCTGTCGATGATCGAACGGGCGCCGGTGGCGCTGGGCCGGGCCCTGCTCTCGAATGGGGACGAGCTTTTCAGCGTGGGCGCAGCGGGCGGGCCCGAGACGTTTCATTTGTCGCGCCGCCACCTCGAGGATGGCCAGACGCTGATCGCAGTCAGAAACGTCACCGATGAGATCAACCGCCATGAGGTCGTCGGCCTGAAGACGGTGATTCGCATCATCAGTCACGAAATCAACAACTCGCTTGGACCCATCTCATCTCTGGTGGGCTCGGCAAGGATCATCCTGCAACGCCCGGAGCACCTGCCCAAGTTGTCGACCGTGCTCGAGACCATCCAGGAGCGCGCGGTGCACCTGCAGGGCTTCCTCGACGGGTATGCCAGGCTGGCCAAGATCCCCGAAAGGGGGGCGGCATGTGCGCCAGCGTCTGGTTGCCCGACCGTGCCGGTGGCGCGGCCGGTGTCCTCGGCGCGCGTCGGGTCCGGCTCACACTGAGCCGTGCCTAGGGATTGCTGCTACTCGCCGAACTCTGGTTTCGTCGTATCGCGATCGCCATGACACCGGACAGCCGTCCGCGGACAGCTGGCCTGTCCGTCCCCGGTCGCGCCACAAGGCCAAGAAAATGCGGGGGTTGTCGTTGGCACGCCGGCTGCTTTAGCGGCTGGCCGAACCGCAACGCAGCACCAAACAATTCACAACCCAGCACGGAGAAAAATCATGGACATTCAGCAGAAACTCACAGGCTTCGCGATGATGGGCGCCACTTGGATCATGTGGCTGCTGGTCGCCCTCTCGGTCGGCGGTCTGGCCGTCGCACTCGAGCGGGCCATCTACCTGATTCGCACCAGCGAAAACGTCCGCAAACTCAAGGCGCAGATCCTGGGCATGATTCGCGGCGGCGATATCGCAGGCGCCCGGGTGCGGCTGGAGCAGTCGCCCTCGCACGAGGCGCGCGTGATCTCGGCGGGGCTGCAAGACCTGGACGACGGCAGCGCGTCCGCCGAGGAACGCATGAGCGGCGCCATCCAGATCGCGAAGCTGCGCATGGAGAAGCGGCTGGCATTCCTCGGCACCCTCGGCGCCAACGCACCCTTCTTGGGCCTCCTCGGCACCGTCATCGGCATCATTCGCGCGTTTCATTCCTTGAACGACAGCGCGGGCAAAGTCACCGCGGGCTTGATGTCGGAGGTGGGCGAGGCCCTGGTCGCGACCGCCATCGGCATCCTGGTCGCGTTGCCCGCCATCGCGTTCTTCAACACCTTCCAGCGCATCATCAAGTCCCGCCTGGCGCGCGCCGAGGCGTTCGGCAAGGAAGTGCTCGCGTTGCTCAAGTCCGGCCGACCGGGCGGCGCCGACCGCGCCGTCTGAGACGGTCCGTTTCGGACCGCGCACTTCGTTCACACCAATACCACCCACCAAAACACCACCGCTTCACAGGAGAATTCCCATGGCCGCTTCCGCTGCTTCCGACGACGACATGATTACCGGTATCAACGTTACCCCTCTGGTCGACATCACCTTGGTCTTGCTGGTCATTCTGATGGTCACCGCCAGCTACGTGGTCTCGCGGGCGATCCCGATGGAGCTGCCCAAGGGCGCCACCGGTGAGGGGACGCCCACCACCTTGTCCGTGTCGATCGACAAGGACGGCAAGATGTTTCTCGACGCCGAGCCGATCGCCGAGCCCGCCCTGCGCGCCCGCTTCAAGAGCGCCCACGACGCAGATCCCGAAACCAGGGCCGTCATCGCCGCCGATGGACGAACCATCCACTCGAACGTCGTGCATGTCATTGACCTGCTACGCCGTGAAAACATCACCAAGTTCGCCATCAACGTGGACCCGGAAGAAATCATCAAGCGATGAATCTCGGGCCCGCGGCCAGGATCGTCATCGACGACAAGTGAGGGAGATGTCATGCGCACACGAAACGAGATCGCGAGTTGGAGCGTGGTGGTCATTGCCAGTCTGGGCCTGCACGCGGTGGCGTTCGGCGGTATCGGCGGACGCGCGGATGGATTCGGTCGGAAGAAAAGTCGACCGCCCACGCTGGTCGAGATGTCGGTGGCCAAGCCTCGGGAGGAGCCGCCGCCCCCGCCGCCGCCCGCCAAGGTGGCGCAAAAGAGCGCGCCCCGGTTGGCAATGGCCCGGCCGGCACGAACCGCGGCGGCGAAGATCACCGCGCCGCCGCCCCCCGCCAGCGCCGCTCCGCCGCCCGAGGCCGAAACCCCCGCGGATTTCACGGGCGTGACGATGACCAACGACGGACCGGGCGCGGGCTGGTCGAGCGCGACGGGAAACGGCCAGACCATGAATGGCCCGGTGGGACGGCCAGGTGCGCGGGTCACCCGGCGCAACGTCGACGGCGATGGGTCCTCGAACCACCATGCGGGTCCGCCGGTGGTGGGCGAAGGGGATCTGTCGCGCCGTCCCGCGGCTCCCGATCTGACGGATGTCCTGGCGCGGGCCTACCCGAGCGACGCGCGCAAGAAGGGGATCTCGGGCAAGTCGGTGATTCGGGCCCGCATCATGCCGAACGGTCGCGTGACCGAGATGGTCACCTTGTCCGAATCGACCAGCGGCTTCGGCGCCGCCTGCCAGAAGACCTTGCGCGATTCCATCTGGGTACCGCCGCTGGATCGAGACGCGCGCGCCGTGTCGACGTTCATCAACTACACATGTCGGTTCGAAGTTCAGTAGAGTGCCGGGCTTGACCGAGGAATCATCGTCATGTTGAGAGTTCTGATCATCGACGATCAACCCGCGGTGCGCACCGCCCTCGAGACTCTGTTCGAGGTCCACGGTCTCCCGGCGGTTTCGGTCTCCACGCCCGACGAGGCGCTGCAGCTCCTGGCCACCGAGGACATCGGCGCGGTCGTACAGGACATGAACTTCTCGCAGGAGAACACCGACGGCGCCGAGGGCACCCGGCTGTTCCGGAGCATCCGCGATCTCGACCCCGACATGCCGGTGCTGGTCATGACCGCGTGGACCACGCTCGAGGCTGCCGTGGCCCTGATCAAGGAAGGGGCGTCGGACTACATCGCCAAGCCCTGGGACGACGACAAGCTGGTGCGCACGGTCCGCAACCTCGTGAACATGCGGGCCCTGCGGCAGGAAAACACCCGCTTGCGCGCTGTCGGCAACCGAGCCCGGCGGGCGCTGGCCGACAAGCATGATCTGCGCGGCGTCATCTACAGCAGCCCGCAAATGCACGAGGTCGTGCGCCTGGCCGTGAGCATCGCACCCTCCGACGTACCAGTGCTGATCACGGGGCCCAACGGCTCGGGCAAGGAAAAGCTCGCCGAAATCATTCAGGCAAACTCCCGCCGACGCGACAAGCCCTTCGTCCGCGTGAACGTTGGGGCGCTGCCGGAGAACCTGTTCGAAGCGGAGCTCTTTGGCGCCGAGGCGGGCGCGTTCACGGGCGCGGCCAAGCTGCGCGTGGGGCGCTTCGAATCCGCCGACGGCGGCACGCTGTTCCTCGACGAGCTCGGAACGCTGCCGCTGACGGCGCAGGCCAAGCTACTGCGCGTGTTGCAGACGGGAGAGTTCGAACGCCTGGGCTCCTCGACGACGCGGAAGGCGAACGTCCGGATCGTCAGCGCCACCAACGTCGACATTCCGCGCGCCATTGCGGCCGGCCAGTTTCGCGAGGATCTCTACTTCCGCCTCAACGTCATCGAGATCTTCGTTCCGGCGCTCGGCGATCGGCCCGACGACATCATGCCGCTGGCCGAGCACTTCCTGGCGAGCTTCGCCGCCAAGGAAAACCGGGCCGCCATGACGTTCAGCGCCGACGCCGTGAACGCGCTCCTCAACCACGATTGGTCGGGCAATGTGCGCGAGCTGCAGAATCGCGTGCAACGTGCCGTGCTGGTCGAAACCGCCGACGTCATCACGGTGAGCGATCTCGGATGGCCCGCGGCCACGACACGCCCCGGGGTCGGACAGCGGCGCGCGACCCCCGGACCGCTTTTGCCCGTCGGCGGCAGCGGTACCTCCGCCGGATCCGGACCGGCGCCGTTGCCGCCCATGCCTGCGCCCGCGCCGGCGTCGCGACCGACGGACGCCGCCTCGGAAGACGAGCGGGTGGCGATCGAGGAGGCAATTGTGCGCGCGGGCGGCGTGGTCGCCAAGGCCGCCGCCGAGATGGGCCTCTCGCGCCAGGCGTTCTACCGGCGCATGGAGCGGCTGGGCATCATCATGGAGCGACGCCCCCGTTGAGCCGTCCTGAATCGGTTCAGCCAACTATTCTACTATCTTCGAGTATCTTCGAGAATCGTCCCGCGGCAGGAAGATTCTGCGGCGTACTTGGAAAGGGCGAGCGCAGGTGGGCTTTGCCCACCGGAGCGAGGTGGGGTGCGGGGAGGCGCGAGCGGCAGCGAGCCGCCTCCCTGCTCTATGATGGGTCCCGGGCCTTGAGCGCTCTGACCAGCGCCAACAAGTTCTTGTTCCCAACGGTGGCGTCCAGGCCCGCCGGGAGTCGCCGCAGACGCCAAGTGACGGTCCACGTGGCTCGCTCGCCTGGTTCGAGGGCGCGGAAGGCGCCTTGCTGCTCGACCTCGACATACGTATGGGCGAGATCCGCGTAAAGTTCGATCTCCGCCTCGCCCGGTGCTTGCTGGCCGGGATCGATCTTGGGGAAGGTCTTGATCAGAAGCATGCGGCGGGCGATGTCGATATGCGCGACCCAGCCTTCGGACCCATTGGCGAACAGCTTCGAAGGCTCAACGGCCGAGCCTGGATCATTGTCAAACCAGATAGCCCCTGCTGCTTCATGTGCGGCCAAGGTCGAGGAAGGCTGGATGCCACCCACGGCTGGGAAGAAGGTGATCCCACCGACCGGAAATCGGGATATTTCCCAAGGCGCGACCGAGCGCGCCTTGTCCGATCGGTTCTCCATGGCGTATTCGATCTCGACCGCTTCCTGGTCGGAGTACACGCGAAACCGTTTCGAGACAGCGATGCCCAAGGATCCCACGGCGCTTCCAAACCACAGATCCGCGCCTTCCCCAGTCACCGTGTACAGGCCCGAATCAATCTCGACAACGGGCGGCCAACCCCAATCCGATTGCGGGCTGGTCCAGAAGGTCGAGCCAAAGTTCAAAGCATTCACCTTCGGCCCGGTCAGGATGTTTTCGGTGCCAAAAGAAAATCCCGTGACCCGCGCTCCGTGCGTGGCGTCTACCTCGAAGGTCACGTTGCCAAAAGTCCACCGATAGATCCCTCCATCGATCTGGGGAACGACGAGCTTCGACTTCGATGTCACCAGCGCCAATTACCACGATTTCCGGTCATCGCGCGAGTTCCAACTCGTCGACATCTTGCGACGGCTCGCAAGAGTGGCGACCAGGCATTCCCAGATGCCATGCCGCATCAGCTGAGACGAGCGCGAGTTAGTTGGCTAGGTTAGTTAGGCGAGGCCGTGCCGCTTGACCTTTTCACAGAAGCTCGACTTTGGAAGACCGAGGGCCCGGGCAGCTCGTCGCCGACTGCGCCCATTTTGGCCAAGGGCCCAATCGAACACGGCGCGCTCGATCTGGTCGAACGTGCGCCCACCGAGCGCCAGCAGATTGTCCGACCGTCGATCATCCGACGGCCGATCATCCGACACGTGCGACGTCTCCGCTGGCAATGCCGCGCTTGAAGACACCTCCGGGCGACCGGCGCCTGGATCATCGGCATCCGCCAAATGCCCCGGTTCGGCTCCGCAGGGCCACGCGGTGCGCTCCGATCCCGCGGACACGGGATAGATTCTCCGGGACAACTCCAACGCGTCGGCGGTTATTTGGCCCGGACACAGCACGGCCGCGCGTCTCAAGACATTGCGCAGCTCGCGAACGTTGCCCGGCCAATCGTGCTCTCGAAGCTCCCTTGCCGCTTCGCGGTCAAGGCCCCGTGGACCGAGCTCCGAACGTAGCTCGGAGAGGAAGTGCTCGACCAACAGGGGGATGTCGTGCCGGCGGTGGCGCAAGGGTGGCAAACTCAATTCGAACCCGGCCAGCCGGTGAAAGAGGTCGTTTCGGAACGTCCCGCGCCCCACCTCGAGCCACAAGTCGCGCAAGGTCATCGCCGCGATTCGCACACGAACGGACACCTCTCCGGAGCCTCCAACCCGGCGCAGACGACCGGTTTCGAGCACCCGAAGCAACTTCGGTTGCAGTTCGAGAGGCAGCTCCGCGATCTCATCCAGAACCAGCGTGCCTCCGTCGGCCTCCTCGAACCACCCGGCCTTCTGTCGGCCGGCGCCGGTGAATGCGCCGCGTTCGTGCCCGAACAGCTCGCTTTCCGCCAGTTCGCGCGGCAGGGTTCCACAATTGACGGTCACGAAGGGTCCAGCGGGGGCCGGTCCGAGGCGGTGAAGCAGTTCGGCCAACAGCTCCTTTCCCGTGCCGCTCTCCCCGGTGATCAGCACGGGAATGCGGGTCGGTGCCACGCGTATGGCTCGCGCGACAACCTTTTGCAGCGTCGGATCCTTGCCCACAATTGATTTGGTCGCGCAGGCGACGGCGGGTGTGTCGATCATGGTTCCCGGTTGTCGGCGGCGTGGCCGGCGCGGTTTCGCTGATTCGCGCGATCAGACAGCGAAGGCGATCAACTGGTGGCGGACAGAACCGCGATAGCCAGAGTCAACAACAGTGTTCGATCCAAGCGGCGCCGCTCTCGCCTATTTCTTTTTTCCAGATAGGCGCCCGTTGTTTCAGCCGATCGATGGCGGCGCGACAAGCGTCGAACGCCTCGGCCCGATGGGGGGCTGCCGCGGCGACCATGACGGCCGCCTCGCCGACCGCCAGGGAGCCCACGCGATGATGAATGGAAACCCGCGCGTCCACGAATTCGTGCTCAACCTCGTCGGCGATTTCCTTCAGCACCTTCTCGGCCATGCTCCGATAGGCCTCGTACTCCAATCGAATTACATCTGGAATGCGTCCCTTGCGGCGTACGAGCCCCGTGAACGTCACCAGGCCCCCACGATCGATTCCGACCACGGCCTCGATCACCCGGCCGACTTCTAGGGGCGATTCCAGGACCGCAATTCTGACCGCGGCACCGCCCGAGACTGGTGGGATCAGAGCCACGTCGTCACCTTCGCAGAGCGCTGTGGTAGCCACAACCACAACTTGATTGACCGCGACCTGTACGCGGGGCAGGAGCGCTGCGATCTGGGGGTGCTGCTTGGCGAGCGTGGCCAAAGCCGTCGCCACGTCAACGCCGGTCGGTAGATCCAAGACCTCCGACCCGCTGCCCCGGCGTTCGCGCAGCTGCGCGAAGTACAAAACCGTAACTCGCATAGACGATGTTTGCCGCGCTGTCCAAAAGTTATCAACAGGAATTTCCGAATTAGTGCGGGGACCTACAATGTTCGGTTTTTTGCGGCCCGCGACGGGGACTGCTAGCATTTTTATGCTCGACCGAGGGAGAGCATGCTCAAAGAGAGGCCACCTTGACCCGAATTCTCCCCGCGGACCAAACCGGCTCCGCGACTGTCGCGACGCGTACGCCTGGTCAGCTCTCCCTATTCTCCCCCCCGTTTCGCCTCGCTTGCCGGGACCGCGAGCAAAGCGGCGCCGCTCGCGGCCGAGCCGTGGTGACCTTCCCCGAACCAGCCACGCCGGCGGCTTCGCGGCGGGCACTTCGGGCCGAAGCCGCTCCCCGCCAGGCCCGCCTGCGCGCGATCGTGGATCCGGGGGCGCACGAACGCGCGCTCGCGGCCGCCCTGCGCGTCTACCTTCCGCCCGGCAAGGCGCTGGAGCTTCGTCTCACCAACAACCACTACAGCATGATTTCCGTTCGGCGGAAGCCGGACGGTTATCGTTTGCGCCTTCACCGCATGTTTATCGGGGCCGAGCCGCGCATCGTGCGAGCGCTCGGCCGGTACGTGGTACACAACGACCGGCGGGCGTCGCGGGTGCTCGGCGACTACATCGACGGCCACCAACACATCATCAAGAAGCAGCCCCGTAAAGCCCGCCAGGTGAATCTTCGCACCACTGGTATTCATCATGATTTGCGGGCGATTTTTGACCGGTTGAACGAGGAGCGGTTTGACCGCGCGCTCGACGCCCGAATTACTTGGGGACCCGTTGTGGCTCATGGGGCGCGCCGGTCGATCAAGATGGGCAGTTTCGCCGTCGAAGACAAGATCATTCGGATTCACCCTGTCCTCGACAAGCCTGACGTGCCTGAGTTCTTCGTCGCTTGGATCGTGTTCCACGAAATGCTGCACGGGAAACACGACATCGTTCGCAAAGGCCGCCGGCGCATCTTTCACGGTCCCGCTTTCGTCGACGAGGAACGGACCTATCCCGACCATCAACGCGCGACGGAATGGGAGCGCGCGAATCTGGATCGGCTACTCGGAGGCTGACTGCCAGGCCACGTCAGAGGATAAGACGCGATCACGTCGCGCTAGCGTCCACGTCGTGGGCTCTGGCCGCGGTCAGGGGCCGAAATCCATCACGATTTTCCAGGTCTGGGCGTGCATGATCGGCGTAGTCTTTGAAACCGTGGCGAGCGGCTCGCCTAGTGCCCCACGCGCGGTCGCCGTGAGCGTCAGAACGCCCTCTTCCGAGTCCAGCTTGAACGCAATCGAGGCCGGAAGCTTGATGGGGTCCGCGGGAATGCCGTTCTCGCCAGGGACGATGCCGCCGATGGTGTGCGCAACCCCGCCGTCCGGGGTCACGAGAGAAAAATCGACGTCGATACGGTGAATTTCCCCGGGCGCGAAGCCGCCCTTGAAGTCAACCTCCAGGTACGTGCCCTTGGCACATCCGATTGACACGGATGCAGCAACCACCAGCGCCATCAGCATTTGACCGGGCTTCAGTCTCATCTTTGCTTCATCCCCGGGGATCCTTGGTTGCCGCTGAAAACTGGACCTCCCCGTGCTTGGATTGGCTATTTCCTCGCCTGGGATGAAAACTTGCCTCATTCGCCAAGATTTCGATGGGGTAAGGCATCTAGAACGATGGCGTGTAGGTACCCCAGGTCGTACTGGGCGCCTTCTTGGCGTTGGCGGCGGCAATTCCGCCGATGATAAGCACGGCGCCGGCGGCGCCGGCCCAGAACCACCACTTCTTGTAGATGGGGCGGTCCGACTCCGGTTCCGCGGGCACGGGTGCTGTCAGGTTGACCTCGGGTGTTGGCGCCGGCTGCGCGGCTGAGGCGCCGCTGACCGGCACGATGACCGGCTCGCGCGGGGGATCAGCAACCGGGCTCGGCACACGAATCGCCGTCGGCGCCGTGGGCGGTGTCACCGTCGCGGGTGCCGGCGGCGTTGGTGCGGCAGGCGCCACAGTGCTCACGGGAGGTGGGTTTACGGAAGCCGGCGCCGTGGGCTCGCGTTTCTGCTCGTCTCCCTGTTGTTGAAGCTGCTTTTCCAGTTTTCTGACTTGGGCCTCGACCTCCTTGCGGTTGGTCGCCCCGGGCATGTTGCGCAGGAATGACTTGTAGAAGAAGAGGGCCTGACTCGCGTCACCGGCGAGCCGGTAGGACTGTGCGATGTTGTAAAGCAACAGCGGATCCGGTTTCGCGTTGTACGTGGTTTTGAACTCAGAAATCGCCCGCGCGAATTCCCCCAGGTTGAAGGCTTTCGTGCCCTCTTCGTAGTGCCTCTTGGCCTCGGTGGCGGCCCCCGCGCTTTCATCGGGGGTGACCGCAAGGGCTCGCGGCGCGGACAACACGGAACTAATCACAATCGTCGCCGTCAGCAGCAACGCCATCGCACGAAACGAAACGAGTCCTACCACCGTAGTCGATTATGCTAACCCGCTGCAAAGGCAGGGGCAAATCAGGGCAACAGCGCGCCGAGCACCATCGTGAACAAGAAACCCGCGACGACTCCCGACGATGCCGTCCCTTCGAATCCGTGACTGTGCGATTCGGGAATGATCTCGTTCGATGTGATGAAGATCAGCGTGCCGGCGGCCATCGCCAGGATGAACGGCATGGTGGGCGCGGTTCCTCCCGCCAAAAGGCCACCCACAAGCGCGGCCAACGGCGTTGCAAGACCCGTGAGCGTGATAATGACCGCACTGCGTCCGGGGGCGATCCCACCTTTTCGCAAGGGCGCCGCCATGACGATGCCTTCGCACGCGTTCTGAAGGCCGACCGCAATGGCCAACAGCAGACCGAGGTGCGCGTGCTCCCCCGCGGCAAACCCCGCTCCAATCGCAAGACCCTCGGGAAAGCGATGAATGGTCAACGCACCAATGATGGCGTAGCCACGCCTGGGATCGTCGGTGAGATCGACCAGACGATCGTGGTGGTCGTGACCGGGCTCGTGTCCGAGGTGTTGGTGATGCCCGCTTGCATGTCGGTGTGGAATCAATCGATCCATCGTAGCTGCGAGGGCGACCCCCACCCCGAACCCCGCCACCACCAGCGCCAGCCGCCCGGCATCGAGGCCCGTCTCCGGCGCGCGTACGCCGGCCAGCGCTTCGCGAAGCAGGCCGAGAGTCGCGGCCGCCAACATCAGCCCGGCCCCGAGGCCCAAGATACCGTCGTATACGCGGCGCGGGAGCTCGCGGATGAACAGGAAAGGAAGCGCGCCCAGCCCAGTCGCAAGACCGGTCAGCGTAGCTGCGATCAAAGCGGCGCCCATGGGCCGACGGTTTTACACTAGCTGCCGTACCCAATCGAAATCTGAACAGACGAGGCAAATTTTCCGAGTGGCGACAGTGGTAGCTTTTCCAAGAACCCGCACGGTGTACCTCGGTCTCGGATCCAATCTGGGTGATCGCGCCGCGGCGATCGCAGCCGCCCTTCGCGCCCTGTCGGGACGTCGGATATTGCGCGATATGTGCGTGTCGCCAATCTACGAGACCGAGGCCGTGGCTGTCGATCCGCAGCCGGCGTATCTGAACGCGGTCGTTCGCGGTGAGACCAACATGCCGGCGGCGGCGGTGCTAGCCAACTGCCTGGAGATCGAAAACCTGTTGGGGCGGGTACGTCCCCGGGATCGGCCGAAGGCGCCCCGCACCATCGATATCGATCTCCTGTTGTACGGCGCGGAGGTGATCGACACACGCGCGCTAAAGGTTCCACACCCCGCGCTGCTCGAACGCCCGTTCGTGTTGATTCCCCTCGCGGACGTCGCGCTTCCGGGCCTCGTCCATCCGATCACGGGAGTCGCCCTGACCATAGCGGCTCCGTCACCGGCGGTTCACCGTCGGTGACGCTCTTGTCGCCGTACCCTTGAAGGAGTAACTTTGTCATTGGAGGCGTCTTATGTCTGGAGGCCAGTCAGGCAGCCGTGGTCCGGCGCGGGAGGAACGGCGTCAGGCCGAACGGATCTCTCTTGAGATGTGGGTCGAGGAGAAGACGGACAACGAGCGCTATTTCCGGAGGGCTGGAAACCTGTCGCGTGGCGGATTGCGACTGGATCACACGATTCCCCTTCCCCAGGGCACCCATGTGAATCTGACTTTCACGTTACCCGGGGATTCGACGCCCGTGGAGGTTCTGGGCGAAATCGTTTCCGGATCCGGTCCCGACGATCTGCAGATGGGCGTCAAGTTCGTGAACGTTGGCGAAGCAGCGCGGACTCAGATCGACAAGTATCTATCGCGCGCGGGGTCAGCGTCCAAGTGAACTAACGGAACCCTCTTGCGGCGCTCGATCGTGCCGATAACATGATTCATCATGTTACGGTTACGTTCTCATCTTGCGCTGCTCCTGCTCGCGGCGCTTGGTGGGTGTAGCGAATTGCGGGGTCGGAAGAAGATTCAGGAGGGCAACGCTGCCTACAAGAGCGGCGATTTCGCGACCGCCGTTGCGCGCTTCACGGAGGCCGCGGCTTTCGTTCCGCAAATGCCGTTGCTCTGGCTGAATCGGGGTTACGCGTGCCGCGAATTGATCGTGCCCGGCGCGGACGCGATCGTGAATCGCTCCGCCGCCGGGTGCGCTTTGGAATCGTTCAAGCGTTTGCGCGAACTTGAACCCGCCGATCCGCGAGGTGATCGTCTGTACGTGCAGACACTGTTGGATCTCGGGGAATTTCGGACTATCGAGCGGACGTTCAGTCTGCGTCACGAACGGAATCCCACCGACTTGGACGTTATCTTGGTTCTCTGCCAGGTCTATTCGAAGACGGGCCGTTGGCGGGATGCGCTGACGTTCTATCGCAAAGCTGCCGCCTTGCTGCCGCGGGATGCGGAGGCGCAATATGCGGTGGGTGCATTCATCTGGCGCGTTTTGCAAACTCACGGCGGCGGCCCGGGTCTCGCCGAGTATGACCCGCGCCCGCGGCCGGAGCGTCCCGCGCCGGCGCCTCCTTTGGCCGCTCCCACGGATATCGTCGGGGCCGAACGGGTGGCCCTCTGCGAGGAGGGGATTCGCTTTCTCGGTCGCGCAATCGAACTGCGCCCACATTATACGGACGCGTTGACCTACACCGGGTTGTTGTATCGCCAACAGTCCTTCGCCCTGTTTGATGATGCCGGCGCCTGGGAACGCGTGGTCCAACAATCCGTGGCTTTCGCCGCTCAGGCCGCCGGGAAGCCGTGACGATGGCGTTCGAGTCCTACTTACATCAGGGATCGGTTCGAACGAGTCGCGGACGGCGAATCACGTACACGGTATCCGTGCTCGTGCATGCGACGGCCGTGCTGGCCGCAGTCGCGTATTCCTTCTGGCACGTCGATGAATTGAGCCCGCCCGTGGTGACCGTGACCTTCGTGTCCGCCGCCGTCGCGCCACCACCACCGCCGCCTCCTCCTCCACTGGGGGGCGGTGCCGTCGCCCCCAAGCACAAGGCCGTGGTTCGCCCCAAGATCGATGTTGCGACCAAAACGCCCGACGTCGTGCAGCCGAAGGCCGATCCCGTCGTGGAGCCTCCCCGGGAAGCTCCCAAGGAAGTGGCCAAGGAGACGGCAAAAGAACAGACCACCTCCGGAGAGTCCGGCAGTGCACCGGGGGCGGGCAAGGCGGAAGGCACGAAGGGCGGGGTTGGAAATGGCGTGAAGGGTGGCGAGCCGGGAGGGTCTGGCACGACGCTGGCGCCGGTCGCGAAGTTCCTGCCGCCGCTCATGGGCGCGAAACAGAAAATCTCCGGCGCCGAGCCGGATTTTCCGACGAACCTTCGGACCGCCGGTGCTCGCTATCTCGTCGTCGCCAAGATTTGTGTCGGACTCTCCGGCGCGGTCGATACCGTGACTCTCCTAAAGCGGGCGCACCCGACACTCGACAACAATGTGGTCACCACCGTGAAGACCTGGCGGTACAGGCCTTTGACGGCGAACGGTACGCCCGTGCCGTTCTGCTATTTCCTCAATCATCAGTTCGAATCCGAATAGGAGATCCCAGATGAATTTCACAGTTATGGGCTTGTGGCACGAAATGGGGATCGTCGCTCGGGGGGTGGTCGTCGTCTTGATCGCCATGTCGGTGTATTCGCTCGGGATCGCGGTCGAGCGCTTGTTGTTTTATCGGCGCGGCAAGACGCGCTCGTTTGGATACGTCAGGGCGCTCGCGACCGTCATCAGCCAACCGGGAAAGCTGGAATCCGCGCGCGGAATCGAAGCTCGATTTGTCGGCAGCCCGGTGGCCCATGTCGTCGGCAGCGGCGTGGGGGAATTCGCCAAGGGATTGGAGGCGCGCGCCGCCGGCAACGCCGGTTACGACCTTGTCGACGCCGCCGTTCGCGTGATGGAACGCGCCAAGGATCGCGAGTTGGCCAATCTGCGCCGTGGCCTGCCGGTCTTGGCGACGGTTTCGTCCTCGGCGCCCTTCGTGGGATTGTTCGGCACGGTCGGTGGAATCATCACGGCCTTTCAAAAATTGGCCGATCCGGCGAAAGGGGGGGGTGGCATCGGAACCGTTTCGGCTGGCATAGCCGAGGCATTGGTGACGACCGCCGTCGGCCTCGGGGTCGCAATCATCGCCGTGTGGTTTTACAACTACTTCACCGCACGCGTGGATGATCTGATTGTCGATATGGACGAAACCGCGTCCGAACTGGTCGACAACATCATCAAGGACGCGCGCCTGGGGTCTCCGAGCACCCAAGCCGCCACCCGACCGTGATCTGGGCCTAGACCAGACAATACGATGATCGCGATCGGAAAAAAGCCAGGTAGGCTGACGCGGCCCCGAAAACGGGCCCGTGGCAGCATGAAGGCGGACATCAATGTCACGCCGCTGGTCGATGTTGTGCTCGTCCTGCTGATCATCTTCATGGTCGTCACCCCGATGCTCAGCAAGGGCGTGAACGTTGACCTACCGATCACCGAACATCACGACAAGCGGACCGATGACAACCGCGACGTGGTCGTCGCCGTGACCCACCGGGGTCAGATTTTCGTGGGCAGCGCCGAAGTCTCCCTGGAGCGACTGGGTGACACCGTGGCCGCCGAGCGCCGACGCCATCCCGACAAGGGAATCTTCCTGAAAGGCGACGCGCGCATCGATTATGGGCAGGCCCGTCGGATTATGGAGGCCTTGCACGCGGCGGGCATTGAACAAGTCCAACTGGGGACCGAAGAGGCTAGCAAGATGCCATCCACGGCCGGGGGAAATCCATGAGCTTCGGGGCGGGTTCGGGCAAAGGCCCCTCCTCGGAGATCAACGTTACGCCGCTCATCGACATTGTGCTCGTGTTGCTGATCATCTTCATGGTCATGACGCCTGTCATGTTGAAAGAAATCGTCGCCGCGGTACCGCGCAAGGCCACCGAGGAAACGGCCGCGCCCCCCGGCAGTCCGCCGATCGTGGTGCGACTGGACGCAAGCGGCACCCTTTCGGTGAGCGGCGAGCCGATCGCCGCCGAGGCGCTGCCCGCGCGGGTCGCCGAGCGGCTTTTGCATGACCGCAAGAAGATCGTGTTCGTCGACGTGGACGACCTGGCCACCTACGGCCGAGCGGTCCAATTGATGGATATCTGTAAAGGGGCGGGCGCCAAGATTCTGGGCGTCGTCACCAGGGACTAATTCCCGGCTCCCGTCCACGACCGACGACCATAGGCGGGTTAACCGCGTGCCGTCTAATCTAACCCCCAAGGCGCCCCAAGGCGGCTCGTAGATAGGCAAAAACTTACCTTGCGCGGCTGTTGCGTGTACGATCGCCCGCCAAGAAGCTTGTTTAACCCCCGTAATCTTCATTGCTGCCCCTGTCGAGGAGCCATCGAATGAAACGACCCTGTCGGAGCCTAACTATCGGGCCGTTGGTTGCTCTCATTGCAGCTTTCGGTTGTACGCCGAACAACAGCGTGAAATCCGGCGCTCCGGTGATGGTGACCTTCTCGGTCGTCGATCCCACGGGTTCCACGGTTGAACTGCTGACGGAGGCGGGGACGACGACTCCAGTACCGCCCCTGTCAACCTTCTATGCGCTGTTCGATCGAATCCTGGATCCAACTCCGCTTGAGGAGTTGGACGGCGACGGCGGTATTACGCCGAAGGAGGGGGCGGCCAATGTGGCGTGGAGTGGGGGGGCGATCCCGGTCAAGAGCCTGTACGTCCCAGACGGTGATCGCAAGTTCACTCTGATTGCGGCCGCCTATGGCCTTCGGGACGGTCCGAGTCTGACCGTCACGCCCACCATGGGCTTGCCCTCGGGCTCATCGGTCACGGTTGCGCTCGAACCCAGCAAGGTGCGCTCGCACGATCAGACCACCCCATTTGTCGCCGGTGATGGCGTCATGACGATGCTGACCTTCGAAACCGAACCACTGACGGCGACCGTGACCGTGCCCGCCGCGCCTGAGGCGCCCGACGCAGGCACCGACGATGCTGGCACCGACGACGCCGGCGCAAGCGGTGGAGCGCCGCCGTCGGTGGCGACCGACTACGTTGTGAACGTTTCGTTCAACAATTTGACCACCGACGCGACCGCGGACGTGATTCAGGTCAGCGCAACCCTGGCCGGCGCGCCGATCGCTGGATTTGATTCCCCCCCGCCGGCTCGCGACGCCATGAAGCCGACCGATTGGGACATTTCGCCCCCGCAGGACGGCTGGCCTCCCGGCGCGGTCGTAACCGTGACGGTCGGTGCCGCCGCGGCCGACAACTTCCAGCAAACGCTCGCCGCTCCCGTATCCGCGACGTTCACGGTGATGCAATGAGGGGGGCCAACAATCACCGGGTTGCAGGCTCCCTGGCGACGATCGGCTTCGAAAGGACGACCATGGCTCCGGTGGGGCATCGCACTCCTTCGACTCCGCGTAGGATTTCGCACCGGCCATCCGCGCGCACGAGGGCGATCCTCATCGCCGCAACCACCGTCGCCCTTGCCGTGCTCGTTCTCGTGCCCCGTTTCGCGGCTGCACAGGAGACCACGGGTCGCATCATCGGGCACGTGACGGACCTGGGAACCGGACAGTCTCTATCGGGGATCACCGTTATTCTCCAAGGACCGCAGGGCGAGGACGCCGCCCTGACGGACGATGGAGGTGAGTACTCGTTCGTGAACCTGCGCGTGGGCAGCTACGTGGTTCGATTCTACAGCGCCAATTCCTCCACCAAGGTCGAACGCCCCGATGTCGCGGTGTCCGCTGGGGCGACCGTCCGCGCGGACGCCGCCATTCCCAGTCAGGCCGTCGTCGCGGAGACGTACGTCATCAAGAAGAAGGCGGCCGCCGTCGACGTGGGAAGCGCGCGCCTCGGACTGACTTTGGACGAGAACTACATGCAGTACGTTCCAGCGGATCGCACCTTCGGGGATCTCGTTTTGAAGGCTCCCGGCGCGTTCCTGGAATCGTCCGGCGGCGTCTCAATCGCGGGCGCCAGCGGCCTTGAAAATCAGTACATCATGGATGGCCTGAACGTGACCGGAATGGAGTACGGCGACATCATGAACCATCGCGCCGACGCCTCCGGTGGCTCCAATCTGAGCCTGTACTTCGTCAAGGAACTGCAGGTCAATACCGGGGGCTACAGTGCCGAATTTGGCGGCGCGATGGGCGGTGTCGTGAACGTGGTGACCAAATCGGGCTCCAACGAATTTCATGGTTCCGCGTTTCTCTACTGGTCGCCGTACTGGCTGTCGGGCGATCCGAAGCTGGTGTTGAAGAAGAACTCCGCCCTCGTGGGGGTCGACAAACCGGATTACGACACCAATTTCGGTTTCGAGCTTGGCGGGCCGATCATCAAGAACAAGCTGTTCTTCTGGACCGGATTCGCGCCGCGACTGGAGAAGACCCACTTCTTCCGCGACGTCCAGGCATTGGTGGACAACAACCATGACGGCGTCCAGGACGTTGACCCGACCACCAATCACCCGTTGACGAATTTGCTCATGCGCACACGGACGCGGGAGCTTCGCCAGAGTTATCAATACGGGGCGAAGGTCGACTATCTGGTTGCTCCCGACCATACGCTGACCGTCGGCCTGTTCGGTACCCCGACCGCGTCGGTGCATACCCGGACCCTTCAAGGGGTGACGGGCGGCGAGGCGGTCAATGATCCGCGATGGGCGCAGCAGGACCTGCACAAGAACAACACCGACATCAGCGCGAAATGGGTGTCCCAGCTTTGGGACAGGCGCCTGCGGATTGACGCGGGGCTCGGGTTGCATCGAGAAGACTACAGCGAGAAGAGTCCATTCTCCGATCTCAACAGCCTGAATCAACTGGAGTGGCACAATGCCAGCCTCTTCGACCTGGAACACATTCCTGGATGTGAAAAGGTGGGCGCCTGGGATCCCTGTCCGGTCGACAACTATCACAACGGCGGCTTTGGGGAGGTCAAAAGCTATACCGCCAATCGCTGGATGGCCGATTTGAAGTCGACGGTTCTCCTCAATCGAAACGAAATCAAGGTGGGCGCACACCTGGAATACAACACGTTCGACGAGACCCGGTACTACTCGGGCCCGATCGGCAATCGGGGGCTGATCGTGAACAATCAAGATAGTCCCGGTAACTCCAAGGTGTGGAACTTCTTCACCCTTCCGCGTGGGTCCTACGCGTCGCAGTTTGCCGATGCCAGTCCCACGAGCCCGGATCCCAACATGGACGGGCAGCCCACCGATCTGGCGGATCCCACCCAGCGTTTTTACCAGGACAACTTGGTCGCCCACGTCAAGAGCGTCAACACCGCCTACTTCATCCAGGATGCCGTCCACCCGGTGCGAAACCTGACCGTGAATCTGGGGCTGCGGCTCGAAAATCAGAAGATGTATGACTTCCGCGGAGACGAGTTCCTGAGTCTCAGTAACCTGGGTCCTCGCCTGGGCGTCGTCTTCGATCCTAGCGACGAGGGACGCTCGAAAATTTTCGCAAACTATGGACAGTTCTATGAATCGATACCCATGACTTTGGCGGCTCGTTACTTCGGCGGCGAGGGGATTCTCGTACGGCACTACGACAACACGAGTCCGATGTGTGCCACTCTTCCGTCACAGTGGACGGGGGTCGGCGGCGAGGCGTCCCGCTGCCCACTAACGGGGACCGAGTTCGTGAACGCCGGCGCGCCCTATCCCGTGCAGGCGAACATTCGTGCCCAGTACCACAACGAAGTGGTCGCCGGCTTTCGGCATGCCCTCACCCAAGACTTGGTCGTCGGGATCGACTACACACACCGCTGGCTTGGTTCGATCATCGAGGACGGAACCGGCGACGGACGCAATTTCCAGTTCGTGCTCGGCAACCCGGGAGACGTTCCCAAGGAGGCGCTTAGCCAGGTCCAGAATGACATCGACGCCAAAAAAGCAATTCTGGCGCAAACCGCCGACCCACAGCAGAAGGCCATATACCAGGCTCAACTCGACGACCTGAACACCAAGTTGTTGAACCTGAAGATCCTGGGCAGCGAGCCGAAGCCCGAACGGACCTACGATGCGATCACCCTGTCCGCGACCAAGCGGCTGTCTCAACGCTGGATGCTGAGCGCGTTTTATACGTACTCGCGTCTCATCGGAAACTACAACGGGCTCTACGATGCGGACAACGGCTACTTCGCGCCGAATGGTGGCAACGCCTACGACACGCCGGAATTGGTGCTGAACAGGCGCGGGCCGCTGGCCAACGATCGGCCGCACTCGGGCCGCGTGGACGGATTTTACCAGTTGCCGGTCGGCGCCAAGGGGTCGATCATCCTGGGTGGGAGCTTCTCCGCATACTCCGGAGTTCCCCGGAACTACATCTCGCAATGGGTCCAGGGAGTTCAGCTGAACTTTCTGTTGCCGCGAGGCTCCGCTGGGCGAACGCCCACCGTCACGCAGATGGACGTCAAGGTCGCCTATCATCGGGAATTATCCAAGACGACGGCGATGGAGGCTTTCTTAAACCTGTACAACGTCACGAACGAGCGGACGCCCCTCGAGTTGGACGACAACTACACGTTCGACATCGCGACCCCGATCGTCAACGGCACCGTCAAGGATCTTCAGTACGCCAAGAATATTTTCGGCGCACCGGTCTCCAAGAATCCGAACTTCGGTCAACCAACCGTCTTTCAGCAGCCGGTTCACGGGCAGCTCGGCCTCAGATTCCTGTTCTGAAGCGGTCGCCGCTGCCTCCCCAGTCGCCGACGCCCCGCCCTTCTTCGGCCGTGGCCGGTTGTCGGACAGTGGGCGCCCCGTGGACGCCTTCGCGGGGCGACGAGACCACGGAAACCGCGAGCCCGTCATGGCACGCGGCTCGCTATCTCGACGGGAATGCTCGCACGTGTCCTGTCCGCGACCGTCCTAGGGATCCAAGCCGCACCCATCGACGTCGAGGTTGACTTCGCCGTCGGTCTTCCGGGTTGTGCCATCGTCGGTCTGCCCGACGCCGGCGTGAAAGAAGGCCGCATCCGCATCCGGGGCGCCTTGGAAAATAGCGGTTTCAAGCTGCCCTCGCGGCGCATCACCGTGAACCTGGCACCCGCGGACCTGCGCAAGGATGGCGCCGCGTTCGACGTGCCCATCGCCGTAGGGATGCTGTGCGCCGCAGGCGTGATTCCGCCCGATCGGTTGGCGGGCGATGTGTTCGTCGGGGAGCTGGCTCTCGACGGGAGTGTTCGTCCTATCCGCGGTGCGCTCCCCATCGCGGCCTGGGCGCGGCGCTGCCGGACGCGGCGTCTGTTCGTTCCACGGGATAACGCGTCGGAGGCGGCCGTCGTCGCGGACGGATGCACCGTGGTACCGATCGGCAACGTCGGCGAGCTCGTACACGTGCTGAATGGCGACGGTGACATGCCCGCGCCTTCCGTTCCCGGGACGGACGCTCTCGCTCTCACGGTGACCGCCGATCTGGCCGACGTCCGGGGTCAAGCGGTTGCCCGTCGCGCCCTGGAGATTGCCGCCGCCGGAGGCCACAACTTGCTCTTCGTCGGGCCGCCTGGATCCGGAAAGACGATGCTGGCGCGGCGCCTGCCCGGCATCTTACCCCCACTGGCGTTCGACGAAGGCCTGGAGACGACCATGGTCTATTCGGTGGCGGGTCTACTCGGCGGACGAGCATTGATGCGCGAACGACCCTTTCGCGCGCCCCACCACACCGTCAGCGTTGCTGGCCTCGTCGGAGGGGGCGCGGCCTGCCGGCCCGGCGAGATCAGCCTGGCTCACAACGGCGTCCTTTTTCTCGACGAGCTGCTCGAATTCCAGAGGCCCGCGCTGGAGGCGCTTCGCCAACCTCTTGAGGAACGAACCGTAAACGTCGTGCGGGCGCGTCGCAACGTCGAGTATCCGGCGGATTTCATGCTGGTGACGGCGCTGAATCCATGTCCGTGTGGGCACCTGGGGAGCCCGGTCCGGACTTGCACATGTTCCCGGGCGGGAATCGCCGCCTATCGCGCACGTTTGTCCGGTCCGCTGCTCGACAGAATCGACATGCACGTCGACGTACCGGCGCTCGCATATCGCGACCTCGCGGCGGAAGCGGCCGCCGAGTCGAGTGCCCACGTTCGCGCGCGCGTGATCGGCGCGCGCGAGCGACAGACCCTGCGCGCCGGATCCGATGCAACCACCAACGCGCGTCTAAGCACGAACGAGATGAATCGGCACGCGGCGTTGGACGATGATGGGCACAACCTGCTCGAGCGCGCGGTCGAGCGCTTCGCGTTGTCGGCGCGCGCCATCAGCCGCGTACGCCGCGTGGCTCGCACCATCGCCGACCTCGATGCCTGTGATCGGGTTCGCGCTCGACACATCGGCGAAGCGCTCCAGTACCGAGTTCTCGACAGACCCATCGAATAGTTCGGATTGAGGCAACTCGATCCACGCGTGTCCGAACTGGATCACGTAACCCCAAAAGGAGATCGATCATGTCCAACTTGAAAGAAAAACTGAAGGCCGTGTCCGTGGCAATCGCTGCTATCGAGAAACAATTCGGAAAGGGTGCCATCATGCCGCTCGGAGGCGGCGAGATCGCCGAAATCGGCGTCATCCCCACGGGATCGGTGGGCCTTGACCTGGCGCTTGGCGTGGGCGGTTTGCCTCGCGGGCGGGTCGTCGAAATCTACGGGCCCGAGTCCTCCGGAAAGACGACGCTGACCCTCCAAGCAATCGCGCAGGCCCAAAAGGCCGGCGGTGTGTGCGCATTCATCGACGCGGAACACGCTCTGGATGTCGGGTACGCCAGAAAACTCGGTGTCCGTATCGAGGAGCTCCTGGTGTCGCAGCCGGACTGCGGTGAGCAGGCTTTGGAAATCGCCGACAAGTTGGTGGGCACGGGTGCGATCGATCTGATCGTCGTCGATTCCGTCGCGGCGCTGGTGCCACGCGCCGAGATCGAGGGCGAGATGGGGGACGCGCACATGGGCTTGCAGGCGCGCCTGATGAGCCAGGCGTTGCGCAAGTTGACGGCGGCCACCGCGCGCAACAACACGTGCGTGGCCTTCATCAACCAGTTGCGCCAGAAGATCGGTGTCGTCTACGGCAATCCGGAGACCACCACGGGTGGCAACGCGCTGAAATTCTACGCGTCCGTGCGGCTCGACATTCGGAAAACGGGTGTGGTCAAGAATGGCGAAGTGGTGGTCGGGAGCAAGGCGCGCGTGAAGGTCGTCAAGAACAAAGTGGCGCCCCCGTTTCGTGAGGCCGAGTTCGAGATCATGTACGGGGCTGGCGTGAATTGGCCCGGCGAGATCGTCGACCTCGGATCGGAGTCGGGCCTGATCGAGAAGTCGGGTGCGTTCTACTCTTGGAAGGGCGAGCGCATTGGACAAGGGCGCGACAAGGCCTGTGCGTACATGGCGGAGCATCCCGAGATAGCGCAAGAGATTCGGCTGAACATGGTCGAGGCCCGGAAAGCCGAGAACCGAGTGCTCGGCGCGCCCGTCATGACCAACGGTGTGTCGGCGGCAGTCGTGGCGGCCTGACGGGCAGGGACTCTCCAGCGACCTCTCGGCGCCGCTTGATGGAACGCGACGTCGGGTGCCCGGCGATGGCCTTCGCGTGAGGTGCCGGCGATGGCCTTCGCGTCGGGTGCCCCGGCGATGACCTTCGCGTGAGGTGCCGGCGATGGCCTTCGCGTCGGGTGCCCGGCGATGACCTTCGCGTGAGGTGCCGGCGATGGCCTTCGCGTCCGCTCGCTTCGGCATCGCTTCCGCTGCCTTCCGTTTCCGTTTCGTCGCAAGCCTCGACGGCCTGGATCGGTTTGCCGTACACTCGGCCGGTGATTGACATCAGACTGTTGCGCGAAAAGCCGGACGAGGTTCGGGCAGGGTTCGACCGACTGGGCACGGCTGTCGACCTCGATGCGGTGCTGTCGCTGGATGCGCGACTGCGCGATCTCAAAAACGAATCGCAATCGTTGCAGGCGGAGCAGAATCGGTTGTCCAAGGAAATCGGCCGAGCCGCAGCGGGCGAGGAGCGGGAGAAGGCAAAAGCCGCCGGGACCGCTCTCAAGGCCAAGATTGAAGCATTGGCTGGCGCCTTGGCGGGGGCCGAGGCGGCGCTGGAGGAAAAGCTCCTGGAGTTACCGAACCTGCCGCATTCCTCGGTGCCGGTCGGAAAAGACGACAGCCAGAACGTCGTCGTACGGGAAGAAGGTCAAAAGCGTGCCTTCGATTTCGCTTTGCAACCGCACTGGGATCTCGGAACCAGGCATGGGATCATCGACTTCGAACGAGGCGTGAAGATATCGGGTTCTCGATTTTACGTTCTGAAGAGCTGGGGTGCGAAGCTGCAGCGCGCCCTCATCACGTACATGTTGGACGTTCATACCGAAAAGCATGGCTACACCGAGATCTACCCTCCTTACATGGTCAAACGGGAGTGTTTGGTGGGGACGGGGAACCTTCCGAAGTTCGGCGAAAACCTGTATCGCGACGCCGAGGAGGATTTCTGGTTCATCCCGACGGCGGAGGTTCCCGTCACAAATCTCTACCGGGACGAGATCCTGGACCAGGCGGCGTTGCCCGTCAGGCACGTCGCGTTCACGGCCTGTTTCCGACGCGAGCAAATGGCGGCAGGGCGTGACACCCGTGGCATCAAGCGCGGTCATCAGTTCGACAAGGTCGAGCTCGTGAAGTTTGTGCACCCTGACAACTCGATGGACGAGTTGGCGAAACTGTTGTCGGATGCCGAGGACATCTTGAAGGGTCTGGAACTGCCCTATCGAGTGGTGCAGATGTGCACCGGCGATCTGTCGTTCTCCGCGATGGCCAAGTTCGATCTAGAAGTGTGGGCGCCCGGGCAGAACGAATGGTTGGAGGTCAGCTCGTGTTCGAGCTTCGGTGACTTCCAAGCGCGCCGCGCGCGGATTCGTTTTCGCGACGGTGTGGAGAAGGGCAAGAATCGCTTCGTGCATACCCTGAACGGCTCGGGACTGGCGTTGCCCCGCACGTTGATCGCGGTGCTTGAGACCTATCAACGCTCGGACGGTCGCATCGATGTGCCCTTGGTCCTGCGACCCTACTTCGGGGGAGTCACTATTCTCGGGTCCACTTGATGCGACGGAACGGCCGACGCGAGGACCGCAGGGACGGCCGACGGAACGGCCGACGGAACGGCCGACGGAACGGCGATGGCACGTCGCCAGCGGAACGGGGCGGAATGAGCGGCACATAAGCACCCATGGAACGAAAGACCTTGATGGTCGCGCTCGCACTCTGTGGGATTGCGGGAATGGCGGTGGGAATGGCCCTTCTGTTCGGTGGTGGCCCGCCCCCGGCGCCGCCGCGCCCTCGCTTGCCGTCCGCTCCAGCTCCCACTGCCGCCGACATGAAGTACTCCGCCACGCTCTATCGAGCGCTTGTGGAGCAGGATGCGAAGGCGTTTGGCGTGGTCGCTCCGTCGGCGGACGAGCTGGCGGCGCGTTTTCCTTACTTCGACGAATTGCCCGCCCGGCGGAAGTTGCACGGCGGCGGAAAGGTACATACCGCCCATTTGGCGATTTCGTTGATCATCCGTCGAGAACAAGGGGCCGTCGAGGGACAGTCATTTCGGGCTGATCACCTTGTACTCAAGATCGAGAATCTCACGAAGCATCACCTGGCGTATCGGGTGATGACGGAAGTTCGCGACGCCGTCCGTTGCGAGGCCAAGGGGGTGATCCCCCACGACGCCATCGCCCTTGCCCCGCATGAGACCATCCTTCGAACTGAATGCCTGTTGCAGAAGACCGGTGAGATTGATCTCACGCGCATTGAGGTGATGGAAATCCCGGCCCTTGCGTATTTTTACGTGTCTCGGTTGGTGCCCGCTTTGTGCCTGTATGACCCACGGACCGCCGCCGGCCACACCATCCTCAAGGGATCGATTTGTCCGCAGACCTTCTCGTGGCGAGACATTCGGGACGGCGCCGCGCGGGGTGAGATAGACTGGCGCGACATCATCGACTACTACGCTCGTCACAACTGCGAGGAGTACGCCTTTTTTCCCGGGTACCGTTACCGGACAGATGCCGCGGCGCCTCTGCCGGCTCGCCCGGCGCCGTAACCGCCCGTAACCTTTGATCTTGCCTATGCTTTTCGTTACAGTTCTAGCCTAACCGATGACCAAGGCCGATCTAATCGATGTGGTCGCAGAAAAGCTCAAGCTTCCACGTGGGCGCGCCGAATTGCTGGTGGGCCAGGTTTTCGAGAGCATGGTCGATGCATTGCGCCGCGGCGACGGCATCGAGATTCGCGGGTTTGGCAGCTTCTCGATCCGCGAATACAAGGAGTACGAAGGGCGGAATCCGCGAACGGGCGAGGCCGTTCACGTGCGACCGAAGCGGCTGGCATTCTTCAAGGTGGGCAAAGAGTTGCGCGAACGCGTGAACGAGGGCCGAGATGGGGTCGCTGGCATCGCCCCCCCGTTCGCCGGCTCCGGCTCCGGCTAAACTGCTTTCGCGTTGAGGTGATCGAATACCCGGCGGGCGACCGTGACGTACCAGGATCGGCCTCCGATGCCTGCGCTCTCGCGTCAACCTGAAAACGGGCTGGTGCACCGCCGTCGAAATATCGTCACGTTCGGCCGACGATCCGAGCCGGTCTCGTCGGTCACGCGCCCCGATCTAATTATCGCGGCCGATCAACCTGGGAAAACGGCCCTCCAAGGTGCCATGAGGACCGCGCGCCCGGGCAGTCGCCGGTTGCTTCGGCGGTGGCCCTCCTGCACCCGGCCAATTGCGATTCACACCACGCGCCAGGTGGATCCCGCTGGAGTGTCCATCAACTCGATGCCGCGGGCTTTCAGCTCGTTTCGTATTTCGTCCGCGCGGCTGAAGTCCTTGGCGGTCCGGGCGGCGGCTCGGGCGGCGATCGCCCCGTCGATCTCGCCCGGATCGATCCCGCGGCGTTGGCAAAGGCGGACCCGGCGAGTCAACAGAAACTCGGACGGCGCCCGTCGAAAGATCCCCAGAGTCTCGCCGCAACGACGCAAATCGGCCCTGAGTCGGACGAGCGTTCGCGCACGGACGTCCTTCGGCGCGGATTTTGGCTCGTCGAGGAGCTTGTTCGCGAGCACGAAGGATTCGTAGAGGGACGCCACGGCGGCGGCCGTGTTGAAATCGTCGTCCATGGCCTCGGTAAACGCAGCGAACGTCCGATCGGCGGGAGCCACCACCGGACCCGATGTCGAGTCGCCCGCCGGGATCCCCGCTGCATCGATTCGCTCTAGCGTTCGGTAGAAGTAGTCCAGGCGTTCCTCGGCGGCATCGAGATCCGGAAACGAGGTGCGGCCGTCGGCATCGCGCGAGATTTCGAAAGAGACGGGGCTGCGATAGTGAACGCCGACGAACAGCAGTCGCAAGGCCTCCAGATCGTGCGTTTCGGCGACGCGACCAATGTTGACGACGTTGCCCAATGACTTGGACATTTTTTCCCCGCCAAAGGTAACCATGCCCGAATGCAGCCAATGGCGGGCAAAGGTGCCCAGGCCAAAGGCGCCTTCGGACTGGGCGCGCTCGTTTTCGTGGTGGGGGAAAATCAGATCGGAGCCACCCCCATGGATGTCGAAGGTCTCACCCAGATAGTGAGATGCCATCGCCGAGCACTCGATGTGCCATCCGGGGCGGCCGGGGCCCCACGGACTTGGCCATTGTGGCTCGCCGGGCTTCGCGGCCTTCCACAGCGCGAAATCCAACGGATCTCGCTTGTCTTCGCCGATCTCGATACGCGCGCCGGCCTGCAGGTCGGCCGGACTCTGTCCGGACAAAGCTCCATAAGAAGGGAAACTGCCCACCGAAAAGTAGACGTCACCGCCCGCGGGGTAGGCCAGTCCCTGATCGCACAGACGGCCAATCAGAGCCAGAATCTCGTTGATGTTCGCCGTCGCGCGCGGTTCTTCATCGGGCGTCGCTATCCCCAAGGCGGCCATATCGGCGGCCATCGCGCCCTCGTACTTACGCGCCACGTCCGCCGCCGAGATTCCCTCGGCCGCCGCGCGCCGTATGATCTTGTCGTCGATGTCCGTGACGTTGCGAACGAAGCGCACGTCAAGACCCGAGGCGCGCAGGTGACGGACGATGACATCGAAGGCGACCAGCATGCGCGCGTGACCCACGTGGCAGACGTCGTACACCGTGATGCCGCAGGCGTAGACTCCAAGCTTGCCAGGACGAAGCGGCACCAGATCAACCTTGTGCTTTTCACGGGTGTCGAAAATCCGGAGACTCAATGGCGTATCCCTTTCGCAAGCCCAATCAGGTTGACGGTGGCGAATACCAGCAAGACTAGAGCAATCGCCACATCCGGCAGGTGCTCGCGCGGCGTTTCCGCCTCGACGATCAGATAAGCGTCGGGTGGGATTTGGACTGGCGCCAGAGTGCGAATGGTGTCGATGTTCGGAAGAACCCGGGGCGCATCCAACCCGGCCGACCCGCCACCAGCACCGCGGAGGGCGAGCTTCTGTTCAACGACGGTCAGATCACCGAGGCGCACCTTTACGGTTTCCCGAACTTCCTGAATCCCGACGCGCGGGTCGATATTGCCTATGGCATCGAGCAGGTGATCTCTTTCCTTGGTCACGACCGTTATCTTGAACACGTGGTGCGAGGACGTCGGTGGCTCCGTCGCGACGACTGTTGCGCCGCGTTCCACAAGGGCCGCCCGGGCGACCGCTGCTTCGGCAAAGCGCGCTAATGGCAGGGAAACCTCGACCTCGCTCGGGTGGCGCAAGACGATGGCCAGAATGTCGTTTGGACCCAACGTCACGGTGTCGCCCGTCAGGTCGCGTAACGAGATGGGCCGGTCCGCCGCCGTGCTCACCGCGCGTGCGAGCTCCGCGCTCGCAAAGAAGTGTGTCGCGCTGACATGGCTCGCGAAGTACGCCCGGATGGAATCTTCGAACGACAGATCCTCGAACCGGAGCAGGCGTCCCTCGAAGACGTCGCTCTCGGCACGAAACGCCGGCAACGGATCCTCCCGCCGGTGGACCAGCAGGAGGCTGTCGGTCCCCAAAATCTTGAAGAACTGCGTGAACGTCCACGAACCTCTCGTGTCCACCTGAAGCGCGCTCTCCCGGTCCGGCGTTCCGTGGATTCTGACCAGGCGGTTGGTTCCCTCTGCCAGGACGGCACGGCCGCGTTCAGACGCCAACAGCGCTCGCGCGTCGCCCAAATCCGCCGGGACGGTCGGGGACAGGCAATACCTGAGGTCCGCCCGCATCTTGGCCACCAGGAACAGCGCCAACATGCCCGCGCCCAAAGCCAGGAGGGGGTGTCGCGTTCGCGAACGCGGAATCGCGGCGAACTCGTCCGCCTCGCCCACCGGTTTCGCGGCGGCAGCGGGCGTCGCGCCTGTCGCTTTGTTCACCGGGTCGTCCATGAACGTTGGAGTCGCGGGAGACTAACACAGAAGCGGCACCGGACCCGGGGTCCCGCGCCAGGCGTGGACTTCGACCGAATGTTGCGATTTGAGGCCTGTGTTCGGGACCGTCTTGCCCGGCCCACTCGATTCCGATATGACCGCCGCGTGATCCGAAGGATTTTGGCGGCCGGGATGCTCTGGGCCTGTTTCGGGGCGGCCATTCTGTCTGTCGCGGGCTGCCGGCGGGCCCGCACGCCGCAAGAGGCCTTTGTCCGATTTCAAAGGGCTGTCACGGACGGGAACCCCGGGGCGCTCTTCGATGCCCTCGACAAACGCAGCCGGTGGGCGTGGATGACAGTACAAAAATCGCACCGCGAGGCGTACGACATCATTCTGTCCAATTACCCCGAAGGGCGCGAACGCGAACGGGAATTGCGGCGGTTTGAACGGGGCGCGACGCTGGGCAGCGCCCGCGAATTGTTCATTGAGGAGGCCGGTCGTGCCGCCTTGACCAAGTTGCCGCGTCCGTTGCCCGATGTCGTTCGCTTCGACACGGCCGGGGACGGCGAAAGCGCGTTGGCCGTGCTTCCGTCCGGCGCGACCCTCCCATTTCGGCGGGGTCCGGACGGCAGCTGGGGATACGGAGGTCTCGCCGATGAATCGGAAGATCGACAGAAGCGCGCTCTCGGTGATGTCGCGATGGTCAGGACCAGCGCCGCGGACTACGAACGGGTGGCGGCCCGGAATGCGCGCTAAATCCGTTTGCGCGGTAGCGCTATAAATCCGGGCGTGCGGCGGTGGGTGGGCGGTAGAATGAGAACTTCCGCCCGGATCGCAGTCACGATTGGTCACCATGTCGCCAAAACCGAAGAAGCCCGGTGAAGGGGAGGACGTGCCTGATCGTCAGCTTGGCCTTGGCCTTGGGATCGTGTCGGCGGCGACGCCCTTCAGGTCCGGCGGAATGGCCGCGCCTGCCTCTGCGGTCGCGTCGGCGAGTTCCTCGGTCACCCCGCAAGTGACCCCGGGCCTGACGTTGGCGATCCCCGCGCCGGCGAAGGCATCGACCTTCTTCGAGCCGGCACTTCAAGAAGAGGCGCCTCGCGCGCCGCGAATCTTCGCGGTCCACGAATTGGTTCGTGCCGCCCGGCTCACGCTGGAGGGTCGGTTCGCAGAGGTTCGCGTCGAGGGCGAAGTCTCGGGATTCAAGCGTTCGGGACCGGGGCATCTTTATTTTTGCTTGAAGGACGACCAGGCAAACCTGGACTGCGTGATGTACGCGCGAGAGGCGGCACGCGTGCGGTTTCAAGTTCAAGATGGCATGGTGGTCAGACTGCGCGGACGCTTGACGATCTACGAAGGTCGGGGGCGCTTCCAGATGTCCGTCCTCGAAATCGAACCACAGGGCGCCGGCGCTCTCGCGGTCGCCTTCGAGCAATTGAAACAGAAGCTGCAGGCGGCGGGATTGTTCGCGGCCGCGCGCAAGCGTCCGCTGCCATTTCTGCCGCGGCGCCTGGGAATCGTGACCTCGCCCCAGGGCGCCGTCCTTCAGGACATCATTCGCATCGTTCACCGCCGGTTTCCCGTTCCGATCCTGCTTGCTCCCACGCCGGTCCAGGGCCCAGGAGCCGCGGCGGGCGTGGTCGCGGCCCTGGAACGCCTCGGGCGCGTGCCCGATGTCGACGTGATCATCGTGGCTCGTGGTGGTGGTTCGCTTGAGGATCTCTGGTCGTTCAACGAAGAGGTGGTGGCTCGGGCTATCGCGGCCTCTCCCGTGCCGGTGATCTCCGCCGTCGGCCACGAAACCGACTTCACGATTGCGGACTTCGTCGCGGATCTGCGGGCACCCACGCCGTCGGCGGCGGCCGAGCTGGCGGTTCCGGTCATGGTGGACCTGCGAGCCGAGATTGTGTTGCTTGTCCAGCGCGCCGCTCGCGGGACGGGCGCGCAACTTCAACAATCCCGTCTGGTGCTTGAGCGGGCGCGAAGCCGAATCGCCGATCCCCGTCGCCTTTTCGATGAGCGGCGGCAGATCGTCGACGATCTGCTGGCGCGTGCACACCGCCTGTTGTCCAGAAGGGTCACACGTCACCGCGCCGATCTGGGTGCGGTGGAGGTGCAATTGAGTCGCGCGCATCCCCGCCGGCGAATCGCCGACCAGCGCATGACGCTGGGGGAGATGGGGCAAAGGTTAAGCCTCGCCGGCCGGCGCGCGTTGCAGCGGCGGCGTGGGCATTTCGACTCGCTCGGCCACAA
>JADGRC010000419.1 GCA_017881245.1 Pseudomonadota bacterium
GCCGAGAGCCAGGTTTTCACGGCCCGTCAGCTTCAAATCCAAGCTGGGATCCTGAAATACGACGCCCAGCCGTCGGCGGTGCGCGGCGGTGGTTGGGTTCGTCGGCACGCCATCGAACAAGAACGTCCCGGCGTCCGCGGCAAGAAGGCCGGACAGTAAACGAAACGCCGTCGTCTTGCCGGCGCCGTTCGGTCCCAGAAGACCGAGAATTTCTCCCGGCGCCACCTGGAACGAGACGTCGGCCAGGGCCACCCGATCACCAAATGCTTTTCGGAGGCCGCGCGCCTCGAGGCGGGGCGGGCTGATGGTGTCGGCGATCGTCATGCGATCACACGACTTTGCGATCGATGATGAGCGCGGCGAACAAAAGGGTCAGATAGACGAGGGACGCGAAGAACAGCGAGCGCGCCCACACACGCGTGGCGGCACGTCGCAATCCCGCGAGGCCACACGCAATGAAACCAGCCCCGAGCAAACCTGCGGTGACGGAGTAAACGACGCCCGCGACGTGAAGCGGACCGAGAACCAGCGATGTGGCCACCAGCGCCGCGGAAAAAGCGACGATCACGAAGCGGGTGGGGCGATCACCGATGGACAGGGGCAGAATCTCGAATCCTGCCCGACCGTAGTCATCCGCTCGATAAATCGCGATCGCCAAGAAGTGCGGGATCTGCCAGAGGAACAAGATCCCGAACAACGCCAAGGCCCCGGCGTCGACGTGTCCGGTGACCGCGGTCCACCCCATCAATGGGGGCAGTGCCCCTGGGATGGCGCCCACGAACAACGCGGCCGCGGATGCTCGCTTCATCGGCGTATAGATGGCTACGTACGACACAAACGCCAGTCCGCCCAAGACACCCGTGAGAGCATTTCCCGCCAACAGAAGCAGCGGGATCGCGATGGCCGCCAGCGAGCTCCCGAAGACCAGCGCGGCGGAGGGGGACAGACGACCTTGGGGCAACGGACGCTGGCTGGTCCTTTTCATCAGCTTGTCCACGTCGCGTTCGATGAACATGTTCAACGCGTTCGCGGCGCCGACGATCAACGCGGTTCCGAGCAGCGTCATGATCACGCGTCCGGCGCCGAGGTGCCCCGGCGCCAGCCACATGCCGCCCGCGAACGTCGCCATGACGAGGCCCGTGATGCGAGGCTTAGCCAAACGAACAAGATCCGCGACGGCGCCGGACCAAGACGCGGTCTCGGGTCGGCTGGCGGCGGTCGTGGCGGGCGCGCCGCCCAGAGCTAGTCCGATTTGGGTCGCCAGCAGCGCGGTCGCAACGCCCAGGTGGGCTTCGACGGTGGTCAGATCCAGGAACGAAGTAACGGCGTGCAGGCCGAGCCAGATCTGGACAGCCACCAACACCGGGGCGGCGAGTGCGAGGAAGCGCAGGAACGGTCGTCGGCCGGCCGCGCGAAAGTTCAGGATCGACGACACCAGTACGAATAGGGCCACCGTCGCGCCGCCAAGTCGATGCAGGGCTTGCACGAGCACCGTCGGGTGCGCATCCGGCCACAGGGATCCGCGGCAAAGCGGAATGTCGAGGCACGCCAGGGCCGCGCCCGAATGTCGCACCAGGCCCCCTAGGACCATCTGGAAATAGACGGCCACCGTGGTCACGAGAGCGACGTTGAGGGCCAGCGACGCGCCCGATGCGCGGGAAGCCGCGGGAGCGGCCGGCACGGCTGAGACACTGGGTTCGAGCCCGCCCGACGCGGTTGGCACGAGGGCCGGCCGACTGCGAACCGCCAGGTAAAGCACGCTGGAGAAGAACAGCAAGGACGTGGCCGTGTGCAGGGTTGAGATGGGCGTGGGCAGCCGCAGCAGAACGGTGATGCCACCCAAGAGTGCTTGCGCGAACACCAGCGCCACCGCCAGCCAGGCGACCTTCCGCAACGGGCGGTGCGCGGCGACGCGGCTGCGGGTGACGAGCGCCGCCAGCAGCAGCGTCAAGATAAGGACGGTGCCGGCGGCCAGACGGTGACTGTGCTCGACGGCGACCCCGCCTTCCATCTTGGGAATCAGGGTTCCGTAACACGTCGGCCAGTCTGGACAGGCCAGGCTCGACCCGGTCCCATGCACCAGGCCGCCAATCAAGATCAATAAATAAGTCGCAATCGCGGTGGCGATGGCGAAACCGTGGACCAACATCGGGGCGCTTTATAGCGCGGAATCGGCGGAGCGGGGGGCCCCGGACAAAGAGAGTTCGCCACCGTGTTTCTTGGGCGTCAAGACGGTTCGTGATTGCCGTGCGAAACGGCCTGACTAGGTTACCGCGTCGCCGGGTCCGCGTGTGGCGCCGGCGTGCTCCCGACGATCTCCCGGGCGCGCGCAATCGCGGCCGGCAGATCGGGGCGAATCGACACTTTGCCCTGTGTCTCGGTGATCCGGGCGCGCGCCAGTAGGCCCGCGGGCTGACGTTGCAGCCCACAGAGGATAGCCTGACAGCCGCTCTTGTGCAGTTGTGCCAGGGAGCTTTCAAGGGCCACCAGCCCAGTCGCGTCCATCGCCGGAACGTGGTCCAATCGGATGATCAGCACCTTGGTCCGACCGCCGGTCTCGGCCAGTTGGCTGGTGGCCCGTTGCGCGGCGCCGAAGAACAAGGGACCGGCGATCTCGTAAATTCCGATGCCTTTCGGAAGGTCCGTGGCCCCGGCTCTCTCCAAGGCCGCGTGGTCGGGATCGGTACCAGGACCGTGGCCGATCAGGCTGACCTTGGTCAACTCGGCCATGCGGCGCATGAACAGCAACGCCGCGAGAACGATACCCACCGATACCGCGACCACCATGTCGAAGATAACAGTCAAGCCGAAGCAGGTCAGCAACACCAGCGTATCGCTCCGCGGGGCGACGCGCGCGATGTGCGCGAAGTGTTTCACCTCGGAGAGGTTCCAGGCGATCAGCAACAACAAGGCCGCCATGGCCGCCATGGGCAGATATCCAATCAGTGGTGCCAGGGCGACGACCGCCACCAGGACCGTAACAGAATGGACGATAGCCGCGATCGGGGAACGCGAGCCGGATCGGATATTGGTCGCGGTTCGCGCGATGGCGCCCGTCGCCGGAATTCCGCCGAAGAAGGGCGCCACGACGTTGCCCACGCCCTGGGCCAGCAATTCGGCGTCGGGATCGTGGCGCGTTCCCGCCATACCGTCCGCGACCACCGCCGACAGCAGCGATTCGATGCCGCCCAACATGGCCACCGCGAACGCCCCGGGCAAAAGCTCGCGGATCGTCGCCAGCGACAAGACCAGTGGCCGTCCGTCGGCACCCGGGGCGTGCCAGGGCAACATCGGCAGCGGCGGCAGGGGGGGTACCCCATGATAGATGCGACCGCCGATTTCGACGTGAAACCTGCGGGCGACGGTCGCGACGGCCATGCTGGGGAAGAAATGTTCCAGGGTGACCGCCAGCAGCGCGGCCACGGGCAGCGCCACCAGGGGCGCGGGGATCCGTTGCGTTATCCGGCGCACGCCGATCAGCAACGCCAGGGTTGCCGCGCCGATTGCGAAATCGGGCCACGACACCGTGCCGCGCGCGTGCCACATCGCGACGACCCGATCGATGTAGTGCTCGGGAGGCTTCACTAAGGTCAGCCCGAAGAAATCCTTGATCTGCAGCGTCGCGATCACTGTGCCGATGCCGGCCGTGAAGCCGGTCGTGACGGGGTGGGGAATGAACTCGATGAACTGTCCTAGCCGGCCGACGCCCATGCCGATCAGCAAAAGTCCACCCAGCAACCCGGACATCAAGAGTCCACCCAGGCCGAACCGCGTGTAAATCGGCGCCAGGATGACGATGAACGCGGCGGTCGGTCCCGTAACCTGCGACCGCGATCCTCCGAGCGCCGCCACCAGCCCCCCCGCGACGATCGCCGTGTACAGGCCGTGCTGGGGCGGCACGCCGACGCCAATCGCGAGCGCCATGGCGAGGGGCAGGGCCACCATGCCGACGACCACGCCAGCCAGGGCGTCGCGCTTCAGATCATCGCGCGTGTACCCTTCGCGCAGCACCGCGCGCAAGGCCGCCGCCGGAAGGCGGGACAGTCGTTTGCCTTCGAGCGGTGACTGGTAGCGCGTCAGGGCCATGGCGTTTGCGCGACGGGCCTAGGCCCCAGGGCCCTTACGGCGCGGCGAAATCGAAAGCGGCCTTGGCGGGTTCATTTTCCGAGACGGTGACCTCGGCGGTGCGCGTTCCCAGTCGTTCGTGCCACGCTTCGAGCGTGTACGTCCCGGGCGGCAAGTTCTCGATGCTGAAACTGCCGTCCGGCCCACTGACCGTGGCGAACGGATTGGTGACCACCGCTACGTATCCCGTCATCCAGGGATGCACATCGCACTTGAACTTAATGATCTGACCACCGTCACTGAATTTCTTGGTCATCGGTCCCATGCCCGGTATCTGGGCCTGATTGAACAGGGTCGATGCGCCCTTGTAGGTGTGGACGTTATGGAGGGTCTGGTCGCTGTTCTTGATCTGAATGGTCTGGCCTGCCATCACGACTTGCACGCGCGGCCGATACATGCAGCCGTTCTGATCGACGACCGCATCCATCTTTGGTGTCTCGTAGTTGCCGGCGGCGCCCTTGGTCACGCGGACGAGGACATTCTTGAGGCTGTTGCCCGGGCCGATCACCACATCCTCTTCCTTGATTCCCTGGCGGGCGCAAAACGGGTCGGGCGTCGTGATGGGTTTCGCTTCGGGCGCCTTGCCCGTCAGGTGGACAGTGCCGCGAATGATTCCCTTGCCGAGGGCGCCCGGGCCGGAGGCGGCCGGCGCCGCAGCCGCCCCGGGGGCCGCCGGCGCAGTTGCCGCGGTCGGTGCCGCTGCCGCCGCGGCTGGGATTGGATCGGCGGACGGCTCATTCTTCTTGCAGCCCCCACCGGTGGCCGCGCCGGCGACAGCGATGCCGGTGACGACCAGAAAACCAAGGGAAGCACGCGACAACGAAATCGACATGGGGTGGCCTTAGCAAGCCCCCCTGTTGGGGTCAAATCACCTGGTCGCGGAAAGGCGGCGGGTCATGGCTCGTTGGCCACGCGTCCAAGTGCTTCCATCAGACGATTCATCCCGTCGACGGATGCATCGAAGTAACCGCGAATTTGCAAGCGCCGGTCCACCACCACTAGGTGCTCGCCATGGACTATCTCCCAGAAGCTATCGCCGGGTGTTTCGGCGGCTGCGGCCGGCGATCCCTCGGGCGTAGCCGATGGGGTCACCTTGCGCCGGTCGATCCCTATCTTGAAACCGTCGACGACGGCTTTTTGAACCGCGTCGAGCGATCCTGTCAGGAACGTCCACTTGTGCGCATCCGCGCCGTGGACAGCGGCGTACGCGGCCAGACGCTGGGGGGTGTCGCGTTCGGGATCGACCGAGAACGACACCAGGTGAAAATCGGGACCGAGGTGCCGCCCGCGGTGCCCGATCTCCGCCATTTTCTGCGTCAGGACGGGACACATGGTCTGGCAGTTGGTGAAAATGAAATCGGCGATCCACACCTTTCCGATCAAATCCGCCGTACCAAATGGGTGACCGAGCTGATCCGTCATCTGAAACGCCGGCAACGTGGCCAGGACCGGTGGCGCGGGCGGCAGGCGTCGCAAGAAGGATCGACCGAGGGGCACCACGAACAACACGGTCAACGTCACCACCCAGAACAGAGGCCGTGCGATCATGCGCCCCACGGGGCCACCACCCGGCTGCGGGCGCGGGAGTGGGCGTGGGCGTGGTTCCGCATCAACGGCTTGCATGAGGCGCTAGTGATTGACCGGGGGTCGCGGCCTGTCAAGTCATGATAGCGTTCGGGTCAATCGTGAGCAGTCAAGGTCCGGGATCCCCCAACAACAAACGGCAAACGCTGACCGCCGCGCGCGCGCCGGCACGGTCGGCTCGCTTGCTGGTTCCAGCGCCGCATCGCCCGCCGGTGGGGAGATTCGCGACTGCCAGCGCCGGCAAGATCGGGATGTGGGTGTTTCTTGCCACCGACACCATGGGCTTCGGCGGCCTGCTGCTGGCGTACGCGATGCTGCGCGTGCGGGCCACATCCTGGCCGGATCCGGCGACGCGGTTCGATCGCCCGCTGGCGGCGGTCTTGACGTTCGTCTTGCTGTTCTCGGGCGCGACGATCTCGGCGGCGGTGGTCGCCGCCCGCACGGGCAAGACCGGGGCCGCGCGCGTGTTGCTGGCGTTGACGGCGCTTGCGGGTCTGGCCTTCGTGGCGGGGCAAGCCGTCGAGTTTCAGGCGTTGGCCCAGGCGCGCCACGTCGGTCTAACCGCGGATCACGCCGCGGCTCTTTTCTACGTCATCACGGGGTATCACGGACTGCACGTGATGGTGGGGGTTGTCGTCTTGGTGGCGGTGGCGATTGGAATGAAACCTTCCGCGCCGGGGGGTGCACTGTCGCTGGGCGGTGTTGTGCCGGCTGGCGGTGTCTCGGCGGACGGCCTTGCGACATCGGGCGCTGTTCTGCCGACTGACGGTGTCTCGGCGGAGGGCGTTACTGGACGGGACGCCGCCCGCTCCGTTGGCTTCGTCGAGGTCGCGTCGCTTTACTGGCAGTTCGTGGACCTCGTGTGGATCGTGATCTTCACGACTCTGTACCTGTTGCCACCGGTGTTGCATGGGTAGCGCGCGTGCCTTGGTGCCCTCGGGCTGCGCGATGGCATGCGTCGCCGCTCAACTTGCCATGTGCCAGTGGGGTGGCGGTGTTTCCCGGCCGATGATGATCACCGCCCTTGCTGGCCTGGCGATCGCCGCCGTCGGTGTGATCTTGTTGTGGTCGATGAGCCTGCGACGCGAATCCATCGCCGCCCGTTTGGTGATCGCCGTCCCGATTGTCCTGTCCGTGGCGCTGGTGGTTGCGCTGATGCTGGACAGCGACTTCCGCCGCCTTGGAGCCAGGGGGTAGCGACAATGACAACGATGACGATGATGACGATGATGGTCGGGACGGGCTGGATCGTGGGAGTACGCCGTCAGGGGGCCGGGGTGGTGAGGCGAGTGATCGTAGCGGTGCTGGCGATGATGACGATGGTGATCGTGGCGCCCGGCTCGGCATGGGCGCTGTGTCCCAATTGCCTCGGCCAGACCCGCAGGCTGACCCCGACGCTGGAATTGCTGGGCCTGTTCCTGGTGGTGCCGTTCGTCGTCGCGTATGTCGTCATGCGAAAGATCCGTCGAGCCTGTCGCGATGTGAGCACGCTGCGGGGAGAATCATGACGAAGGCGCAAGGAGCTCCACCCGGCAGGATGGGCAAGAATCAACGCGACCGAGAGGCGCCCTTCGATGCTGAAAGACGCGAGAGGGTTTCGACCGCAATACCCGGGAAGCGCGTGAAGTCTCGGTCTTCGGTCAACAGGGTACGGGCGCCGTGTTCGAGGCAGACCGCCGCGATTTGCGCGTCAAAGACCAGATTTCCGGTGGCCGCCGAGTCGGTAAAGGCGCTCCAGAGCAGTTGCAGGTAGCGAGGCCCCGGGATCAGCAGCCGGACCGATGGGCTCGACAGCAGCGAATGAAGCGAGTCAAGCGCTTCATTCACCGGTGTCGGCGGATCAAACCCTGGGATGCGAGATGACGCGCAGGAATTCGCCGACGCAGAAGATCGGAATCGCCCAAGCCTCGTTGCCTTCGGCCAGCGACCGCAGGGCGGCGGCGGCCTTCCCGTGCTGGGGGCACTCTCGCCGGTCCGCATACACCAGGATATTCGTGTCGACCGCGATCAACGCCGGCCTTCCATGATGTCCAACAAGGAATCTCGATCCGCGATGTCCACGCCGGAAACAAGGCGCCCGAGGTGCGTCTTCCAGCGAAGCTTGTAGGGTCGACCCGATCTCGGACGGGGGCCAGCGCGGCCGCCAGAGCCCGCTCGATGAACGCCGTCAGGGTCCCGCCCGACTTGGCCGCCCGACGTTTTGCCGCTGCGAGAATCTCATCGTCGAGATCGAGGGTGGTTCTCATGCACATATATGTACGGTCAATACATATATATATGTCCACCGACTTCCGGGCGGGGCGGGCGGGGGAGCAGCGGCGCGCTTCAAGCGGGAGAAGGAGACCGTCCACCCGTCCCTTGACCACGTCTCGGAAGCACGGGCAATCCGTTGTCGACGGCGATCATCGTGTCGTCACACATCAAATCCAACTCTTCCAGCGCCAGCAATATGCGGGGGACGTCCGTCTTCAGGAGGGCATCGCCGCAAGAGCCGTTGCGAATCGTGAAGACCTTGTGATTGTCGTCGAGCACAAGGCTCCACCAGCGCGTGTCGAGGGCATCCTTGCCCCCCCAGGCCTTGCGCGCCAGCAGGATGTGGCAGCGGCCGTCCACCTCGACACGCTCGGCGCAGACGACGCGACAACTGCCATCGGCCTTCAGCTCGAGCACGCCGATCACCTGCATCGGACCCGCCCGCTTCGGCCCGTGTACCCAAGTGATTCGCCCGTCCTCCATTCGTTTTCCCTCCCTGCGTGTGGACAGTGACGCCGTCGTCATGACCCTGTTTCCGCCTTCCGAGTACGTTTGAATCTTACCCGAACAAAGAACCGACCGAGTTGACCGGTTAGGCCATCGTTAGGCCCACCATCCGTCCGTTGTGCCGATCGTCCAAAGAAAAATGATCACGAGATGACCGCGAGCCCTTGACGTTCCGGCGAAGTGATTATTTTGGGAACGGGAACGACAACACCAACCAACAGGAAGGAGGACGAGCCATGTTGACTTTGACGAAGAGAGCCAAGAGCGGCGAGGTTTCCGCGCGAGAAGCGGATTTGTGGGACCCGTTCCGACTGATGCGAGAAATGGTGGGGTGGGACCCCTGGCAGGATGGCGTCACGGCTCGTGGCGCAATGACCGCCTATTCTCCGGCCTTCGAGGTCAAGGAGACCGCCCATTCGTATGTGTTCAGGGCGGACCTGCCAGGTGTCAAGGAGGAGGACCTGGACATCTCGCTCACCGGAAACCGTCTGACGATCGGCGGCAAGCGTGAACAAGAAAAGAGCGAGGAGAACGAGCGGTTCTATGCCTACGAGCGATCATTTGGTGGCTTCTCGCGCAGCTTCACGTTGCCCGACGGTTGCGACGCGGACCACGTGACGGCGGATCTGAAAGGAGGCGTCTTGACGTTGGTCGTGACGAAGAAACCCGAGGTTCAGCCGCGCAGGATCACGGTCGGAAACAAGAACAAGGCCTGAAGCGGCTTCGGTCGAGATGCCCGCCGCGCCGGGACGGGCGACGGGTATCTTGACCGCTGTTGCAAGGGGTGAAGCGCATGAACATTGAAATGGAGTTACGCCATCTTGGGCGCGAGGTGAAAACGGCGCTCGAAATGGCGATTGTCGCCCTGGCGCCTTCCGACTTGGTGGATCGATTGGCGCTGGTGGCCGGTCTTCTTGATGCGCTCGGGGACCTGCCGGCCGATGCCGCGCCGGCGCGGGCTCTCGCTCCCCAAACCATCGAGCGGGCCAGTCGCGCCCTCGCGGACTGGCAGACGTGGGAACGGAACAACCTGAAGAAAGCGTCCGCATAGCGGACTCGAGGCTGATCCGGAGTCTATTCCTCAGGGCGGTGGAAGGGGCATGGCCTGAAACTGATAGCGTGTTCCAGATGGGACGGTCGCCTCCACTTCGCTCAGGTTCAATCCGTTGAATCGCAGGGTCAAGCTGACCGGCAGTTCTGGAGCGGTCGGTGACACGGGACCAACCGTCAAGATCTGCTCGTTTTCCTGCCAAGACATCTCGGTGGCCCAAAATGCACCGAGGTCAGCCGTGACCATCGGGGATGAACGGTTGGCAGTCGACGCCTGCCCGCCAAAATTGTGGTGGGTGGACAGGCTGAACCGGTACGTGTGGTTCACGACGAAGTCCGGCCCGGATGCCGGTGAATTGCCGGCCAGTATCAGGTTGTAGGTCCGGGCGCGCATGTCCACCGCTTCCCGCAGTTCACCACATCCGGGGCGGAAACCAGCGTTTGCCGGTGGCCATGGCCAAGGCGCTCGACAACGTCAAGACCGGGTACGCGATGCAGAAACTGGCCGCCACGTCGGGGGGGCGTTACGAGATCACCTTCGACAAGCCGGGCGGTGCGGCAGCGACGGTGACGGCCGACTACGTGGTCCTGGCGCTGCCGTTCGCGGTGCTCAGCGGCCTCGACACCTCGCGCGCCGGATTCGATGTGCTCAAGAAGGAAGCGATCTCGGAGCTCGGAAGGGGGCGCAACGGCAAGACTCAGCTTCAGTTCTCGAGCCGGCTTTGGAACCAGCACGGCGGGTGGCACGGCATCAGCAATGGTTCGAGCTATGCCGACACTGGCTATCAGGCTGGTTGGGATGTCACGCGCGCACAGCCGGGCGATGCGGGAATCATGGTTTTCTATTCGGGGGGCTCGACGACTGGCGCCATGGCAGCGGCGCGCCCGTATTCCGACATCGATGCGCCAGGGGTCCGGTCGGATGTGTCCACGGCGTTGCAGCGCGCGGAGCCTGTATTCCCGGGGCTGTCCTCGGATGAGTTCGAACCGATCGAGACGGGTGACACCAGGGTGGGGATCGGCGTGGTTACCGCGGTCGCCGCCCGGTTTTGAAATCATGACCCCCGAGTCGATTCCCGGCGCGGTGGTGCCACCGTCCGACGTGTCGTCATTCCCGATGTCGCCGTCCGAATCGTTGCCGTCTGAACCGCCGCTTTTCGAGGCGCCGCCGTCACCGGAGGTGATCGCGCAATCGACCGAAGCCGTCGGTCGCGCGATCATGGACCAGGCTGCAGACAACCGCAGTCGAGCGTGCCGACACGGGGGTCCCTAAGCAGGCCGAACACGAGCAGGTCGTGAAGCCCGGTCGCGGTCCGGGTGAAGCGGCGCAGGCGCCCCTCGGGCGCGAACCCGTTCTTCTGGAGAACCCGGATCGAGCGCTCGTTGAAATGGATCGTATGCGCTGTCAGGCGTTCGAGGCCGAGCTCGCCGAAAGCGTAAGGAATGAAGGCTCGCACCGCTTCGGTGGCGAGGCCGTGGCCACAGGCGGCGGGGGCCAGCCAATAGCCTAGCTCGCCGTTGTGGGCCTTACCGACCTTCAGGTCGTCCACCCCCACCGAGCCCAGCATCCGTCCTTCCGGATCGCGGATCGCGAAGCAGATCTCGACGCAGCCCTTCGTGAATTCGATCCGGTGGCGGACCCACCGGTCGGCGGACTCTTCGGTGTAGGGCTGGGGGATCGCAGGGATGAAGGCGGCGATCGCGCCGTCCGCGAGCAGGCGAACGTGCGCCTCCCGATCGCTCTCCCGCACGCCGCTGAGATGATAGCCGCCGGAGAGTTCGATCCGCACGCGCCCGAGCGCTAGCACGCGGTCAGCGGGAGGCGGACGTCTGCAGGGGGTGGCGCCAGCGAAGGTCTGGGATGCGCGCGAAATCGGCGTCGCAGGTAATCCACTCGCAGCCGTGCTCGATGGCGACGGCGGCGTGCTGGAGATCGGCGATTCGGGATCCGGTCGCGCCCGTTGCGCGGTAGAGGCTTCGGAAGATCTCGAAGTGTCGGTCACCCGGCCTCACCAGCCTGCACCCGTTTCGCCCTCGAATTTCGTCGATGAAGGCCAACGCCACCTCGGGAGGTGTCGGAGCGCGAAACGCGCGCGCGTTCGTGACGATGCGCAGGAAGCCGACGAGCACCAGCTCGGACATGGCGAAGGGCTCGGGCCCATCGACCAGTCGCCGCAGCCACGACGCATACGACGAATGCTCCTCCGCATCTTTGCGGTGGGCGTAGATGAGGACGTTAACGTCCGGGAGGAGCATCGTCCGAGTCCGCGGCGCGGCTCGCCAGCCTGGAACCGACGCGTACGAGGTCTTCCGCATCGAGGACGTCCTTCAATCGACCGAAGGACAAACCCGGCACCAAGCCACCCTTGCCGAATGTTACTAAGCGAAATGGCGATCGTTCAGGCTCCGGCGTCTGGCGAAGGAGGCTGGCCCGCAAGGATCCCTCGACGAGTTGACCCAGGGTCAGCCCCTTCCGTTCTGCCTCGCTTTTGGCCTGCCCGAGCAGGGCATCCGGCAGGCTAATCGTCGTACGCATGCATCAAAGCATACACTGTGATCATCACTGCATCAACCTGCCATGGACGGGCAGGCGTATGGGCTTCACCGCATGGTGCGCCGTGACATGACGGAGGATGCTGTGCAGTGTGGGAGTGTGACCGTCGCGCGCTGCGCTTCTGCGGGCGGAAGTCCCGCCCCGGTAGGCGTCGGTGCGCCGGGTAGCAGGCCCCAGCCGAGCGGGGCGGCGAAAGCCGTACAGCCAGCGACGGCATTGGCGGCAAGAGACGCGGCTGCCCAATCGCAACGCCAGCCTGAAGGCAGCGAACTCGGCGCGAGTTTGCGCCTTCCCATCCCGGCCTCACCCCTTCAGCGCCTCGACATCCTCCAATAGCCTACCTGCCGCGACAGCCCTAATTCCGGGAGCAAGGGGAAACGTGTCCTTGCCGGCGTGGATCACATCCAGTGCATCCAGTTTCAGGTCGGCCATCGCGACGTGCATGGACTTGGTGACAGTCGGAGTGGTCGTGCGTTTGATTTCGAACGCACGTCGCAAACGCCCGCGCACCACCAGCAGGTCCAGCTCGGCGCCCTGGTGGGTCGCCCAGTAATGGCACTCTTCCCTCGAGGCGCCAAGGTGTTGGACGATCTGCTCCAGGACGAATCCCTCCCACGAAGCGCCGATCTTGGGATGCGTCTCCAGCGCCGCGTGGCCGTTGATACCCAGTAGCGAGTGGAGGATTCCGCTGTCAGCCAGATAGATCTTTGGCGTTTTCACCTGACGCTTGGCCAGATTCTCCGACCAAGGACGAAGCTGCCGAATCATGAACGTACCGATCAGCGCATCGAGATAGCGAGCAACCGTCGACTCGGCGATGGCGAAAGCGCGCGCCAGCTCGGCGCCGTTCCAGATTTGGCCATGATAGTGCGCCAGCATCGCCCAAAACCGGCCGAGGGTGGCAGAAGGCAAGTCAAAACCAAGCGCGCGTAGGTCCCGCTCGAGGAATGTAGCGGTGAATTCTTTGCGCCAGGCGACGCTCGCGGCATCGCTCTGGGCCAAATAGGCGCGCGGAAAGCCTCCCCGTTGCCACAGCCGGCGCAGGTGGCCGGCCCCGATCTCGGCTAGCGCGAAGCCCCCCAGTTCGTGATAGGCGATGCGACCAGCCAGTGTTTCGGAGGACTGCCGCAAAAGATCGCGCGTGGCGCTGCCCAGGATCAGAAAGCGGGCAGGACGCCGGGGACGATCCGCCAATACCCGCAACGCAGGAAAGAGATCGGGCCTCCGTTGGATCTCGTCGATGATGACCAACCCGCGCAAACCTTCGAGCGCCAGCAGCGGGTCGGCGAGCCGGCCCAGGTCGGCCGGGCTCTCCAGATCGAAGCGGGTGATATCTCGGCCGCTCTTCGCGGCAAGCCGTTCCGCCAACCAAGTTTTCCCCACCTGCCGCGCGCCAAGCAATCCGACGACGGGGAAGGTCCGGAAGAGCCATTGGATCCTGGTCAGATGTCCCGACCGGTCAATCATGCCCGAAATGGTACCATGAAAACCTATCTCATAGAGCTAGATTGTCATGGACGGGGGGCAGCAGGCGCGCACCAGTCTCAGCGCGTGCATCATCGCGCGCTACGCGCGTCCTCGCTAGTCTCTGCAGGGGCCGCCAAGGACGGCGTGGCGCGTGGCGGCGCATAGTGGGTTGACGCGCGGTGGGAGGCAAACGGTAAACTCGCCGTGACCATGAGGCGACGATTCAAGCAAGTCGACGTGTTCGGCGCGCGGCCATTTCTGGGCAACCCGGTCGCCGTGATTCTCGACGCCGACGGGCTGGCGGACGCGGAGATGGCGTCGATCGCCACCTGGACCAACCTGTCCGAAACAACTTTCGTCCTTCCGCCCCAGGGCGGCGGCGACTACCGGCTGCGCATCTTCACCCCGCGGCAGGAACTTCCCTTCGCGGGGCATCCCACTCTGGGAAGCGCGCACGCTTTCCTTGAAGCGGAGGGGAAAACGGCGGGGGCGGTCGGACGTTTGGTCCAGGAATGCGCCGGCGGTCTGGTACCCGTCGAGATCGATGCCGAATACGACGGACCGGGTCGGATGTTGTCGTTCGAGGCACCGGCGATTGCGGCGACCGAACTGCCGACGCCTGCCCTAAATGACCTTGCGCGCGCCCTCGGGACGGGATCCACGTTCCGCCTCGAAGCGCTGGTCATGGATGTGGGACCCCGCTGGTGCGTATCGGGCATGCCCGACGGCGACAGCGTCGCCCGGCTGGTCCCCGACATGGGTCTGCTCGCGGCCCTGAGCCACAAGTTCGACCTGACCGGCGTCACCGTGTTCGGTCGATGCTCCGGGAGCGACCCGACGTTGCGGGTACGCTCATTCGCGCCCGCCGCGGGCGTGCCCGAGGACCCCGCCTGTGGCAGTGGTAACGCCTGCGTGGGAGCCTACCTGGCCCGGACCTCCGGGTTGCTGGAGGTCGGAGCGCGTTTCACGTCCATTCAGGGACAGGAGGTCGGTCGGGACGCGCGACTGGTGGTCAGCGTGAGCCCGGGCATGAACCAAGGCGGCTCCCGCATTGACATTGCCGGCCGCGCCATCACGCTGGTCGATGGAGTTATCGAGGCGTAGCCGTGCCCGCCGCTCGACAGGATAGCGTTCGGGACACGACGGGAGGGGATTTGGGGATCAGACGCGCCACGGAATCGGACCTGTCCGCCATCCTGCGGCTGTACGGGCAGTCAGGCATGAACGACGCGCGCGTTCTCACCGTCGAGGCGGCGGGCCCGATATTCCGTCGGATGGCGATGTATCCCGACTACGGGCTTTTCGTGTGTACCACCGGGGACTCCGTCGTCGGAACGTTTGCGTTGCTCATCATGGACAACCTGGCCCACCTGGGCGCGCCGTCCGCCGTGATCGAGGATGTCTGCGTGGACGAGGGGAACCGACGGAAGGGAATCGGCCGCGCGATGATGAGATTCGCGATGGACACCGCCACTGCGCGCGGGTGCTACAAGCTCACGCTGTCGAGCAACATCGCCCGGGCGGGGGCGCACGCCTTCTACGCGGCTCTGGGCTTCGAACAGCATGGCGTCAGCTTTCGCGTCAGTCTGGGCGAGCCGGCCGCCCCGGCCGAAACGAATGCGAGGGGACGATGAACGCGGGACAGGCGAGCCGGTCGGCAATGTCGGCGGCGGTGGCACGCGGCACCCACCGGTTGTGGGACAAGCCGCCCTGGATCGTGGATGACCCGTTCGCGTTGATCTTGGTGGGGCCGGGCTGGGAGGAATTCGCGACCGCGTCGAGGGCGTTGGTTTCCCCAGAGATATTCCGTCGCGGACACGCGGGCGTGCAGATTCGTTCGCGCTACGCCGAGGATCGCCTGCTCGAGGGAGGGTACGGCCAGTACGTGATTTTGGGCGCCGGCCTGGACGCGTTTGCCTGGCGTCGTCCGGACCTACGCGGGTCGGTTCGCGTCTTCGAAGTGGACCACCCGGCGACCCAGGCCTGGAAGCGCGAAAGGGCGGCAACCCTCGGGCTGCCCGCCAGCGACGAACACGTCTTCGTCCCCGTCGATTTCGACACCGAGGACCTGGGCCTTCGTCTCGAGACTGCGGGTTTCGATTGGTCACGTCCGGCGCTGTTTTCGTGGGTTGGAACGACGATGTATCTCGAAGCGGACGCGATCACCGACACCCTGGGTATCGTCGCGCGGTGCGCGCGCGGATCCGAGATTGTGTTGTCTTACAACCTGGCCTGGGAGTTCATGGACGAGTCTGGACGCGCGTTTCTGACCGCCATCACTCCCGCGGCCGCCGACCAGGGAGAGCCGATCAAGAACTCTTTTGCGCCGGCGGAGATGGAAGCGCTGGCCGCGCGAGCGGGGCTCGCGGTGGCGGCGCATCCGACCGCCGGTGAATTCGATATTCGGTACTGTGCTGGTCGTACCGACGGACTGCGACCCTTCGCGTTGGAACGCCTCGTGTCGTTACGCCGGCCGACAACCTGAGCAAAAGGGGCGGCGCTTGCACGCCGCCGCGCGCGCGGCGTGCTTGTCAGGGGCCCGGATGCTTGACGTCGTGCGAATCTTCGCGCGAGGGCGACGTCGTCGGGGGACGTCTTCCTCGTCTTCTCCTGAAAGTTCGTCCTCGGGCTGACGCCGCGATCGCCGAAACTTCCCCACTCACCAGCAGGCCGCATATGATTGTGGGTTCGGAGGTCACCTTGCTGCATGAACCCGTATCACCGAGTGTTCGCCGCCATTGTGGTGCCACGGCGTTCGTCATGGTCATGGCGGCGATAGGCGCAGGCGAGGCCGTTGCGGCTCCGCTTGCTTTCCCCGGGGCGGAAGGCTTTGCGGCTCTGGTGGCCGGCGGTCGCAAGGGCCAGGTGGTTCACGTCACCACCCTTGCCGATTCCGGGACCGGCTCCCTGCGCGATGCCGTCAGCGGGTCCAACCGCATCGTGGTGTTCGAGGTCAGCGGGTTAATCAAACTGACCTCGGTCCTGGTCATCGCCGGCGACAACATCACCTTGGCGGGCCAAAGCGCACCGGGCGATGGCATCACCATCTATGGCAAGGAGACCAGCTTCAGCGGTCGCAGCAACATCATCGTCCGCTATCTCCGCTTCCGCCAGGGCATCATTGACACCTCGGGCAGCGCGCAGAAGACGGTCAACATCACCGATGGCCAGAGCATGATCTTCGATCACGTCTCCATACAATGGGGACGCTGGGACAACTTCGGCATCACCGGTACCAGCAGCACCGTGACCCTGCAAAACTCGATCGTCGGCGAGGGCGTGCCGCCACAGAATTTCGGCTCCATCATCGATGGAGAGCAGGACATCACCATCGCCCACAACTTGTGGATCGACAACAATGAGCGCAACCCAAAGTTCAAAGCGAACGGAGAGTGCATCAACAACGTCGTCTATGACTGGGGCACGGGCGGCGGCATCATTGGAGGCCACTCGGGGGCGGCCTGGTACGAGGACTACGTTGGCAACTATCTGATTGCTGGGCCGGCGGCCGTCGCGAATTTCTTCACCTTCTACACCGACACCGACCACGCCTACCAAACCGGCAACATGGTGGATGTGAACAAGGACGGCCAACTCAATGGAAGGGCGGTGGTCAACGCGGATTTTGCGGGCACCTCGCCACCGACGTTCGAGACCGCGGCGCACAGCAAGCCTCCCGTGCCCGTCACGGTGCTAAGCGCGGAGGGTGCCTATGCGCGCGTGATGGCCCAGGCTGGGACCTGCCAGCACCGGGATGCGGTCGAGCTGCGCTTGATCGCCCAACTTGCCTCGCTCGGAACAAAAGGGGCCATCATCGCCAACGAAAGCGACGTGGGCGGTCAACCTGCCGTGACACAGGTGACGCGACCAGCGGGATTTGACACCGACGGCGACGGCATGCCGGATGCCTGGGAGACCGCGCATGGACTCGACCCCAAGAGCGCCAGCGACGGCAATGGCGACAGCAACGGCGATGGCTACACCAACGTCGAGGAATACCTGAACGAGCAGGCCGATCTCGCTTGCCCGGGCGGCGCCACGATGCCGCCCGATACGGCCGACGCCGGAACTCCAAATTCGGTCGACGCAGGCCTCCCTCCCGTCGACGCTCGCGACGCACCGGGAAGTGGTGGCATGAGAGGAACCGGCGGCATGACAGGAGCCGGCGGCGCCGTGGCAAGTGGGGGCGTGACGGGCGCCGCGACTGGAGGCAGCGGAACGGGCGGCGGCGTGGGAACCGGCAACAGCGGCGCCACCGCTGGGGCCGTGGGAACTGGCGGACAGTCTGCAAGCGGCGGTGTCGCCAATCCTGGCGCGGTCGGAGCTGGGGGCAGTGCCAGCGCGAGGGGAACTCCGGCAAACGGCGCAGCCCAGGCCGGCGGCTGCTCCTGTCGCGTTTTCCAGGGCGAGACCCGGAGCTACCCTGAATTGGCGCTGCTCGGGTTTGTCATGCTCGCGCTTCGGGTTCGGAAGAGGCATTGAAGGGCGAGCGGGATGAAGCCGGCCCGCCCAAGCGCGGCGACGAGGCCGGGAAGTTGCACCGCGTCCGCCTTTACTGTGACGTCAACATCCTCGGTCAGGACCGCCTGTGCGCCGAACAGATACCAGCGCGGCCCGGGCGAGGAATCCCCAGTCACGACGCACGTACTCCCGCAGTTCGTCCGCGCTGGCCATCCATCTAAACCGGCGGTCACTTCGCGACGCTGAGGACGACGCGGAAGCGGGCGCTGCCACTCAACATGCGTTCGTAGGCGGTGGCGACTTGGTCGAGGGGGAAAACCTCGTTCATCGAGCGGACGCCGGCCATCGCGCTGAAGGCCATGGTGTCCTCGGAGTCGAGGGCCGTGCCGGAGTACCAGCCACGGATCGACTGGCGCCCGAACATTGGCATGGTGGAGATGGTCATGCTCGGGATGCCGGCCAGAATCATCAACGTGCCGTTCACGCCCACGCCGGCCTGCACCGCCGAGATCGCCGCCCCGTCGGTCACCGTCGCGAGCACGACCTTGGCGCCGCCGAGCTTCTGCAGTTCGGCGGCCGAATCGCTCTGCGTGCTGTCGATGTAGCGCCAGGCGCCGAGCTTCTGGGCAAGCGCGCCTTTTTCGGCACCGCGCGCGACGGCGACCGTGCGGTAACCCATCTTCGCCGCGAACTGGACGCCCAGGTGGCCCAGGCCGCCAAGGCCCAGGATCGCCACCAGGTCGCCCGGGCGCGCACCAGCGTTTCGGAGGGCGTTGAAGGTCGTGATGCCTGCGCACATCAACGGCGCCGCCTCGACGGCGGTCAGCTCGGGCGGGATCGACGCGAGCGCTGAGGCGGGCGCCACGACATACTCTGCGTATCCTCCGTCGCTGGTCAGCCCCGTGATCTGCCTCGTCACGCAGGCGAACAGTTCGCCGCGCCGGCACGAGGGACAGATACCGCAGTAGCCCCCGTTCCAGCCGATGCCCACGCGCTGGCCGATGGTCCAGTTGCCGACACTCGCGCCCAGCGCCGCGACAACCCCCGCGATCTCGTGGCCGGGCACGCGCGGATAGGGGATGGGAATGTGCCCTTCCTTGATGAGCACGTCACTGTGGCAGATGCCGCACGCCTCCACCTTTACCAGCACCATGCCTGGGCCCGGCGCCGGGACGGGCCTCTCTACCAGCTCGAAGGGACCGCCGGGGCGGGACACCTGCACGGCTCGCATGATAGACATGGCGGCAAGCATGGACAGGCATTTGGCGTTTGTCACGCGAGGTCTCCGGCGCGCAGGGGGTTGGACGTGAAGTCGGTGGGCACAATCCCGAACCCATAGTCGCTGGGCCTCGGGACGGGGGCGTACAAGTTCGCCCGAGATCGTCGAGCTGCGCCTCGGGGACGTCCCACGCCAGCATCGTCGTGCCGTGCCGACGCGGGTCGTCCTTCATCATTGTGGGACGCGGGCCCCGTCGACGGCGTCGGCGGGACCGGCGTCGGGAATCGGTGGCGGAGTCCAATCCGGCTGGGTCAGCAGGCGCTGATGGAGCGCGTCGCTCTCGGGCGTGTTGCGCAGTAATACCAGCGAGCGAACGTAGTGAGCGATCGCCCACAGATCGATATCGGGCAGGACGTCTTTCCACGTCGGCATGGCGGTGCCGCCGATTCCCGCGGCCACCGTGCGCGCGATTTCCGCGGTGCTGTCTCCGGCGCGCAGGGGATTGAACGTGAAGTCAGTGGGGACAATCCCAAAGCCGTAGTCGCTGGGCTTCGGGACGGGGGCGTACAAGTTCGCCCGGAATTCCTCGATGCGCATTCGGGTTAGCTCTTGCGTGAAGGCGAAGATCTCCGCGCGCGTGACGTAAGCCGGGTGGCAGGCGACGGCGCACTGGGCAAGACCGTGATAGACGCGCTTCCCACGCTCGATCGCCGCCTGTTCGCGGTCGAGCCACGGATCCGGTGACAAGACGATCTGCACCCCTGGGATCTCGGCTCGCCAACGCGGGGAGAACGATTTGACGTACTGAATGAGATCGTCGAGCTGCGCGTCGGGCACGTCCCACGCCAGCATCGCCGTGCCGTGCAGCCCACCCTTGATGATGCGGTGAAAATCGGCGTCGTTCGGGAGTTGGCCCGCCGACACCGCGGCGAACTTGTAGACACCGAGGCGCAGATCGCGCGGCGGCGGTTGCAGGCCGCGCGCCGATATCCCCGCGCCGTCGCCCGCGTCGCCATGGCAGGCACGGCAGTAGTGCGTGTAGGCATCCCGGCCCCGCCCAAGTTGCTCGGCAGAGATCGGTCGCCCCCCCAGCACTTGCGCGCGCTCCGTTCTTGGCGATGCGGCCGAACGCTGGCACGCGAGCCCGGCGAAGAGCAGGCAGGCTAGCAAGGCGACGGTGTGAATATCGAGACGACTCATGCCACGAAGACCGCGAGAAAAACCACAATCCAGACGATCGTCACCAGATGCCAGAAGGATGACACGGCCGTCAACGCGGACCGCGGAATCGGCCGGCGCCGTGCCGCGCGTATCAACAACGGCGTCAGCGCGACGAGGGCGGCGAGCGCGTGCAGCGCGTGGAACATCGTCAGGGCGTAGATCACCGACGCGACGATGCCGCTGTCGGGGCGGAACCCGGCCCTCGTCAACCAGATCCAGGCGGTCGTCTGAATGACGATGAAGGTGCCGCCCGCCGCCGCCGCGCCGATCAGTGCGCGCGTCAATCTGGCGGACGGCCCGACCGTGCCCGCCAATGTCCGTTGCGGCCGCCTTTGTCGTTCCGCCATGAACATGGCCACGCTCCCTGCCAGTACCACAACCGTCGCGGCAATCGGCCAGGGCCACGCCGACGGTGGACCCCGCTCCCCAGGCGGCGGCCACGCCGGCGCCTGCGCGCGTACGATCGCGTACGCGAGTAGCACCGCGGCGAACGTCATCGTCAGAGCCCCGAGCGTGACGGCCATACCCACTGATACAGTGGCACGGTTCTCCGCCTCGGTCTCGCCCACCGTCCCGCCTCCGATGCGCCCGTCATGAATTCCACCCACGGCGCCACCGCCACCCAGGTCTACGTTCGCGTCGCCGCCTCCCATGCCCACGTCCACGCCCACGCCGCCGCCCACATTCGCAATCCCGTTCATTCCGGAATCTTCTCGGTCTGGGACAGGAAGTCCCGCCCCAATTTCTGTATCACGGATGGATGACCGAGTTCGTGCGGACCCACGAACACCTCGGGTATGCGATCGAAATTGTGATGCGGTGGCGGCGATGGGACCGTCCATTCCAGCGTGCCGACCTCCCAGGGGTTGGCCGAGGCGCGCGGCCCACGAAACAGACTGTAGAAGAAATTCACGACGAACAGGACCTGCGCCGCGCCCATGACGAACGCCGCGTTCGAGACCAGACGATTGAGCGGGATCAGCGGGCGCAGGAACGCGTAGGCGGAAGGATCCGGCAGTCGCCGCTGCATGCCCGCGTACCCGAGCAGCAATTGTCCGCCGAACGTGATGATGATCGTGCTCAACGTGAGCGCGAAATGCGCCTTGCCGAGCGGCTCATTCAGCATGCGCCCGAACATCTTCGGAAACCAAAAATAGATCGCCGCGAACGCGCCTAGCAGCACCGCCGCCGACATCGTCAGGTGAAAGTGTCCGACGACAAAGAACGTGTCATGCAAATAAACGTCGGCCAGGATGTCGGCCAGGAACAACCCGGTGAATCCACCCAGTCCAAAAACGAAGACCAGGCCCAGCGCGAACAACATGGGAGTCGTCATGCGGAGCGCGCCGCGCCAGACGGTGCCGAGCCACCCGACGCCCATCATCACCGCCGGCACCGAGATGATCATCGTCAACAACATGAAGCTCTCGCCCAGCATCGGACTCATTCCGGTGACGAACATGTGGTGGCCGTAGACCACGCCCGACAGGATCACGATCGCGATCAGGGACCACACGGTGACCTTGTATCCGTAGGCCGGTTTGCGGGCGAAGAACGACAGCAGATCGCTGGCGATGCCCCACGCGGGCAAGATCAAGATGTAGAC